>JAVEWF010000009.1:0-58992 GCA_034004665.1 Rhodocyclaceae bacterium | reverse complement strand
CCTCGGCGACGGTTTGCGTGTCGGGAAAGTCGCGATAGACGGCCTCGTTGAGCTGGCGCAGGAACTGGATGGCGTGGATGTTTTCCCGGCCGCCGTGCTCGTTGGGAATCCACTCGCCTTCCTTGCGCGCGTAGTCGAGATAGAGCATCGAGGCGACCGCATCGACGCGGATGCCGTCGATGTGATACTTGTCGAGCCAGAACAGCGCGCTGGAGAGCAGGAAGGCGCGGACCTCGTGGCGGCCGTAGTTGAAGATCTGGCTGCTCCACTCGGGGTGGTAGCCCTGGCGCGGGTCTTCATGTTCGTAAAGCGCCGTGCCGTCGAAATAGGCCAGCCCGTGCTGGTCATTCGGGAAGTGCGAGGGCACCCAGTCGAGGATCACGCCGATGCCGCGCTGGTGAAGGTGATCGACGAGGGCCATGAAGTCCTGCGGCGAGCCGTAGCGCGAAGTGGGCGCGAAATAGCCCGTGACCTGGTAGCCCCACGATCCGTAGAAGGGATGTTCCATCACCGGCAGCAGTTCGACGTGCGTGAAGCCCATCTCGACGCAGTAGTCGGCGAGTTGCGGTGCGAGTTCGCGATAACCCAGCGGCTGCTCGGGGTCGTCCGGCGAGCGTCGCCACGAGCCGAGATGCACTTCGTAAACGGAGGCCGGGGCGTCGAGGGCGTTCGCCTGCTTGCGCCGGGCCATCCATTCGTGGTCGTTCCAGCCGTACTCGAGGCCGGCGACGACCGAGGCCGTTGCCGGTGCGACCTCGGCAGCGAAGGCGAAGGGGTCGGCCTTGTCGACCTTGTAGCCATGCAGGGCGGACTCGATGTGGAACTTGTAGCGCTGGCCGGCCTCGACGCCGGGCAGGAAGCCTTCCCAGATGCCCGAGTCGGCGTGAATCTGTCGCAGCCAGTGGTTGTGGCGGTGCCAGCCGTTGAAATCGCCCATCACGGAAACGGCGTGGGCATTCGGCGCCCAGACGGCGAAATGGCAGCCGGCAATGCCGTCCCGGATTTCGGCATGCGCTCCCAGACGTTCGTAGAGGCGCGTATGACTGCCCTCGCGGAAGAGATGGAGGTCGAGGTCGCTCAGACGGCTGTGGTCGGTCAGTATGTTTTTCATGATGGTCGATTGTACTGCGCCCCCTCGCAGGGGCCGGCGGATCAAATCCGGTCGGCAGGCTGCGGGTCACCGTGGAAATTCATCGCATTGCGCCCGGACGACTTGACGTGGTACATCGCGGCATCGGCCTGCCGCAGGATGGCGTCGACATCCTCCTCGTCCCGGAACAGCGTCGCGCCGATGCTCGGCGTGTTGTCATGGTCCTGCTCGCCGAGCCGGTAGGGCTGGTTGAGGGCGGCCAGGATTTTCTCGCCGGTGAGCCGGACCTGCTGCATGCTCTCGCGTTCCGACTCGGCAAGGCCGGACAGCATGACCACGAACTCGTCGCCGCCGAGGCGGGCCACGGTGTCCTCCTCGCGCGTGCACGCGTCGAGGCGACGGGCGACTTCGATCAGCAACTGGTCGCCAGCCTCATGTCCGAGCGTATCGTTGACCTGCTTGAAATTGTCGAGATCGATGAACAGCAGGGCGCCATGCTTGCGGCTGCGTCGCGCCGCCGCGATCGTCTGCCGCAGGCGGTCGATCAGCAGGCGCCGGTTCGGCAGGCCGGTGAGTGGGTCGTGGAAGGCGAGATTGCGGATTCGCGCTTCGTTGCGTGCGCGTTCCGCTTCCAGCGTCTTGAGGGTGGTGAGGTCGCGCACGAAGACGAACAGCTCGCCGACGGAGGGAATGATGCTCACGGTGATTTCGGCCGGCCACAGGCTGCCGTCCCGGCGGCGGTGGACGGTTTCGAAACGATCGAAGCCTTCCCGGTAGATCCTTTCGATGTGGGCGGCCGTTTCCTCGGGTTTTTCGTTCGCCTCGAGGTCGGGAATGTGCATCGCCAGCAATTCCTCTCGGCTGTAGCCGGACATGCGGCAGTAGGCGTCGTTGACCACGATCAGCTGTCCCTCGGGGTTGGTCGCCCAGAATCCGTCCGGCGAGGTTTCGACTACGCCACGGTAGCGCGCTTCCCTCTCCTTCAGGGCCTCCACCTGCTGCTTGCGTTCCGTGATGTCGGCCACCGTGGCGATCACATGTCTGCCGGTCGCCCGCCGCATGAGGCTGAGGCCGACCTCGACGGCGAACCGACTGCCATCCTTGCGCAGGCCGTAGAGTTCCCGTCCTTTGCCCATCTGGCGCAGCGCCGGGTCTGCCAGGTACTGGCTGCGATAGGCGGCATGCTGATGGTGCAGGCTGGCCGGCAGCAGCACCTCGATCTTGCGGCCGATCAGTTCCCGGCGGCCATAGCCGAACATCTTTTCGAAGGTGGCATTGACCAGTTCGATCCAGCCATCCTCATCCACCATGACCATGGCGATCGGGGCGGACTCGACGGCGCTTTCGAAGCGCCGCTTCTCGCGGGCCAGCAGCCGGCTGTTGCGCGCGATCGAAAAGAGGACGAAGAACAGCAGCAGGTTCGCCACCATGCCGGCGGCGGCGATGAGCGCGGGCTGGATGCTGTGGACGGCCGACTCGAATTCGCTGCTGCTGGTGAATCGCAATGTCCATACCCGTCCGGCAACCTCGATCGGCACGTTCGTGCCGAACTGCGCATTTTCCTGTCGGGCGACGTGCATGGACGGGTCCCGGGGGCCGGTCGACCGCGCCCGCCGGGAACAGTACATCAGGTGATCCTCGCCGGCTTCGGCCCCGTCGTAGAGATCGAAATGCAGCGATCCGTCACCCGGCCCGAGAATGCCGTTCATCAGGTCGCCGATGCGGAAGGGGCTGTAGATGAATGCCGACAGTGCCGTCAGGCGTTCTTCCGGCGTGCCGGTCGGCAGGTCCTTGCGGTAGATCGGCAGATACAGCAGCGTACCGGGCTGGACATTCTCGTCCGTCTCCTGGACGAGCGTGACGCGTCCCGACATGGCAGCGCGTCCGGTGGCTGCGGCACGCTCCATCGCTTCCCGGCGGACCGGTTCCGACAGCATGTCGTAGCCGAAGGCCCGCTGGTTGCGCCAGTCGAAGGGCTCCAGATAAATGATGGCGCTGTACCTGTCCCGTGCTCCGGCGGGATCGATCACGAAGTCCGGATAGCCTTCGTCGCGGATGGATTTTTCCAGGGCAGCCTTGCCTGCGGCAGGAACCACTACGGCATAGCCGAGCCCCTGGATGCCCGGATAGGTGGTTTTCAGTTGCAGGCTTTCGACGAAGAACCGCCACTCGTTCCGCGAGACGTGCGTGCTGCTGCCAATGAGCCCGGCGCCGGCCCGCAGGATCGACTCGTAGGCCGCCATGCGCTCTTCGATGCTGTGACGCGCCAGTTGCACGGCGGCATTGAATCGCTCGGTGGCATCCTTCTGGATGTAGCGATGCGCGACGACCCACGCCAGCAGGGTCATGGCCAGCGAAAGCGCCAGCACGACCCATGCCGTCGCCTTGTGGTGCAGCAGCAGCTCGATGCGGTTTTTCATCCCATGCTCGCCAGTGTCGAGCGGTGATTATGTCACCTAGGCAAGCATGGGCGTTGTCCGGAAAGGCCGGTGTAGCAGATCCCGGGATGATCCGGTCAGTCGCTGCTGCTCATGAAGCCGAGCAATTGCAGCAGGCTGGTGAACAGGTTGAAGATCGAAACGAACAGCGTGACCGTGGCCAGCACATAGTTGGTCTCGCCGCCCTGGATGATGTTGCTCGTTTCGTAAAGGATGAGGCCGGACATCAACAGCACGAAGGCGGCCGAGACGGTGAGGGACAGGGCGGGAATCTCGAAGAAGATCGCCGCCAGTCCTGCGATGAACGCTAGCAGGATGCCGACCATCAGGAAGCCGCCCATGAAGCTGAAGTCCTTCTTCGTGGTGATCGCGTAGGCGGAAAGGCCGACGAAGATCACGGCGGTAGCACCCATGGCCTGCATGACGATCTCTCCGCCGTTGGGCAGGCCGAGGTAGCGGTTGATGATCGGGCCCAGGGTGTAGCCCATGAAACCGGTCAGCCCGAAGACGGCGAGGATGCCCCAGCCGCTGTCCTTGAGCTTGTGTACGGCGAACAGCAGGCCGAAGAAGCCGCCGAGCGTGAGCAGGATGCCGGGATGGGGCAGCTTGAGCGCCGCCGACACGCCGGCCGTCACGGCGGCGAAGGCGAGGGTCAGCGACAGCAGCAGATAGGTGTTGCGGATCACCTTGTTGGTGGCGAGGACGGACTCGACACCGCCATGTGGCAGGGCGATCGCCCGGGCAGGGGGGAAGTTATTGTTCATCTGGGTCTCCTTTCGGGTTGGGAAGAAAAGTCGGCGCTGGCGGGACGGCGCATCTCAGGGCACCACCAGCACGGGTACGGGGGATAGGTGCATGACCTTGTAGGCTACGGAGCCGAACAACAGGCTTTGGACGGCATTCAGTCCGCGGCTGCCGATGACGATGCCGTTGGCGCCCAGTCGTGCGGCCTGTTCGAGGATCTCATCGGCCGGTTCGCCCATCGCCACATGCAGGCGCCACGGCAACTCTCTGGCATCGAGCAGACCGCGCGCCCGCGCTGTTGCCCCCAGCGCCCGGTGCGCGAGTTCCACCTCGGCGGCCTCCCTGGATAGCCATGGCTGCACATGGATCAGATGCAGGGCGCAGGCGTTCATCTCGCTTGCCTGTCCGGCGGCATGCTCGACGGCGCGCAGGGCGTTGTCCGAGCTATCGACCGCGACCAGCCAGGGATTGAGGTCCGCCGCCTTCAACGCCGGCGTGCTGTCGAAAACCAGCCTGACCAGGCGGCCGTCGTCATCGCGTGCACTGTCGTACTGGACGGGGATCACTTGCGTAGGCTTCATGCTTCCTCTCCTGCGGCAACGGATTTGCCTTTCGACAGCGCCAGGCTGGCCACGACCGAGACGAGAATGATGCTGGCGACGATGGATAGCGACCACTGGATAGGCATGTGGAACCAGGGCATCGCGAGCATCTTGCCGCCGATGAAGACGAGCACGATGGCGAGGCCGTACTTGAGCAGGTGGAAACGCTCTGCCATGTCGGCGAGCAGGAAGTAGAGCGCGCGCAGGCCCATGATGGCGAAGATGTTCGAGGTGAACACGATGAAGGGGTCGGTGGTCACGGCGAAGATGGCCGGGATGCTGTCGACCGCGAATACCAGGTCGCTGGCCTCGATGAGTGCCAGCACGAGGAACATCGGCGTCGCCCACAGGATGCCGTTCCGGCGGACGAAGAAGCGCTCGCCATGGAACTCCGGGGTGATGCGCAGATGCCCGCGCAGCCAGCGCAATAGCGGATTCTTCTCGAGATCGGGCTCGGCCTCGGCGAAGATCAGCATCTTGATGCCGGTGATCACGAGGAAGGCGCCGAAGACATAGAGGATCCAGGCGAACTGCTGCACCAGCCAGACGCCGGCGAAGATCATTCCGGCGCGCATGACGATGGCGCCGAGCACGCCGTAGAGCAGCACGCGGCGCTGCATCTCGGGCGGTACCGCGAAGTAGGTGAAGATCATGACGAACACGAACATGTTGTCGATCGACAGCGATTGCTCGATCAGGTAGCCGGCAATGAACTCCAGGGTCTTCGTGCGCGCCACGTCGGCGCCCTGGGTGTCGTTCAGGTACCACCAGAGCAGGCCTGCGAAGGCGAAGGCGAGGCTGACCCAGACCGCCACCCAGGCGGCCGCTTCACGCACATGGACCCGGTGCACCCTGCGTCCACCGAAGACGAACAGGTCGAGGGCCAGCATGGCCAGCACGAAGGCGATGAAGCCGGCCCACATCGGGCCCGTGGCGAAGCTGACGGCGGCAGCATCGGTCTGGTTCAGCATCTGCTCCATCCTGCATGACAAGGTGGTGGAATTATGGAGATGGTTGTAATTCGTAACAAACAGATAATAATTGGCGAATCATTCGAAAAAAGCGGACAACAGCCAGGGCCATGCTCAACTTCAAACACCTTTATTACTTCGTCAGCGTTGCCCGCGAGGGCGGCATCATCAAGGCATCCGAGCGCCTTCATCTGGCACCGCAGACTCTGTCGGGCCAGATATCGCAATTCGAAGAGCGGCTTGGGGTGGCGCTCTTCAGCCGTACCGGGCGCCGGATGGAGCTCACGGCGGCAGGCAAGCTGGCCCTGTCCTATGCCGAGGAAATATTTCAGGCTGGCGCCGAACTGGAGGATGTCCTGCGCCACGGCGGTGAAGATCGCTTTGTGACCTTCCGCGTCGGCATTGCGGACGTCGTGCCGAAGTTCGTCGCCCACCGGTTGCTCGCACCGGTTCTGGAACTGCCCGATGCGGTGCGCCTGATATGCCAGGAGGACAGGCTCGAAGGCCTGCTGGCCGGGATGGCGATCCATCGCCTGGACATGGTGTTGTCCGATCGCCCGATGCCGCCGGGTACCGAAATCAAGGGCTACAGCCATCCTCTGGGCGATTCGGCCGTGGCCTTCATGGCGGCTCCATCGCTGGCGGGCAAGCTGAAAGACGGATTCCCGGCCAGTCTGCAGGGGCAGCCGCTGTTGCTGCCCGGCAAGGACAGTGCGTTGCACGGGGCGTTGCCACGCTGGCTGGAACGGCAGGGGGTCCGGATGCGGATCGTCGGCGAGTTCGACGACAGCGCCCTGATGAAAGCGTTCGGCGAGGGCGGCGCGGGGGTTTTCCCTGCGGCGACCGCCAGTCTCGCGGACGTCGTGGCGCACTACAAGGTCGAATGGATCGGCACGACAGAGGATGTTCGCGAACGCTTTTTCCTTATTTCACCGGAGCGACGCCTGACCCATCCGGCAGCTCGCGTGGTCAGCGAACATGCCCGCGCCGGGCTGTTCGCCTCCGCCGCAGAATCGAACATGCGGGGCTGAAAAGCACAACCTTTTGATGATGAACTTTCTGACTGGTGCCACGCAACATCAGTCAGAAATGAACCATGTCGATCCGTGAGTGGAAAGCCGCGCCGAATCGCTTTACCATCCAGTTCGAAGCGCGCATCCTGCAGCGGTAACCGGACCGCCTTTATACGAAAATATGGATGGTATTTTTTAATATATTGATATAAATGAACAAAACGAAAATCAGGATTTTATTTTGCTGCATGGGCAATATCTGTCGTTCGCCGACCGCAGAGGGCGTGACGCGGACGCTGGCGGAGCGTGCCGGGCTGGCAAGCGTCTTTGAATTCGATTCGGCCGGTACGCATGGTTTCCACATCGGGAATCCGCCCGACAAGCGGGCGCGGCAGGCAGCCGAAGGCCGCGGCTACGACCTGTCGTCACTCAAGGCGCGTCAGGTCGGTACTTGTGACTTCTCCCGCTTCGACCACATTCTCGCGATGGATCGCGACAATCTCGACCTGCTGCGCCAGGCTTGTCCGGCCGAGCATCAACACAAGCTGGGGCTGTTTCTCGAATTTTCGACCCGCTTCGACGAGGAAGAGGTGCCCGACCCCTATTACGGTGGGCCGGAAGGTTTCCAGCGTGTCCTCGACCTGATCGAGGATGCCGCCAACGGCCTGCTCGACCAGTTGGCCAAAAAATAAGGGGGCGCCAGCGGCGCCCCCCTGAATCGCGGGCAGGGCGTGCTTATTCCCTGCTCTGGGTTTCGACCATCTGCAGCGGTTCGTTGCTGATGACCGGAGCCGGTTTGGGCTTGCGGCCCAGTGGCTGAGCCGGCACCTGCTGCGCGGGAGCCTGCGGTGCTGCACCGCTGGTTTCCACCAGTTGCAGGCCGGCCTTCTCGAGTTCCGACGACAGGTCGATCGGGTTCTCGGGCGCCGTGATTACTGGGGCTACCGTCGTAGCTGCCGCAGCGACGACCGGAGCCGGCTCGAGAGCGGGAACGATCGCTTCGACGGCGGGGGCTGCCAGGGGGGCGGCTTCCTCGGGAGAGGCGGAAGGTAGCTGGAGCGGTGTCGGCCAGGGCATCGGCTTCGCCGCGGCCGGTTCAGCCGGTGCCACATCGACGGCGACCTCGGCAACGGCAGAAGTCGGCGCTGGCGGGACGGCATCCGGGGTGGATTCAGCCGTGACGGCTGCGGGGATCAGCTGATTTTCCGCGGCTGACGTAGCGCCTTCTTCCTGGCGACGCTCGCCGCGGCCGCGACCGCCGCGGCGACCACGGCGGCGATTGCCTTCACTGGCGGCATCCTGGCCTGCAGCTTCGCCGGCAGCCGGCGCACTGCCGGTCGCGATGATTGCCGCGGTCTCGGTCGGACGGGCCTCTTCGTTGCGTGACTCGTTGCGGTTTTCGCGACGACTGTCCCGGCCGCTGCGCTCGCTGCGTTCGCCACGTGGCTCCTTGCGGCCCTGACGATTGTCGCGGCCTTCCCGGTTTTCACCACCTTCGCGGGGGGCGCGCTCCTTCCGTTCACCGGCGTCCTTGCGCTCCTGCTTCTGTGAGGTCTCGGCGGCATTGCGTTCGCCGCGTTCGCCACGCTCGCGATTGCCATCACGGCCTTCCCTGCGGTTGCGGCCGCCACGGTCCCGTTCGCCCCGGCCACTCCGTTCGCCACGTTCGCTGCGTTCGCGACGTCCGGGCTTGCCAGTCTTCTTCTCGGGTTCGACTTCTTCCTTCTTGTCGCCACCGGTAAACCAAGAGATGATCTTCGCGAACAGTCCGGGCGCTTTTTCGGGTACGGGGACCGGAGCGACCGGAGCCGGCTGATCGGGAGTGATGCCCTTCACGGCAGCTTCGGCACGCGGTGCCTTGTTTTCGGTCTGGCCGGCCGGAGAGGCCGATTCCTCGCTTGGCTTGACGGCCATCTCGTAGCTGGCGAGCGCGACACCTTCCTGGTTCAACTGGTCGTGGCGCAGGCGGATGATCTCGTGCTGCGGTGTTTCGAGATGACGGTTCGGCACGATCAAGAGGTTGACGCGGTGGCGCGTCTCGATGCGTGCGATGTCGATGCGCTTCTCGTTCAGGAGGAAGGTGCCTACATCGACGGGGACCTGCACGTGGATCGCGCCGGTGTTCTCCTTCATCGCCTCCTCCTCGAGGATGCGCAGGATGTGCAGGGCGGCGGATTCGGTCGAGCGGATGTGGCCGGTACCCGTACAGCGCGGGCAGGTGATGTAGCTGGTCTCGGCGAGGGCCGGACGCAGGCGCTGGCGCGACAGCTCGAGCAGACCGAAGCGCGAGATCTTGCCGGTCTGGACGCGGGCGCGATCGAAGTGCAGGGCGTCGCGCAGGCGGTTCTCGACTTCGCGCTGGCTTCTGGAGGACTCCATGTCGATGAAGTCGATCACGATCAGGCCGCCCAGGTCGCGCAGGCGCAACTGGCGGGCGATTTCGTCGGCGGCTTCGAGGTTGGTGCGCAGTGCGGTTTCCTCGATGTCGGCGCCCTTCGTTGCGCGGCCGGAGTTCACGTCCACCGCAACCAGCGCCTCGGTATGGTCGATGACGACTGCACCGCCCGAAGGAAGGTTCACCTGGCGCGAGTAGGCCGACTCGATCTGGTGCTCGATCTGGAAGCGCGAGAACAGCGGCACGTCGTCGCGGTAGCGCTTCACGCGGGAGACGTTGCCCGGCATCACGTGGGCCATGAACTGCTGGGCCTGCTCGAAGATGTCGTCGGTGTCGATCAGGATCTCGCCGATCTCGGGCTGGAAGTAGTCGCGGATGGCGCGGATGACGAGGCTCGATTCCTGGTAGATCAGGAAGGCGCCGGCCTGTGCCTTGGCCGCGCCGTCGATGGCGCCCCAGAGCTGCAGCAGGTAATTGAGGTCCCATTGCAGTTCCTCGGCAGTGCGACCGATGCCGGCGGTACGGGCGATCAGGCTCATGCCGTTCGGCACGTCGAGCTGGTCCATGACCTCGCGCAGTTCCTGCCGGTCCTCGCCTTCGATGCGACGCGAAACGCCGCCGCCGCGCGGGTTGTTCGGCATCAGCACCAGGTAGCGGCCGGCCAGCGAGATGTAGGTGGTCAGGGCGGCGCCCTTGTTGCCGCGCTCGTCCTTCTCGACCTGGACGATCAGCTCCTGACCGACCTTGAGCGCATCCTGAATGCGGGCGCGACCGGGTTCGACGTCAGGCAGGAAGTAGCTGCGCGAGACTTCCTTGAACGGCAGGAAGCCATGGCGCTCGGCGCCGTAGTCGACGAAGGCGGCTTCGAGGCTGGGCTCGATGCGGGTGATGACCGCCTTGTAGATGTTGCTCTTGCGTTGTTCCTTGGCGGCCGATTCGATGTCGAGGTCGACCAGTTTCTGGCCATCGACGATCGCGACGCGGAGTTCCTCGGCTTGCGTCGCATTGAACAGCATGCGTTTCATGTGTGCTCCCACGCGCAGGCAGGAAGGCACGACAAATCACGCCGCTTGGGTATGCGGCGTTATGAACGGATTTGCGAATTCAGCTTCATCGGAAAAGGGATGAGGGACTGGGCAAAAGGGTCTGAAATTTGTCGGATGACGCTGCCGGCCGGATCTGCGGGCGGGCAGCGCGTATCAAAGCCTGTCTGGTGCGCGAAAAATGTCTTGAGACAAAGTAGTATCGCTGCTTCGGGCGAGCGACATACCCGGGCCTTGCAGGAAAGTGGGAATTGCCGGGGCCGTTGAAAATGCCGGGGGTCGTTCGTTCTTTCCCATGCCGGGGCGCGGTTCGCGGAAAAGTCATCGCGGCGCGCGCTGCCGGCAACGTCGTCGTCCGGCACCCCGGCGCAGCTTCGTGTCGTCGGGCGTGCCGTCCGGAGACGGCAAAGCTCGGGCATTATATTGGAAATGAAAGAGTTGAGTAAAGATTCGGTCACATTCCTTGAAGTCGGTGAGGACGGCGCAGGGCAGCGGGTCGACAACTTCCTGATGAAGCATCTCAAGGGAGTGCCGAAAAGCCATGTCTATCGCATCCTCCGGAGCGGCGAGGTACGCGTCAACAAGGGACGGGTAGGTGCCGACCGGCGCCTGGCGCTCGGCGACCGTGTCCGCGTACCGCCGGTCCGGGTGGCGGAAAAGCCGGATGCCCAGTCCATTCCGGGACGGGAGTTCGCCGTGGAGTTCGAGGACGAGGCGATGCTCGTCATCGACAAGCCGGCGGGGGTGGCCGTCCACGGTGGCAGCGGCGTCGACTTCGGGGTCATCGAACAGCTCCGCAAGGCACGGCCGCAGGCGAAATTTCTCGAACTGGCCCACCGTCTGGACCGTGAAACGTCCGGCCTGCTCGTGATCGGCAAGAAGCGCTCCGCGCTGACCCGCCTGCACGACCTGTTCCGGGACGGCGGCATCGACAAGCGCTATCTGGCGCTCGTGAAAGGACATTGGCGGGACCAGCTGCGCAATGTCAAGCTGCCGCTGCTCAAGTACCAGACGTCGGAGGGGGAGCGGCGTGTGCGGGTCTCGGCCGAAGGCAAAGAGGCCCATTCGATCATGCGCCTGCAGGGACGCTGGAAAACCCCGCTCGGGTCTTTCAGCCTGCTCGAAGTGGAGTTGCGTACCGGCCGCACCCACCAGATACGCGTACACCTCGCCCATCTGGGGTTTCCCATCCTCGGCGATGAAAAATATGGCGACTTCACGCTCAACCGGGACTTGCAAAAGGCGGGGCTGAAACGCATGTTCCTGCATGCCGCAGCGATGCGGCTGCCGCATCCGCTCAATGGCGAACCCTTGGCGCTGGCGGCCCCGCTGCCGGTGGAGCTGGAAAGATTTCTCGAGAAAATTGGAAGTGCCGATGAAACGCTATGAGCTGATCGTGTTCGACTGGGACGGCACCTTGATGGACTCCGCCGCCATGATTGTCGACAGCGTCCAGGCGGCCGCGCGCGACCTCGGTGTCGAGCCTCCCACCGAGCAGCGTGCGCGGCACATCATCGGACTGGGACTCGATGCCGCCCTCCGCTATGCCTTGCCCGATCTGCCTGAGGATCATTACGGCGAACTGGTCGAGCGCTATCGTCATCACTATCTGTCGCGCGATCACGAACTGACGCTGTTCGCGGGGGCGGACGACCTGGTGCGTGGCCTGTCGGGCAGTGGATTCCGGCTGGGTGTGGCGACCGGCAAGTCGCGGCGCGGGCTGGATCGGGCACTGGAGCATACCGGGCTGGGCGATTTCTTCCATGCCACGCGCTGTGCCGACGAGTGCCATTCCAAGCCGCATCCGCAGATGCTCGAGGAACTGATGGACGAGTTTGCCGTCGCGCCGGCGCAGACTTTGATGATCGGCGATACCACGCACGATCTGCTCATGGCGAGAAATGCCGGCGTGGATGCCCTGGGGGTCTCTTACGGGGCTCACCCGGTCGAGGCGCTGCGCGAAGCGGCACCTCTATACTGTGCGGATACGGTCGAGGCACTGGCGAACTGGCTGGCCGAAAATGCCTGATCTGAATCACCGAAAAGGGATGCACCGTGGCTGACGATTCGAACTGGGAACGCAAGATTCTTGAGAAAGTGGCACTCGAGGCTGTGCACGAGCAGCGTCGTGCGCGACGCTGGGGCATTTTCTTCAAGCTGCTGGGCTTCGCCTATCTGGCGGTGCTGCTCGGCATGCTGGTGGACTGGGACGAGGTTCAGCCGGAAGGGGAAACGAACCGCCATACGGCGCTGGTCGAATTGCAGGGGGTGATCCAGGCCAAGGGCGATGCGAATGCCGACGATGTCGTCGGTGCCCTGCAGGCCGCCTTCGAGGACAAGCATGCGGCCGGCATCGTGCTGCGCATCAACAGCCCCGGCGGCAGTCCGGTCCAGGCCGGCATCATTACCGATGAAATCCGTCGCCTGCGTGCCAAGCATGCCGGAAAGCCGCTCTATGTCGTGGTGGAGGATGTCTGCGCATCGGGCGGTTACTACGTCGCCTCGGCGGCGGACAAGATTTTCGTGGACAAGGCGAGCATCGTCGGTTCGATCGGGGTGCTCATGGACGGCTTCGGCTTCACGGGCAGCATGGACAAGCTCGGCATCGAGCGCCGCCTGCTGACGGCTGGAGAAAACAAGGGCTTCCTCGATCCGTTCTCGCCGCAGAACGAGCGTCACAAGGCGCATGCGCAGGAGATGCTCGACGATATCCATCGCCAGTTCATCGAGGTGGTCCGTCAGGGCCGAGGGGCACGCCTGAAGGAAACGCCCGAGATGTTCTCGGGCCTCATGTGGACGGGCACGAGGAGCGTCGAACTGGGGCTGGCCGACGGTTTCGGCACGCTCGACTCGGTGGCGCGCGACGTCATCGGTGCCGAGGAGATTCGCGACTACACCGTGAAGCCGAATTTTGCCGAGAAATTCGCGCGACGCTTCGGTGCCGAAATGGCCGAGAGCCTGGGGCGGGTGCTGGCCGGTTTCAGCCTGCGCTGAGCGAGCCTGCGGCAAGCATTTCTAGGCGAGCAGCAGGAAGACCGTCGGGCGCCGGTCGAGTGAAAAGTCGGCGCTGGCGGGACGGCGCCAGTCCGCGATGCTGCGGGTGGTGATGCGCTCGTCCGGCAGTGTCAGGTCGGTCGCGATGCATAGCAGGGTGTCCGGCCGGCACGTGGCCAGCAGGGCGTCGAACAGGGCCTGGTTCCGATAGGGGGTCTCGATGAACAGCTGGGTCTGCCGCTTCTGACGGGATTCCTTTTCCAGTTCGGCGATGCGCCGGCTGCGGTCCGGTTCGCGTTGCGGAAGATAGCCGTGGAATGCAAAACGCTGGCCGTCGAGCCCCGAGGCCATCAGCGCCAGCAGCAGGGAGGAGGGGCCGACCAGCGGCCTGACCAGGATGGCGGCTTCATGCGCACGCCGGACGAGCAGGGCGCCCGGGTCGGCGACCCCCGGGCAGCCGGCCTCGGACATCAGGCCGGCATCGGCCCCGGAGATGAGGGGCTGGAGCAGGCGATCGACATCCGTCGGGCGAAGCGGTTCGGGCAGTTGTTCGATCGCCAGTTCCCGCAGGGGTACGGGATGGCCGAGCCATTTGAGCGATGCACGCGCGGTCTTGGCGTTTTCGACGATGAAATGCCGGAGCCGGCAGGCGGTTTCCCGCGTCAAAGCCGGCAGGACATTCGTCCAGGCACCCGTTTCATCGAAGCCGAGTTGCGTCGGCAGCAGGTATAGCGTTCCGGTCAATGTCTGCTCAAGGAAGCGGGATGCCTTCGGCGCGCAGCATCGCGGCGAGGGCGATCAGCGGCAGGCCGACCAGTGCGGTCGGATCGTCGCTTTTCATCCATTCGAGCAGGCTGATGCCGAGGGCCTCGGAGCGTGCGCTGCCGGCACAGTTGAGGGCGTCCTCCTTGTCGAGGTAGCGTTCGATCTCGCCATCGGAGAGTTCGCGGAAACGGACCTCGGTCGCGATGCCGCGGACGTGCGACCGGCCGGTCCGGTTGTTCAGCAGGCACAGCCCGGTATGGAAGACGACGATCTTGCCGGCCAGGTCGCGCAACTGGCTTCGGGCGTTCTCGCGGCTGCCCGGCTTGCCGAAACGCTGCGACCCGCAATAGGCGACCTGGTCGGAACCGATGATCAATGCGTCCGGGTAGCGGTTGGCCACTGCGGAGGCCTTCGCGGCAGACAACCGTTCGGCAGTCGCCGCGGGAAGTTCGCCGGCGTGCGGCGTTTCATCGGTTTCGGGCGCGCAGGTCTCGAAGGGGAGTTGCAGGCGTTCCAGCAGTTCGCGGCGGTAGGGAGACGTCGAGGCCAGGATCAGCAGCGGCATGGCAATCAGGATGTTCTGTGGTTTAGCGGATGTTTTTTCAGGCTTTTTGTCGAAATATGTCTTTGACTGCCAAGCGCGGCGCATGATAACATCCGCCCCCTTTATGTCGTGCCGGGAACTTCGGAATTTTGCGGAAGCGGTCGTCGATAGCCTGAAGTTCGCGGCGGATCGTGACTGCATATCCGGCAAGCTCTCCCTGTCGGGACTGCCGCGTCTGGCTGACGTGCTGACCTGTCGGGACGGCTGGCTGGATTGCGAATTGTCGGGTGAGTGCGTTACCGATGCGAGCGGCCTGAAGAAATCCTTTCTGCATCTCAGGGTTTCCGGATGGCTGGATTTGCAATGTCAGCGCTGCCTGGACGATGTGAGCGTGGAGTGCGCGGTCGATCGCCGCCTGTTGCTGGTGCCGGATGGAACGGCATGGCCGGAGGAGGATCTGGAAACCGATGAGTACGATGCCTTGCCGGCCTGTCGCGAGTTGTCGGTGCTGGAACTGGTCGAAGACGAGGTTTTGCTGGCATTGCCGATCGCGCCGTGTCACGAGGCTTGTCAGCCGCCTGCCGAGGGCGGCCGGGATGGAAACGGAGGCTCGTCGCCGTTTGCGGCGCTGGCCGGATTGAAGAAGCATTAACTGAATCATTCAGTCGTATATCGAAGCAAGGAGTCATCATGGCAGTCCAACAGAACAAGAAGTCCCCTTCCAAGCGCGGCATGCATCGCTCGCACGATTTCCTCAGCGCCCCTCCGCTGGCTGTCGAGGCGACCACTGGCGAAGTTCACCTGCGTCATCACATCTCCCCGTCCGGTGTCTATCGGGGCAAGAAGGTCGTCAAGTCCAAGGGCGAGTGATCCGGATTTGCCATAAGCGGCCGGGCGTGAGAACGTCCGGCCGTTTTCATGGGCGCGCTGCATGACCATTACCCTTGCCGTCGACTGCATGGGGGGCGACCACGGCCCGTCCGTGATTGTTCCTGCAGTTTTCGAATTTCTGCGCCAGGACCCGACTGCCAGCGTCATCCTGGTCGGCAGGGCCGAGGTTCTCGAACCCCTGCTCGGGGAACGGGAGGCAGCCTTGTCCGGCCGCTGGTCCATGCAGCATGCCAGCGAGGTCGTCGGCATGGACGAACCGGTCGCGAGCGCCCTGCGTAACAAGAAGGATTCGTCGATGCGCATCATGGCGAATCTCGTCAAGGACGGGTGCGCCGATGCGGCAGTCTCGGCCGGAAATACCGGCGCCTTGATGGCGATTTCGCGCTTCGTCCTGAAAACCCTGCCCGGCATCGACCGGCCGGCGATCGCCTCGATCCTGCCGACCATGAAAGGGCATACCTATGTGCTCGATCTCGGTGCGAACGTGGATTGCGCCCCCGAACACCTCCTGCAATTCGGCGTCATGGGAGCGATGCTGGCGTCGGCCCTGGAGCACGACGAACGGCCGAGCGTCGGCCTGCTGAACATCGGCGAAGAGGAAATCAAGGGCAACGAAGTCGTCAAGCGGGCCGGCGACCTGCTCAGGGACAGCGGTCTCAATTTCATCGGCAACGTCGAGGGCGACGACATCTACAAGGGCACCTCGGACGTCGTCGTTTGCGACGGCTTCGTCGGCAACGTGGCCCTGAAAACCTCCGAAGGGCTGGCGCAGATGGTCGGTACTTTCCTGCGGCAGGAGTTTTCCCGCAATCTGCTGACCCGTCTGGCCGGTCTGGTCGCCATGCCTGTCCTGAAGGCCTTCAAGGCACGTGTCGACCACCGTCGCTACAATGGCGCCAGCCTGCTCGGCCTGCGCGGGGTGGTGGTCAAGAGCCACGGTTCGGCCGATACCTACGCTTTTCGCCATGCGCTGGAACGGGCGGCCGAGGCGGCCCGTGAGCGTCTGCCGGAAAAAATCGAGGCGCGCATGGCCGCTGCCGTGAAAACCGGCGAACCCGAACCGACTCTCTGCGACTGATCGAGTGAAAGCCCTGCGATGACCTATTCCCGAATTACCGGCACCGGCAGCTATCTGCCGGGCGAACCGGTCGGCAACGCCGACCTGATTGCCGCACACGGCCTCGATTCCACTGACGACTGGATCGTCGAGCGGACCGGCATCCGCGCGCGCCATCTCGCCGGCCCGGACGTCGCATCGAGCGATCTCGCCGTCGAGGCGTGCCGGCGGGCGTTGGAGGCTGCCGGTTGTGAGCCGAACGACATCGATCTGATCGTGCTGGCGACTTCGACGCCGGACTACATCTTTCCCAGTACTGCGACGATCCTGCAGGACAAGCTGGGCATCACCAACGGCGCCGCCGCCTTCGACCTGCAGGCAGTGTGCGGCGGTTTCATCTATGCACTGACCGTTGCCGACAAATTCATCCGCTCGGGATCCCACCGACGTGCGCTGGTGGTCGGCGCCGAGACTTTCTCGCGCATTCTCGACTGGCAGGATCGTGGCACCTGCGTCCTCTTCGGCGACGGTGCGGGTGCCGTGGTGCTGGAGGCGTCAGAACAGCCCGGCATCCGTTCCTCCGCGCTGCATGCCGACGGCCGACATCGCAACATCCTGTCCGTGGCCGGGCACCTCAGCAGCGGCCGGCCGATCGGCGATCCATTCCTGCGCATGGACGGCCAGGCGGTCTTCAAGTTCGCCGTCAAGGTGCTGGCCGAAGTCGCCGAGGAGGTGATCGCTGCCGCCGGCATGACGGCGGCCGACGTCGACTGGCTGGTACCCCATCAGGCTAACATCCGCATCATGCAGGCGACGGCGAAAAAACTGCACCTGCCCCCCGAGAAGTGCGTCGTCACCGTGGATCATCACGGCAACACCTCGGCGGCTTCGATCCCGCTCGCGCTCGACGAGGCGGTCCGTTCCGGAAAAGTCGGTGCTGGCGAGACGGCACTGATCGAGGGCGTCGGCGGCGGCTTCACCTGGGGCGCCGCCCTGATCACTTTGTGATGCGAGGTTGATATGAAATTCGCTTTCGTGTTTCCGGGACAAGGCTCCCAATCAGTCGGCATGATGGCCGCCTATGGCGACAGCCCGGTCGTGCGTGCCACCTTCGATGAAGCCTCGGGCGCGCTGGGTCGCGATCTTTGGCAACTCGTCGCCGAGGGGCCGGCCGAGGCCCTGTCGCAAACCGTCAATACCCAGCCGCTGATGCTGACCGCAGGCATTGCCGTCTGGCGCCTGTGGCAGGAGAAGGGTGGCCCGATGCCGGCGATGCTGGCGGGCCACAGCCTCGGGGAATACTCGGCGCTCGTCGCGGCCGGCGTGCTCGAACTGAAACAGGCGGCACCGCTTGTCGAATTGCGTGCCAGGGCGATGCAGGAGGCGGTGCCGGCGGGTACCGGAGCGATGGCGGCGATCCTCAACCTCGATGCCGAAAAAATCAAGGCGATCTGCGCAGAGCAGGGGCAGGGCGAAGCCGTGCAGGCAGTGAATTTCAATTCGCCCGAGCAGACGGTCATTGCTGGCCACAAGGCTGCTGTCGAACGCGCCGCCGAAGCCTGCAAGGCGGCCGGTGCCAAGCGGGCAGTTATGCTGCCGGTATCGGCCCCTTTCCATTCCTCCCTGATGCAACCGGCGGCCGAACGCCTGCAGGCGGCACTGGCGCAGGTTGTCTTCAATGCGCCGGTCGTTCCTGTCGTGAATAACGTCGATGTCGCGGTCGTGGCGGATCCCGAAGGGATCAAGGCTGCGCTGGTACGTCAGGCTGCGGCGCCGGTCCGCTGGGTCGAAACGATGCGCGCCATGCAGTCGGCAGGCATCACTCACGTATTCGAATGCGGTCCCGGCAAGGTGCTGGCCGGCCTGACCAAGCGTTGTGCCGATGGCCTGGCCGGCGCTGCGATGAACGACCTGGCCGGTGTCGATGCGGCGCTGGCTGCAGTGAAAGGATAAGCCCATGCTGGAAGGACAGATTGCACTGGTTACCGGCGCTTCGCGCGGCATCGGTCGGGCGATTGCCATGGAGCTCGGCGCGCAGGGTGCGACCGTCATCGGTACCGCCACCTCGGCGGGCGGTGCAGCGGATATCCAACAGGCACTCGATGCCGCCGGAGTGAAGGGCCTGGGGGCAGTGCTGAATGTGACCGATGCTTCCGCCTGCGAGGCGCTGCTCGGCGAGATCGAAAAGCGGTTCGGTGCGGTGTCGGTGCTTGTGAATAATGCCGGCATCACGAAGGACAACCTGTCGATGCGCATGAAGGACGAGGAGTGGGATGCGGTCGTGGATACCAACCTCAAGGCGGTGTTCCGCATGTCCCGGCTGGTGATGCGCGCCATGATGAAGGCGCGCTTCGGCCGGATCATCAATATCACTTCGGTGGTCGGCAGTTCCGGAAATCCCGGCCAGGCGAACTATTGTGCCGCCAAGGCCGGGGTGGCCGGCATGACGAAGTCGCTGGCGCAGGAACTCGGCAGCCGCAATATCACCGTGAATTGCGTGGCACCCGGCCTGATCGACACCGACATGACCAAGGGTCTGCCCGACGATCAGAAGGCGGCCATGCTCAAGGCGATTCCCGTCGGCCGTCTCGGCCAGCCCGAAGACATCGCCCATGCGGTGGTCTTCCTCGCGAGTCGCCAAGCGGGTTTCATCACGGGCGTGACGCTGCACGTCAACGGCGGTATGTACATGAGCTGAGGCCTGTTGCCCAAAAAGATATTGGGTGACGGCTTTTGGTAAAATGCGCGGGTTCAAAACACCCGCCTTCACAGGGAAGGAGCAATCTAATGGATAACATCGAACAGCGCGTCAAGAAGATCGTGGCCGAACAACTCGGCGTCAACGAGGCCGACATCAAGAACGATTCGTCCTTCGTCGACGATCTGGGCGCCGATTCGCTCGATACCGTCGAACTGGTGATGGCCCTCGAAGAGGAATTCGAGTGCGAAATCCCGGACGAAGAGGCCGAGAAGATCACTACCGTCCAGCAGGCGGTCGATTACGTCAATAACAATCTCAAGAAGTAATCGGAAGGGGCCCGTTCGTACGGGCCTTTCTTCATTTTCCGTTCCCCATTTGTAGGAGACTGCCTTGTCGCGTCGCAGAGTCGTCGTGACCGGTTTGGGACTCGTCTCGCCGGTCGGCAATAACGTCGCCGATACCTGGAATGCCATCCTGGCCGGCAAAAGCGGCATCGGACCGATCACCCGATTCGATGCTTCCGCCCACAAAGCGCGCATCGCCGGCGAGGTCAAGGGATTCGACATCGCCGCGTACCTGTCTCCCAAGGAAGCCCGGCGCATGGATGTCTTCATTCACTACGGCATGGCGGCGGGCATCCAGGCGTTTCGCGAGTCCGGCCTTGCGGTCAGCGAGGAGAACGCCCATCGCATCGGCGTGAACATCGGTTCCGGTATCGGCGGCCTGCCGATGATCGAGGATACGCACAACGATTATCTGGGCGGCGGTCCGCGCAAGATTTCCCCCTTCTTCATCCCCGGCACGATCATCAACATGATCTCCGGCAACCTGTCGATCCTGCTCGGCCTGAAAGGGCCGAACCTGGCCGTGGTCACGGCCTGCACGACGGGTCTCCATGCCATCGGCACCAGCTTTCGCATGATCCAGTACGGCGATGCCGACGCCATGGTCTGCGGCGGCGCCGAATCGACCGTGACGCCGCTGGCGGTCGGCGGCTTCGCCTCGGCGCAGGCGCTGTCGACGCGCAACGACGATCCGGCCACGGCCAGTCGTCCCTGGGACAAGGATCGCGACGGCTTCGTGCTCGGCGAGGGGGCGGGCGTCATGGTGCTGGAGGAGTACGAGCACGCGAAAAAGCGTGGCGCGCATATCTATTGCGAACTCGCCGGTTTCGGCATGAGCGGCGATGCCTACCACATGACCGCGCCCGATACCGACGGCCCGTGCCGCAGCATGGTCGGCGCGCTGAAGGATGCCGGCATCAATCCGGACGAAGTGAACTACATCAACGCCCATGGCACCTCGACGCCGCTGGGCGACAAGAACGAGACCGAGGCGATCAAACTGGCGCTCGGCGATGCGGCGAAGAAGCTGGTGGTGAACTCCACCAAGTCGATGACCGGCCATCTGCTCGGCGGCGCCGGCGGACTGGAATCGGTGCTGACGGCGCTGGCGGTGCATCATCAGGTGTCGCCGCCGACGATCAACATCTTCTCCCAGGATCCGGACTGCGATCTGGATTACTGCGCGAACGCTGCCCGCGACCTCGACATCGGCATCGCCCTCAAGAACAATTTCGGTTTCGGCGGCACCAACGGCACGCTCGCCTTCCGGCGCACTTGAGGTGACGGGCAGTGCAGCTGCCCGTCACTGTCGTGATCGACCGTCGTCGTCTGGTAGCGCGCCTGCTGGTCAGGCGCGATGTCGAGACGCTGACGCTGCATGCCGATGGCCGTTGCGAGATCGAGCGGCCAAATGGCCGCCTTGACGATGCAGCGATCGATCCTGTCATTTCCACGGTTTTTCCCTGGCTGGTCGTCCTGCACTATCGTGTCTCCGGCCGACGCGAATCGCTGGTATTGCCGGTGGCGGCCATCGGCAACGCGGCACATCGCCGCTTGCGCGTCTGGCTGAGGTGGGGCACGATCGGTCCCGCGAATCGACATGAAACAGCCTGATACCAATACCCTGCGCGAGAGTGTCGCGCGGCAGCGCAAGGCCCTGATGGGCCTGTTGCGCGAGCCTTTGCGCTGCCTGGCAGAGGATTGCCTCAAGGCCTGGCCTGACCGTGAGCGACTCAACGAGGCGCTGGCCGCGACCTTGAAGACGCTGCCCTACTGCAAGCACCTGTACGTCGTGAATGCCGACCATGTCCAGATCAGCGACAACGTCGCCCATGAGGGGTTGCAGGCGGGGTTCGGCCGCGATCGTTCGGACCGGCCCTACATGCAGGGACTGGTGCGTGGTTCGGCACTGTTGCTGTCGGAGTCCTACATCAGTCTCAAGGAACGTCGCCCTTCGCTGACCGCGCTGCGCACCGTGCGCGACGGGCAGGGCGAGGTGCTCGGCCACATCGGTGCCTACTTCGGGCTGCGCGATCTTCCCCTCACCCGCCAGTTGTACGAGGAACCGCGCCACTGGCGCCAGATCAAGGGCGATCCCTCGATTCGCGGGACGGTGTTCCACCAGAGCCGTACCGAAAGCGAGATGGACAAGCACATCGACACGGTGCTTGGCGTGGTTGCCGAACTGATGCTCTATCACGGCGTGTTTCACGTGATGCTGCACTTCTCCAGTTCGCGGGCGGTGATCTGGCTCGGCTCCGACCCCTACCGCTATCGCCTGCTCGACATCGGTGGCCTGATCGATCCGGATACCTGCCTCGCCTACCCGCGCCAGCCCTATCCGGCAGAGGCGTTGATTCCGGCCGACCGCGTCCGGCAGGTACTGGAAGGCTTCCGGCCGCTGCGCCTGATGGACGAGATGTTCTATCTGCGCTCGGGGACGCTCAATCTCTACAACGGGATCGTCGGCCTGACATTCTCTTGCGATGGCTCGCATTACGTCCCCTACGAGGAGTTTCTCGAAATGGGGACGGATTTCTGGGTCAGGGGGCAGGGCGGCGGGATGTAAAAGTCGGCGCCGGCGGGACGGCGCGATGGTCAGCGGCGGGGGCGCAGGACGGTGTTGCGTGCCCCGGGCAGGGTGTCCGGGTAGTCGCGGCTGAAATGCAGGCCGCGGCTTTCCTTGCGGCGCAGGGCGCATTCGATGATCAGGTGGGCCGTCAGCACCAGGTTGCGCAGTTCGATCAGGTCGTTGCCGACGCGGAAGTTGGCGTAGTACTCGTCGATCTCGCGCTCCAGCAGCCGGATGCGGTGGCGGGCCCGTGCGAGGCGCTTGGTGGTGCGGACGATGCCGACGTAGTCCCACATGAAGCGCCTCAACTCGTCCCAGTTGTGCGAAATGACGATCTCTTCGTCGGCGTCGGTGACGCGCGACTCGTCCCAGCGCGGCAGCTTCGGCATCCGCGCGATCTTCTGCGAGCGGATGTCCGCGGCCGCGGCCTCGCTGAAGACGACGCATTCCAGGAGTGAGTTGCTCGCCAGCCGGTTGGCGCCGTGCAGTCCGGTACAGGCCGCTTCGCCGAGCGCATACAGGCCAGGCAGGTCGGTGCGTGCCGACAGGTCGACGACGATGCCGCCGCAGGTGTAGTGGGCGGCTGGCACGACCGGGATCGGCTGACTGGCGATGTCGATGCCCAGTTCCTGGCAGCGAGCGAAGATGTTGGGGAAATGGCTGCGGAGGAAGGTTTCGCCCTTGTGCGTCATGTCGAGAAAGACGCAGTCGAGGCCGTGCTTCTTCATCTCGTAGTCGATGGCACGTGCGACGATGTCCCGCGGCGCGAGTTCGGCACGTTCGTCATGGGCCGTCATGAAGCGCGTGCCATCGGGAAGACGGAGCATGCCCCCTTCGCCGCGCATCGCTTCCGTGATCAGGAAGGATTTCGCATGCGGATGGTAGAGACAGGTCGGGTGGAACTGGATGAACTCCAGGTTGGCGACGCGGCAGCCGGCTCGCCACGCCATCGCGATGCCGTCGCCGGTCGCGGTGTCGGGGTTGGTCGTATAGAGATAGGACTTGCCTGCGCCGCCGCTGGCGATCACGGTATTGGGCGCGCTGAGGGTGACGATCCGCTCGTTGTCGATGTCGAGGACGTAAGCGCCCCAGCAGCGCTGCGTCTTCAGGCCCAGCTTCGCCCCGGTGATGAGGTCGACGACGATGTGCCGTTCCAGCACGGTGATGTTGGGGTGGCGCCGGACCTTCTGGCTCAGTGTCTGCTGTACGGCTGCACCCGTCGCATCGGCGACGTGGATGACGCGGCGGGCACTGTGGCCGCCTTCCCGGGTCAGGTGATAGCCGGTTTCGTCGCGCGTGAAGGGCACGCCCTGTTCGATCAGCCAGTCGATCGCCGTGCGGCCGTGCTCGACGACGAAGCGGGTGGCCCGGGGATCGCAGAGGCCCGCGCCGGCGATGAAGGTGTCCTGGATATGGGACTCGATCGAGTCCGTGTCGTCGAGCACGGCGGCGATGCCGCCCTGCGCCCAGTTGGTCGCCGAATCGTCGATCATCCGTTTGGTGACGAGTGCGACGCGGTGCGTGTCCGCCAGCCGCAGGGCCAGCGACTGTCCGGCGAGGCCGCTGCCGATGACGAGGACGTCGAAACTGCGCAGGTAATCTGTTTTTCCCATGTCGCGGCTGACTATATCACGCGGGCAGTGGAACTATTCCCGCTGCAGCCGGTCAGTTGCGCAGGCCAGCAAGGAGCGGATCGTGCGAAAAAGGAAGGCGGCTATACTGTCGCGCCAACGCATAACAGGAACAACATCGCCGTCATATGGGAGAGCGCGAAGCCGACCTCATTCTGGTCGAACGGGTGCAGTCCGGCGACCAGGAGGCCTTCGGTCTGCTGGTCGGCAAATACCAGCGCAAGCTGTTGCGGCTCGTGATGCGCTTCGTGCGCGATCCGGCCGAGGCGGAGGATGTGACGCAGGAGGCCTTCATCAAGGCCTACCGTGCATTGCCGAATTTCCGTGGCGAAAGCGCCTTCTATACCTGGCTGTACCGGATCGGCGTCAATACGGCGAAGAACTGGCTGGTCGCGAATGGCCGGCGGATGCCCACGGTGACGGACATCACGAGTGAGGAATCCGATGGCGGCATCGAGGACAGCGCCCTGTTGCGCGACGAGGAAACCCCGGACCGTGTCCTGCAGTCGAAGCAGATCGGTGCGACGGTGAATGCGGCGATGGATGCACTGCCCGAGGACCTGCGCACGGCCATTTCGCTGCGCGAGATCGAAGGCCTTTCCTACGAAGAGATCGCCCAGGTGATGGACTGTCCGATCGGTACGGTGCGTTCGCGAATCTTTCGCGCCCGCGACGCGATCGCCACGAAACTGCGTCCCCTGCTGGATGCTGCGCCCGACCGGCGCTGGTGATGATGGAGAACGACATGAATCCGAATCCGCAAGTTTCCGAAAAATTATCCGGGGTGTCCGCACTCTTCGACGGCGAACTGGAGCCGCACGAGGTCATGCCGGCCGTCCGAGCCGCCGCACATGACGAAACGGCGCGTGAGGCTTGGCAGACCTACGCGCTGATAGGCGATCAGCTGCGCGGAGAGTCGCATGCCGCCGCGGATATCACCGCCGCTGTGATGGCCCGGGTGCGCGAGGAGCCGGTCGTGCTCGCCCCCCGCAACCTGTCGCCGGTTTCGCGCCCCCGGCCCTTGCTGGCCCTGGCCGCTTCGGTGGCGGGCGTCGCCGTGGTCGGCTGGCTGGCGCTCGCCGGTACGCCGGGCTCCTCTGTCCTGTCAGGCAATCTCGCCGCCGTCGCGCCGGCGCCGACTTTTTCGTCGGCCGGCCCGGCCGTCGCGCTGGCGCAAGCCGATGCAAGGCGCTCCGCGGCGGTCCCCGGCCCGGCGGTCCGCGCGGACATGAGCGAATATCTGCTGGCGCATCACACGCAGTCCTCTTCCTTCCGGTTCGGCGATGGCACCCAGCAGGTCCGTACCGTGAGTCTGGTGACGGCGCCGGCACGCCCATGAGGTACGGTGTCTTCGCCCTCGGCTGGCTGGCGATCGGTTGCGCCGCACTTCAGCCGGCCGCGGTCCGGGCCGCCTCCGGCCAGCAGGAGGCCCTTCAGTGGCTGCAGAAAGTGGCAGCGGCCGCACATCGGCTCAGCTACAGCGGTACCTTCGTCTACCGGAACGGACGGCAGAGCGAAACCTCGCGCATCGTGCATGTCGCCGCCCAGGGACGGCAGGTGGAAAAGCTGGAGGTGCTGGACGGCAGTCCCCGCGAGGTCGTGCGCGAGAACGACGAGGTACGCTGCTATCTGCCCGAGCGCCGGATGATCATCGTCGAGCAGCGCAGCACGCGCCGGACGTTTCCGGCGCTGCTGCCTGCCAGTCTTGCCGGACTCGGCGAGCACTACACCCTCCGCATGGGCAATATGGCCCGGGTGGCCGGGATCGACAGCCAGATCATTCATCTGGAGCCGCGCGACCCGTGGCGCTTCGGCCGCGAATTCCGGGTCGATCGGCAAAGCGGGCTGCTGCTGAAGGCAGACACCTTCGATGAACGGGGTGATTCCCTCGAATCGATGGCCTTCGTCGAACTACACATCGGCGCTCCGGCCAGCGGCAATGCACTGAAGCCGAATTACGACAAGACCGGCTGGGAGGTCCGGCAGGCCAGGCTGCGCGACATTCGCGACGACGGGCCGTGGCTGTTCCGGGCCGATCTGCCCGGTTTCCGGCGTCAGGCCGCAATGCAACGCAGCATTCCCGGGCCGGCGGAAGGGGAAACGCGCGATGTACTGCACTGGGTTTTTTCCGACGGGCTCGCCGCGCTGTCGGTATTCATTTCGCCGCTGCCGCCGCAGTCGGATCCCATCGACGGGGAGGTGCAGACGATGGGCGCCATCAGCGTGATCAACCGGGTGATCGACGGACACCGGATCGTCGTCATGGGCGATGTGCCTCCGGCGGCGCTCCGCCATTTCGCCGCCGGCATCGAGGCCCGGGGCAAATGAACGAAACCGACGCCGTCGTCGTCCGGGTCGAGGGCGACCATGCCTGGGTCAGGGCGCAGGGCCAGGGGCATGCCTGTGGCGCCTGTGCGCAGAAGGATGGATGCCAAGCCGCCGCAGGCCGTGTGGTCGAAAGTGCGCTGGGGCAACCTGAAAGCCGTCTCCTGTGTCTGCCGAATCCGATTCGCGCCCGTCCCGGCGATGCCGTGGTGATCCGTGCCCGTGACGGGGCGGTGTTGCGTGCCGCCGGGCTGGCCTATGGCCTGCCGCTGCTGCTGGCACTGTGCGGGGCGCTGGCCGGACTCGAACTCATCGGCAGCGAGCCGGCCGCACTGGTCGGCATGCTGCTCGGCCTGGGTGCCGGCATCGGCATGCTGCGCTTCAAGACTCGACAGGGGGCGCAACGGGAACCAATCCTGTCGATCGGTTTCAAATAGGCTTTCCAATCCCATCGATGAGGTCGAGAATCATGTTCTTTCGCTGGATGCTGTTTGTCTGGTCGCTGGTATTCGCCGGCTTCGTGCATGCCCAGGCGCTGCCTGATTTCGCCGATCTGGCGGAAAGGCAGGGAGCCGCGGTCGTCAATATCAGCACGACGCAGGTGATGCGCGGCCATCCCCGCATCGCGCCGGGGTTTCCTTTCGACGAGGACGATCCCGCCTTCGAGTTCTTCAAGCGTTTCGCGCCCCGCCAGTTCCCGGGCATTCCCAACATGCCGCGCGAATTCGAGAACAAGTCGCTCGGTTCCGGTTTCATCATCAGCGCCGACGGCTATGTCCTGACCAATGCGCATGTCATCGATGGGGCGGACGAGGTGGTGGTCAAGCTCGTCGACAAGCGGGAGATCAAGGCGAAGGTGATCGGTGCGGACAAGCGGACCGACGTGGCGCTCATCAAGATCGAGGCCCACGACCTGCCGGTCGCGCGTCTGGGCGACCCGGCGAAGCTGCGTGTCGGCGAGTGGGTGGTGGCGATCGGTTCGCCCTTCGGTTTCGAAAACACCGTCACCGCCGGCATCGTCAGCGCCAAGGGCCGTTCCCTGCCGCAGGAGAACTTCGTTCCGTTCATCCAGACCGACGTCGCCATCAATCCGGGCAATTCCGGCGGCCCGCTGTTCAACATGAAGGGCGAAGTGGTCGGCATCAATTCGCAGATTTACAGCCGTTCCGGCGGCTATCAGGGCATCGCTTTCTCCATTCCGATCGATGTCGCGATGGAAGTGCAGGCCCAGCTGCGCGCATCGGGCAAGGTGAGCCGCGGCCGCATCGGCGTGATGATCCAGGAGGTGACACGCGAACTGGCCGACTCGTTCGGGCTCGACAAGCCGCGCGGAGCACTGGTCGCCTCGGTCGAAAAGGACAGTCCGGCAGGCAAGGCCGGGCTCGAAGCGGGTGACGTGATCCTCGAGTTCGCCGGCAAGGCGGTCGGGCAGTCGAGCGACCTGCCGCGCATCGTCGGCAACACGCGGCCGGGTACCAAGGCCAAGATGCACGTCTGGCGCGGCGGCGGCAGCCGTGAACTGGTGATTACCGTGGGCGAAATGCCGGACGAGCCGATCAACGGACGTGCGGCGAAGCGTGGCAAGCAGGCGGAACCGGCGCCGGTGAACCGGCTCGGACTGGTGCTCTCCGAGCCGACCGCCGAGCAGAAGCGCGAACTGGGCGTTCGCCATGGCCTCATCGTCGAAGAGGTTCGTGAAGGCAGTCGCGGCGAACTCAGGCAGGGCGACGTGATCCTCGCACTGATTCAACGCAGCGTGCAAAGCGAAATCCGTTCGGTGGACCAGTTCAACGAATTGCTTGCAAAACAGGGCAGGAACAGCGCGGTTACCCTGCTGGTCCGGCGTGGTGACAGCCAGACGTTCGTCACGATCCGGGGGGCGCAGGATAAATAAGCCCGTCCTGACCCTGTTCGGCAGGCCGGCCTGCCACCTGTGCGACGATATGCTCGCCGTGCTGGAGGATTTGCGCGGCGAGTATGAATTCGGCATCGATGTCCGTGACGTCGATGCCGATCCCGACTGGCAGGAACGTTACGGCAGCCTGATTCCAGTCCTGAAGCTGGGCGGCGAAGAGATCTGCCACTATTTCATCGATCTGGCGAAAGTGCGTGAGGTTTTAGGCCGCTTTCGCTAAAATTCGCAACTTCATTTTTCCAAGGCGCCATTCGCGAAAGTGTGGCGCCTTTCTTACGTGCAGCACATCAGAAACTTTTCCATCATTGCCCACATCGACCACGGCAAATCGACGCTGGCCGATCGCATCATCCAGCGCTGTGGCGGGCTGTCCGACCGCGAGATGTCGGAGCAGGTGCTCGACTCCATGGATATCGAGCGCGAGCGCGGCATCACCATCAAGGCGCAGACGTCCGCGCTCTGGTACCAGGCGCGGGACGGCCAGAAATACAACCTCAACCTGATCGATACCCCGGGGCACGTGGACTTCTCCTACGAGGTTTCGCGCAGCCTGTCCGCCTGCGAAGGCGCGCTGCTGGTCGTCGATGCCTCGCAGGGCGTCGAGGCCCAGACCGTGGCGAACTGCTACACGGCCATCGAGCTCGGCGTCGAGGTGGTGCCGGTGCTGAACAAGATGGACCTGCCGCAGGCCGATCCCGACAATGCCCGCGCCGAGGTGGAGGAGGTGATCGGCATCGACGCGACCGATGCGATTCCCTGTTCGGCCAAGACCGGCATGGGCATCGACGACATCCTCGAGGCGGTGATCGCGCGTGTCCCGCCGCCCAAGGGCGATCCGGCCGCACCGCTCAAGGCCCTGATCATCGATTCGTGGTTCGACAACTATGTCGGCGTCGTCATGCTGGTGCGCGTCGTCGATGGCAGCCTGCGCGCCAAGGACCGCATTCGCCTCATGTCGACCGGTGCGGTACACCTGTGCGAGCAGGTCGGCGTGTTTACGCCCAAGTCGCTGGTGCGCGAACAGCTTTCCGCCGGCGAGGTCGGTTTCATCATTTCCGGCATCAAGGAACTCAAGGCCGCGAAAGTCGGCGATACCGTGACGGCGACCGATCGTCCGGCCACTCAGGCATTGCCGGGTTTCAAGGAAATCAAGCCGCAGGTGTTCGCGGGGCTCTATCCCGTCGAGGCCAACCAGTACGACAGCCTGCGCGAGGCGCTGGAGAAGCTCCAGCTCAACGATGCCTCGCTGCAATACGAGCCCGAGGTGTCGCAGGCACTCGGTTTCGGCTTCCGCTGCGGCTTTCTCGGCCTGTTGCACATGGAGATCGTGCAGGAGCGCCTGGAACGCGAATTCGATCAGGACCTGATCACCACCGCGCCGACGGTGGTCTATCAGGTGCGCATGCGCGACGGGTCGGAGTTGCTGGTGGAAAACCCCTCGAAGCTCCCGGACGTGCAGAAAATCGAAGTGATCCGCGAGCCGATCATCACGACCACGATCTACGTGCCGCAGGATTACCTGGGGGCCGTGATCACCCTGTGCGAATCCAAGCGCGGCATGCAGGTCGACATGCGCTACCACGGTCGCCAGGTGCATGTGACCTACGAGATGCCGCTGGCCGAGGTCGTCTTCGACTTCTTCGACAAGCTCAAGTCCGTGTCGCGCGGCTATGCCTCGCTCGACTACGAGTTCAAGGAATACCGTGCGGCCGATGTCGTCAAGCTCGACGTGCTGATCAACGGCGACAAGGTCGATGCCCTGTCGCTGATCGTGCATCGTGCCAATTCAGCGTATCGCGGCCGCGAACTGGCCGCCAAGATGCGCGGCCTGATTCCCCGCCAGATGTACGACGTCGCGATCCAGGCGGCGATCGGCTCGACCATCGTCGCGCGCGAGAACGTCAAGGCGATGCGCAAGGATGTGCTGGCGAAATGCTATGGCGGCGACATCACCCGCAAGAAGAAGCTGCTCGAAAAGCAGAAGGCCGGCAAGAAGCGCATGAAGCAGGTCGGCAGCGTCGAGATTCCGCAGGAAGCCTTCCTGGCCGTATTGCGCGTCGGGGACAAGTAAGGAAGTGCGATGAATTTTGCGTTGATCCTCTTCATTCTGCTGGTGCTCAGCGCCGTGCTCTGGGTGGCCGACCACTTCGTTTTCCGCAAGCGGCGCGCGCCCGATGCCAAGGAGCCGCTCTGGGTCGAGTACGGGGCGAGCTTCTTTCCGGTCATCCTGATTGTCTTCGTGCTGCGTTCCTTCATCGTCGAGCCCTTCAAGATTCCCTCCGGTTCGATGATTCCGACCCTGCTGGTCGGCGACTTCATCGCCGTCAACAAGTTCACCTACGGCATTCGCCTGCCGGTGATCGACAAGAAGATCATCGAGATGAACTCGCCGCAGCGCGGCGATGTCGTCGTGTTCCGCTATCCGCCGGACCCGTCGCTCGACTACATCAAGCGGGTCGTGGGCCTGCCCGGCGACAAGGTGGCCTACCAGAACAAGCGTCTCACGATCAACGGACAGCCCGTGGCCGTCGAACGCGACGGCGACTACTTCGATGCCGAACGCATGTTCTATACCCCGCGCTACGTCGAAAAGCTGGGTGAAGTCGAACATGGCCTGCTGATCGAGGACCAGGCGCCCGCCTTCGTCCCGCATGTCATGCAGTTCCCGGGTCGGGAGAATTGTCTTTACAATAGCGAGGGCTTCGTCTGCGAGGTTCCTCCCGGGCATTACTTCGTGATGGGCGACAATCGCGACAATTCGCAGGACAGCCGGGTATGGGGTTTCGTCCCCGACCGGAATCTGGTCGGCAAGGCGTTTTTTGTCTGGTTCAATTTCGGCGACCTGAAGCGCATCGGCGGTTTCCGCTGAGTGCGACAGGATTCCCCGCCACAGGAACGACGGAGAAACGGGACATGAAAAGAAAACAGTCTGGCGTGACCCTTTCGGGATTGCTGGTCGCGGCGGTGATCCTCGCGATGCTTGCCCTGCTGGGCATGAAGGTCGCGCCGGAAGTCATCGAGTACTACCAGATCGTCAAGGCCGTCAAGAAGATCAAGAACGATCCGGCGGCACAGGACAGCGTGGCACAGGTGCGCCGCAGCTTCGAAAACCAGGCCACGATCGACAACATCACCGCCATCACTCCCCAGGATCTCGACATCACCAAGGACAGCGGCCAGCTGGTCGTTTCCTTTGCCTACGAACGGCGCGTGCATCTGTTCGGCAATGTCAGCCTGCTGCTCGAGTTTCAGGGTTCGACCGAGGAGTAGGCTTGTCGGCCCGGCTGGAAAAAGCGCTCGATTACCATTTCAGCCAGCCGGAACTGCTGCGTCAGGCGCTGACCCATCGCAGCCATTCGTCGCCCCATAACGAACGCCTCGAGTTCCTCGGCGACAGCGTGCTGAGCTGTACGGTGGCGACCATGCTCTACCGGCGGTTCCCGGCGCTGAAAGAAGGCGAGCTGTCGCGACTGCGCGCCAGCCTGGTCCGCCAGGAAACCCTGGCCGACATGGCGTCCGGCCTTCGCCTCGGCGATGAACTGCGTCTCGGCGAAGGCGAGCTCAAGAGCGGCGGATTCCGTCGTCCCTCGATCCTGGCGGATGCGCTCGAAGCGGTGTTCGGCGCGATCTACCTCGATGCCGGCTTCGCCGCCGCGCAGGATGTCATCGCCGCGTTGTACGCAGACCGGATCGGCCAGATCGATCCGCAAGACAGCGGCAAGGATCCGAAGACCGCGCTGCAGGAGTGGCTGCAGGCCCGTCGCCATCCGGTTCCCCAATACACGCTGCTCGCGACGCACGGCGATGCCCATGCGCAGGAATTCGAAGTCGCCTGCACGATTCCTTCCCTCGGGATCGAAGCGAAAGGGAGCGGCGGAAGCCGTCGCGGCGCGGAACAGCAGGCTGCCCAACTGGTTCTCGAAAGGCTCGGAAAAAAATGAATATCGCCCAGGAAGTGTTCCGCGCCGGTTATGTGGCCATCGTCGGCTGTCCCAATGTGGGCAAGTCGACGCTGATGAATCGCCTCGTCGGCGCCAAGCTCAGCATTACCTCGAAAAAGGCGCAGACCACGCGCCATCGCATCCACGGCATCCTGACGACCGAAGATCGCCAGTACGTCTTCGTCGACACGCCCGGCTTCCAGCGGCAGCATGGCAATGCACTGAACCGCGCCATGAACCGGACGGTCACCACCACGCTTGCAGACGTGGATGTGGTCCTGTTCGTCATCGAAGCCGGTCGCTGGCGTCCCGGTGACCAGACCGTGCTCGACCTGTTGCCCGGCAATACGCCAGTGGTGCTGGTCATCAACAAGGTCGATCGGCTTGCCGATCGCAATACGCTGCTGCCCTTCATCGCGCAGCGCGCCGCGGCCTATGCCTTCTCCGAAATCGTCCCCCTGAGCGCCGAGCGTGGCGACAACCTCGATGCTTTACTGAAAGCGGCGGGACACCACCTGCCGGAATCGCCGCCGATCTTCGATCCCGAGGAGCTGACCGACCGTTCCGAACGCTTCCTCGCCGCCGAGCTGCTGCGCGAGAAGCTGTTCCGCAACCTCGGCGAGGAACTGCCCTACGGCATCGCCGTCGAGATCGAGAAGTTCGAGGAGGTGGATGGCGTGCGTCGCATCCATGCCGCGATCATCGTGGACAAGGACGCTCACAAGGCCATCGTGATCGGCAAGGGCGGCGTGCGCATGAAGCGCGTGGCCAGCGATGCACGCAAGGACATGGAAGCCTTGTTCGACGGCAAGGTCTGGCTGGAAACCTGGGTGAAAGTCCGGAGCGGCTGGGCCGACGACGAACGTGCGCTGCGGAGTCTGGGTTACGCATGACGACGGGCCGCCAGCGCGTCGACGGGGCGGCGGCCTTCCTGTTGCATGCCTACCCGTACAGCGAAACCAGCCTGATCCTCGAAGTGTTCGCCCGCGAGCACGGCCGGCTGGCGCTGCTCGCCCGTGGTGCGCGGCGGCCGCGTTCCGCGCTGCGCGGGGTCCTGTTCGCCTTTCAGCCGCTCGAACTGGGCTGGTTCGGCAGCGGCGAAGTCAAGACGCTGGCCAAGGCCGAGTGGGTCGGCGGCATGGCCCTCCTGAAAGGGCCGGGCCTGATGCTCGGCTATTATCTGAACGAGCTGCTGCTCAAGCTGCTGCCGCGCGAGGATGCGCATGCCGTGCTCTACGATGCCTATGCCGCCGCATTGGCGGCGCTGGCTCGCGGGGCGACGGAAGCCGCGGAACTGCGGCGCTTCGAGAAGGTGTTTCTCAAGGAACTGGGCTACGGGCTGGTGCTGAACCACGATGCGTCAGGCCGCCCCGTCGAGGCGGAAGCGCGCTACCGCTACCAGCTCGAACGCGGCCCGGTGCCGGAGGATGAGTCGGCGGCGGGCCAGCCCGTGTCGGGGAGGACGCTCTTGGCGCTTGCCGCGGACGACTACGCCGACCCGCGCAGCCTCGCAGAGAGCAAGCAGCTGATGCGGCACCTGCTGGCGCACCAGCTGTCGGGACAGACGCTGCAGACGCGGCGGGTGTTCGTCGAATTGCAGGATATGTGAAGTGGAGAAAGCAAAATGATCGATCTGGGCGTGAACATCGACCACGTGGCGACCCTGCGGCAGGCCCGCCGCACCTACGAACCCGATCCCGTCTGGGCGGCCGGCGAGGCGCACCTCGGCGGGGCGGACTGCATCACCGTGCATCTGCGCGAGGATCGCCGCCACATCGTCGACCGCGACGTCGAACTGCTGCGGCAGACCGTGCAGACCAAGCTCAATCTCGAAATGGCGGCCACCGACGAAATGATCGGCATCGCCCGCCGCATCAAGCCGGAGATGTCCACGCTGGTCCCCGAGGGGCGCCACGAGGTGACCACGGAAGGCGGCCTCGACGTTGCCGGTCAGGAAGCGCGCATGAAGGACGTGGTGGCGCGCCTGCGCGACGCCGGCGTCTACGTCAGCCTGTTCATCGACGCCGACCTGCGGCAGGTCGACGCCGCTCACCGCGTCGGTGCGCAGGCCTGCGAGATCCACACCGGCCCCTATGCGCACGCCTTCCATGAACACGGCCGCGACATCGAATCCGCCGCTGCACAGGCCGAGCTGGCAAAAGTCGGCGCTGCCGGGACGGCGATCGTCCAGCTCGGCATGCGCTTCAATGCCGGCCATGCCCTCAACTACGTCAATGTGCAGCCGATCGCCGCGCTGCCCGGCGTGCGCGAACTGCACATCGGCCATGCCATCGTCAGCCGCGCCGTGTTCGTCGGCCTGCGCGAGGCCGTGCGCGAGATGAAGCAGCTGATCCGGGCCGCATGATCCACGGCATCGGCACCGACCTTGTCGCCATCGCCCGCCTGCGGGCGATGTGGGAGCGCCATGGCGAGCGGGTGCTGGACAAGCTGCTGGCGCCGGCCGAACGCGCCGACTGCCGCGCCAGCGCCGATCCCGGCCGCTTCCTCGCCAAGCGTTTCGCCGCCAAGGAAGCGCTCGGCAAGGCGCTCGGCACGGGCATCCGCGCGCCCGTCCTGCTGCCGTCCGTCACCGTGACGCATGATGCCGCCGGCAAGCCGCGCTTCGCCTACGAAGACGAACTTGCCGCGTGGATCGATGCGCGCGGCCTGGTCTGCCACGTGTCGATCAGCGACGAGGCGGATCATGCGCTGGCCTTCGTCGTGACGGAGCGTCCATGAGCTACGGTCCGCTGATGATCGACGTCGCAGGTACGGCCCTGACCGATGCCGAGCGCGAACGCCTGCGCCATCCGCTGGTCGGCGGCGTGATCCTGTTCACTCGCAACTATGCCGATCCGTCGCAACTCGCCGCCTTGTGTGCCGACATCAAGTCGCTGCGCGATCCAGCGCTGCTGATCGCCATCGACCACGAAGGCGGCCGCGTGCAGCGCTGCCGCGATGGCTTCACGCGCCTGCCGCCGATGCGGCGCCTCGGCGACTGGTGGGATCGCGATGCCGCTGCAGCCGTCGCGGCGACCCGGGCGATCGGATTCACGCTCGCAGCCGAGTTGCGCGCCTGCGGCGTCGACCTGTCCTTCACCCCGGTGCTCGATCTCGACTACGGCGTCAGCGGCGTGATCGGCGACCGTGCCTTCCATCGCGATCCGCAGGCGGTGATCGCGCTGGCCGGCGCGCTGATCGAAGGACTGCGCGAAGCGGGCATGGCCTGTTGCGGCAAGCACTTTCCCGGCCACGGTTGCGTCGCCGCAGATTCCCACCTCGCCATCCCCGTCGATGAGCGCAGCCTCGAACAGATGGCGGACGACCTGCTGCCCTATCTTCACCTGAAGCTCGACGCCGTGATGCCGGCGCATGTCATCTACCCGCAGGTCGACGCCCGGCCGGCCGGTTTTTCGCCCGTATGGATCGACAGTCTGCGCAACGAGTTCGGCCACCATGGCGTGATCTTCAGCGACGATCTGTCGATGGAGGGCGCCAGCGTCGCCGGCGGCATCGTCGGTCGTGCCCAGGCCGCGTGGGATGCCGGCTGCGACATGATGCCGGTCTGCAACAAGCCGGATACCGTCATCGAGCTGCTGGCCGAGTGGCATCCCTTATCCGATCCGTCACGCAGCGCTCGTATCGCGGCCCTGCTGCCGCAGGGCGGCTTTGCGACGGACGGGAATGCGCCGCTTTACGTTGCCGGCCGTGCGGCCTGTGAACATCTGGCCTGATGCCATTACCTGAACTGCCGCAGCTGTTTTCCGCGCAGGGTCCGCTCGCCCGCGCCATTCCCGGCTACAAGCTGCGCGACCAGCAGCTCGCCATGGCGCAGGAAGTGCATGCCGCCATCGCGGCCAATCGCCAGCTGGTCGCCGAGGCCGGCACCGGCACGGGCAAGACCTTCGCCTACCTCGTGCCGGCGCTGCTCTCCGGCGGCAAGGTGATCGTCTCGACCGGCACCAAGACCCTGCAGGACCAGCTCTTCAACCGCGACCTGCCGGCGGTGCGCGACGCGCTCGGCGTGCCGGCGACGATCGCGCTGCTCAAGGGACGGGCCAACTACGTCTGCCCGCACCACCTCGACCGGGCGCTCGCCGGCGGCAAGCTCAACACGCGCGCCGAGGTGACCCACCTGCACGCCATCGCGCGCTTCGCCAAGACGACGGCGAGCGGCGACAAGGCAGAATGCGCCGATGTGCCCGAGGATTCGGGCGCCTGGCACCTCGCTACCTCGACGCGCGAGAACTGCCTCGGCCAGGAGTGTGCGCACGTCAAGGAGTGCTTCGTCCTCGCCGCACGGCGCGAGGCCCTGCTGGCCGACATCGTGGTGGTGAATCACCATCTCTTCTTCGCCGATGTCATGCTCAAGGATGACGGCATGGGCGAGTTGCTGCCCGCCTGCAACACGGTCATCTTCGACGAGGCGCATCAGTTGCCCGATGTCGCCGGCCTGTTCTTCGGCGAAAGCGTCGGTACCGGCCAGATCCTCGATCTCGCCCGCGACACGAAGCTCGAAGCTGTTTCTGCCGCCAAGGACTATGCGCCCCTGCAGGAGGCCTGCCGGGCGCTGGAAAAGGCCGCCAGGGACCTGCGCCTCGCCTTCCGCCACGAAGGCCGCCTCGCCACGGCGCAATGGCTGCAGCATCCGCAGGCCATCGACGCCTTGAAAGACCTGCAGGCGAAACTGGACGATCTCGGTCGCCACCTCGACAGCCAGGCGGGGCGCTCGGAAGGGCTGGCGAACTGCCTGCGCCGCTGTGGCGAACTCGTGCTGCTGCTGCGGCACTGGCAAAAAGTCGGCACTGGCGGGACGGCGGAGGAGGGCGTCGAGGATGACGATCCGCCCGTGCGCTGGGTTGAAGTCACCGCCTGGGGTGTCAGTTTCAACCTCACGCCACTGTCGGTCGCCCCGATTTTCAAAAAGCAGCTCGAAGGCCATCCGCGCGCCTGGATCTTCACCTCGGCCACACTCGCCGTCGGCAGCGACTTCACGCATTACCGCGGTGCGCTCGGCCTAGACGAAGCCGTCACCGGCCGCTGGGATAGCCCCTTCGACTATCCGGCCAACGCATTGCTGTACTGTCCCGCCGGCATGCCCGACCCGAACCACCCCGAGTATGCCGAAGCCGTCGTCGAAGCCTGCTGGCCTGCGATCCGGGCGTCGAATGGTCGCGCTTTCGTCCTCTGCACCAGCCTGCGCGCGATGCGCCGCATCCACGAGCTGCTGGAAGCGCGCATCGCCCGCGCCGGGCTGGAAATGCCGCTGATGATGCAGGGGCAGGGCTCGAAGACGGAGCTGCTCGACCGCTTCCGCCAGCTCGGCAACGCCGTCCTCGTCGCCAGCCAGAGCTTCTGGGAGGGCGTCGACGTGCGCGGCGAGGCGCTCTCGCTCGTCGTCATCGACAAACTGCCCTTCGCGCCGCCGGACGACCCGGTGCTCGCCGCACGTATCGACACGCTCAAGCGCAAGGGCCGCAATGCCTTCTTCGAGGTGCAGTTGCCCCGCGCCGTCATCAGCATGAAGCAGGGGGCGGGCCGCCTGATCCGCGACGAGGCCGACCGCGGCGTGCTGATGGTCTGCGACCCGCGCCTCGTCGACAAACCCTATGGCCGCCGCATCTGGCAGAGCCTGCCGCCGATGCGGCGCACGCGCGAGATCGCCGAGGTCGAGGCGTTTTTCGATGACTAGGAGTCACACCATGGCATGGAGCATTCTCTTTCTGGCGGGCCTGTGCGAAATCGCCTGGGCCATCGGACTCAAATACACCGAGGGCTTTACCCGCCCCTGGCCGACGGCGCTGACGTTGGCAGCCATGGTGGCCAGCGTCCTCCTGCTCGGCGTCGCCATGAAGTCGCTGCCGGTCGGCACCGCCTACGCGGTCTGGGTGGGCATTGGCGCGGTCGGTACGGCCATCCTCGGCATCATCCTTTTCGCCGAACCCGCGACTGCCGGGAGGTTGGCCAGTCTCGGCCTCATCGTCGTCGGCATCGTCGGTCTGAAGCTGGCTACGCCGGCATGAACACGAGGGTCATGCCGTCACGTCTGCTGCTTGAGGGCACGATGCTGATGCTGGCGGTGCTTGTCTGGCCAGGCATCCGGCCATTCCACCGCGCGACCTGGATCATGGAAGTCGCGCCGGTTGTCATCGCGTTGCCGGTGCTGTGGCTGACTTGTCGACGCTATCCTCGCCATCGATAGTGTCATAATCGCAACGGCATAATTATTCTCGGAGCCCCATAGAGCTATGGCCATCATTCGCTGCAACAAATGTGTGCTCCTGCAGGAGCAACCGGATAATCTGGCAGGGCAGAGCATTCCCTGCCCGCGCTGCGCCAATCCCATTAACGTTTATCCGACGCTGTTCTATGTCGAGAAATTGCTCGACAAATATTTTGCTGCGCAGAAAGAACTGGTCAGCCTGCGGGGTTCCACCGGGGCAGTAACGGCTATCTCTGCGGTTCGGGCGGCCGTCGCCACTTCGCCATTGGCAGACATCGATCTGGGCAACACGGACCAACTCGCATCCGAAGACCAGCATGGGCCGATCTACGACTGGTTTCACAAGCGCCAGATCAAGGTGCAGGCAAACATGCGTAGCGTGGATACCAGTGGCTTCTTCGACGAAGTCGCCGAAGCCATCGGCGCCAACATGCCAGTGCTGGGCGAGGTGGTTGAGCGGATACGCTGGTCGCAGCACAAGGAGCATGCCAGCACCTTGGTCCATCTCGACAAGAAATCGCCCGAAGCGGCGAAAGAGATCACCGATTTCTGTCAGCAACTCTACGATTTCTCGTTCGTGGCGAAATGCTTTCGCAACAAGGCGGAAAACAACATTCGACTGGTGCTGCAGACGGCGCCCGGTATTCGTGATTTCTTCAACGGCGAATGGCTCGAATGGCATGCGCTGATGGCCAGTTTGCGCTATGCCAAGGAGCGTGGCCGCCGGTTCTCCTGCGGTCGGCGCCTGCGCATCGAGTTGCAGAATGGCGACGCTCACGAACTGGATGTTTTCGTGCTAATCGACGGCCAGACGCCGATCTGCATCGAATGCAAGAGTGGTGAATTCCGACAGAACATCGATCACTATCTCGCCCTGAAGAAACGGCTCGGTATCCCCAGCAAGCATTTCGTGATGTGTGTGGCGGGAATGACCGACGACAATGCCAAGGCATTCACGGCGATGTACGACTTGGCTTTTACCAACGAGCGTTCACTGGCCGACCACCTGTCGCGATTGTTCTAGGAGATTCGAATCTAAAAGTCAGTACTGGCTGGCGGCAGTAAGATGATCGTGTCTGTCTTTCGAGGAGTGCCTGAGCATGACTGATCTGTTTACCCCCGCCCGCTTCGGCGCCATCGAACTGGCCAACCGCGTCGTGATGTCCTCGCTGACGCGCAACCGCGCGGGTGAGGGCAACGTGCCGACGCCGCTGATGGCCGAGTATTACCGCCAGCGCGCCAGCGCCGGCCTGATCCTCACCGAGGCGTCGCCGATCTGCCCGGAGGGGCACGGCTATCCGCGCACGCCGGGCATCCACAGCGAGGCGCAGGTCGCCGGCTGGCAGGGCGTGACCGATGCCGTGCATCGCGCCGGCGGGAAGATCGCTTTGCAGCTCTGGCATGTGGGCCGCATCTCGCATCCGGATTTGCAGCCCGGCGGCCAGTTGCCCGTCGCTCCGTCGGCGCTGAAGCCAGCCGGGCAAACCTTCACCGGACAAGGCATGAAGGACTTCGTCACCCCGCGCGCGCTGGATGCCGCCGAACTGCCCGGGCTGGTGGCCACCTACGCACAAGCGGCGAAGAATGCGCTGGCGGCGGGATTCGACGGTGTCGAGGTGCATGCCGGCAACGGCTACCTGCTTGACCAGTTTCTGCGTTCGTCGACCAACCAGCGCACCGATGCCTACGGCGGCGGCAAGGAGCAGCGTGCCCGCCTGCTGCTGGAAGTGCTCGATGCCGTGGCCGGCGCCATCGGCAACGATCGCGTCGGCCTGCGGCTCTCGCCGGTCACGCCCTTCAACGACATCCGCGACGACGCACCGCAGGACACCTTCGACTACGTCGTGACGCAACTGAACCCGCGCCGGCTGGCCTTCCTCGACATCCTGCAGGGCACGGGCGGCGCACCGAGCGAGCAGTGGGAATCCTTCGACTACGACCGCCTGCGCGCGCTGTACGAAGGCAACCTGATCCTCAACAACGGCTACGACTTCGCCAGCGCGCAAGCGGCACTCGGTGCGGGCAAGGCGGATGCCGTCGCCTTCGGCCGGCTGCTGCTGGCGAATCCCGATCTGGTCGAGCGTTTCCGCCGCGGCGCGCCGCTCAACGAGCCCGATTACGGCAAGCTCTACGTCGGCGAGGAGAAGGGCTATACCGACTATCCCGCGCTGACAGGCTGAAAGTCGGCGTCGGCGAGACGGCACGGGCGCGGTAAACTCGGCGCGATGGAGCTTTCAGACCTTCCCGCCGATCTGCTGGCCGAGCGGCCGCATCTGTTTTCCGCCGCCACCGTGCCGGTCTGCGCCGCCGATCTGGCGCGCATGCGCGAGTTGATCGCCGCCGTCGAACGCGTCGTCGCGTTGCCGGCCTGGGCGGAATTCACAAAAGTCGGTGCCGGCGGGACGGCGCCTGTTGGCGTCTTCATGGGCTACGACTTTCACCTGACGCCCGCCGGCCCGCAGCTCATCGAGATCAACACCAACGCCGGCGGTGGCTTGCTGGCCGCGCTGCAGGCCGGGCGCAAAGACGTGCTCGCTGCTTATGTGGCGATGTTCCGCGCCGAATGCGGCGAGCGGCCGCTCAAGGCGCTCGCCATCGTGGATGTGCAGCCTGAATCGCAGTACCTCTATCCCGAGTTCATCGGCTTCCGGCAGTTGTTCGCCGCGCACGGGATCGAGGCGGTGATCTGCGATCCGGGCGAACTGATGATGTGCCACGGCGGCCTCTGGCACGAGGAGACGCGGCTGGATATGGTGTACAACCGGCTGACCGATTTCGCGCTGGCCGAGCCGGGCAGCCTCGCGGTGCGGGAAGCCTGGCTGCAGGGCGGGGCGGCCGTCACGCCGAACCCGGTCCATCACGCGCGCTATGCGGACAAGCGCAATCTGGTGGCATTGACGGACGATGTCTTGCTCGCCTCGTGGGGCGTGGATGCGGAAACGCGCCGCATCCTCCGGGCGGACATCCCACTCACCGAGATCGTGACGGCGGAACGTGCAGACGAATTCTGGCAACGCCGCCGTGCGCTGTTCTTCAAGCCGGCGGCGGGCTACGGCTCGAAAGGCTCGTACCGCGGCGACAAACTGACGAAGCGCGTGTTCGACGAGATCATCGCCGGCGGCTATGTGGCGCAAGCCTTCGCGCCGCCGTCGACGGTGAACGTCGAGCACGCCGGGGAAATGACCGGCCAATTGACTGAACTTAAGGCCGATATCCGCAACTACGCCTATCGTGGCGGGGTCCAGCTGGTTGCGGCACGGCTTTACCAGGGACAGACGACCAATTTCAGGACGCCGGGCGGCGGTTTCGCGAGGGTGATCGAGGCATGAAGGTATTCGGCTTTGCCGGCTATTCCGGCGCCGGCAAGACGACGCTGATCGAGCAGCTGATTCCGCGCTTCGCGGCCCGCGGGCTGAAGGTGTCGCTGATCAAGCATACCCATCACGATTTCGATGTCGACCAGCCCGGCAAGGATTCGTGGCGCCATCGACAGGCCGGGGCGAGCGAGGTGCTGCTGACCTGCGATCACCGCTGGGTACTGATGCACGAGCTGCGCGGCGCACCCGAACCGACGCTGGAGGAACAGCTCGCGGTACTCTCGCCCTGCGACCTCGTGCTGGTCGAGGGCTTCAAGCAGACGCCGATCTCCAAGCTGGAGATCCATCGCCCTGATCATGGCCGGCCGCCTATCTGGCCGGAAAACAAGAGTGTCGTCGCGGTGGCGACGAATGAGCGGATCGATTGTCCTTTGCCGACGCTCGACCTCGACGACCCCGACGCCATCGCGCAATTCATCCTCGACTATCTGGATCGTCCATGCTGAGTTACGAAGAAGCTCTCGACCATCTGATCGCGGCCGCCGTCCCGGTGGCGGAAACGAAGGCCGTGCCGCTGGCCGCCGCGCGCGGCCGCATCCTCGCCGCCGCCCAGGCCTCGACCCTCGACGTGCCCCCGCTCGACAACAGCGCGATGGACGGCTATGCGCTGCGCTGCGCCGATGTGCCAGCGGAAGGCACGACGCTGCCGGTCAGCCAACGCATTCCGGCCGGCACGGTGGGCCAGTCGCTGCAGCCGGGTACTGCGGCGCGCATCTTCACCGGCGCACCGGTGCCGGCGGGCGCCGATGCGGTGGTGATGCAGGAGCTCTGTGAAGTTGGCGAAGTCGGCGCCGGCGGGACGGTGGTGGTGAACCAGGTTCCCCGGCCCGGCCAGAATATCCGCCGTGCCGGCGAGGACATCGCGGCAGACGCCGAAATTCTGTCGGCCGGCGTGCGCCTCGGGCCGGCCGAACTGGGGCTGGCCGCTTCGGCCGGGCTGGCGACGCTGCCGGTGTTCCGCCGCCTGCGCGTCGCGCTGCTATCGACCGGCGACGAACTGGCCGAGCCGGGCCAGCCGTTGCCGCCGGGCGGCATCTACAACTCGAACCGCTATTTCCTGCACGCGCTGCTCGACGGCCTCGGCTGTGCGGTGACCGATCTCGGCCGCGTGCCGGATACGCTGGAAGCGACCCGCGCCGCGTTGCAGAAAGCCGCGGAGGGCAATGACCTGATCCTGTCGACCGGCGGCGTGTCGGTAGGCGAGGAGGATCACGTCAAGGCGGCCATCGAGCAGGCGGGCGAACTGAACCTCTGGAAGATCGCCATCAAGCCGGGCAAGCCGCTCGCATTCGGACGCGTGGGAAAAGTCGGCGCCGGCGGGACGGCGGGAGAAACATCGCAGGCCGACTTCATCGGCCTCCCTGGCAACCCGGTGTCGAGCTTCGTCACTTTTCTCATGCTGGTGCGGCCCTTCATCCTCAAGCGCATGGGCGCCTCCGCGTGGCGGCCCCCGGTACGCCGGCTGATGTCCGCCTCGAACTGGATGAAGCCCGACAAGCGGCGCGAATTCCTGCGCGCCCGCATCACGCCCGAGGGCAAGGCGGAACTGTATCCGCACCAGGGGTCGGGCGTGCTGACCTCCTGCGCCTGGGCCGACGGCCTGATCGACAATCTGCCCGGGCAGTCGTTTTTCGCCGGCGACACGGTCGGGTTCATCGCGTTTTCGGACCTGTTCTGACCATGACGCTGAAAATCCTCTATTTCGCCGGCCTGCGCGAAGCCATCGGCACCGGCGCCGAAGACGTCGGCTTACCTGAGGGCGTCTGGACGGTCGGCGCACTGCGCGATGCACTTGGCCGGATGCACCCCGAGCTTCTGACTACGAAAAACCTTCGTGCCGCCGTCAATCAGAAGATGGTCGGCATGAATGCGCCTGTCGCCGATGGCGACGAAGTGGCGTTCTTTCCTCCGGTGACCGGAGGATGAGCGGGATTTCCGTCCAGCCGGAAGATTTCGATGCCGGTGCCGAGATCGCCGCCTTGTCGGCAGGCGACGATGGCGCCGGCGCCGTCGCGAGCTTTGTCGGACTCGTCAGGCATGACGGCCATGTGTCTGCAATGACACTGGAACACTACCCCGGCATGACGGAAGCCGCGCTGGCCGATATCGTCACGCAGGCACGGCAGCGGTGGGAGCTGCGCCAGGTGCGGGTGATTCACCGTATCGGCCGGCTGTTGCCGGGCGAGCGGATCGTCTTCGTCGGCGTGGCGTCGAGTCACCGCGGTGATGCGTTCGCGGCCTGCGAATTCATCATGGACTACCTGAAGACCCAGGCGCCATTCTGGAAGAAGGAGGAGGCGCCGCAGGGTGCGCGCTGGGTGGATGCGCGCGAATCCGACGATCATGCCGCCCGACGCTGGTCGGACGGCATGGCTGGCTAGCTTATTTTTTCTTCTTGGCGGGCGCCATGCCGCTGAAGGCGGCAGTGGTCGCTTGGCTGATCTGCTCGAAGGCGCTGTTGGCGGTGGCCATCGCCTGCTGCATGACTTCCATCATGTTGGGATTCTGGCCCGGCAGCGTCTTGAAGAAGCCCTGGAATGCCTCGACCATCTCGTTGCTGCCGGCCGCGAGTTGCTCGGTCAGCATGTGGGAGAAGTCCATGCGTGCCGTATTGCCGATCTCGGCGACCTTCTGGGCGACTTCCATCATCTTGCGCGCCGTCTCCTGCGCATATTCGGCACGCAGGCGCATCACTTCCTGCGGGTCCTTGGCGCCGGCCTGGGCGCGGGCATTCTCGACACCGTCCTGGAACAGTTCGCGCGCCAGCTCATTCTGCAGGGCGACGACGCGCTGCGAATTCTCGATCGACATCTGCGCGAGCCGCATTGCCGCTTCCATGTTCTTGCGGTTGAGTTCGCTGAAATTTTCGGTTTTGCCTGCCATGATCCGCTCCCTCCGTTGACGTTCTGGATGATTTCAATCTAGCACGTCATGCTGACGGCAAACTGACCGTAATCAAAAGAAAGTCATTTTCCCGGATGCCGTTCCGCCAGCCCCATCGGGCCGCTGGCGAACAGGCGCGGATCCATGAGGGTCGGGGGACGATGCATGACCGGGCGGAAGTCCATGTGGGCGAGGATATCGCGCTCCAGATCGATGCCGGGGGCGATTTCCGTCAGTTCCAGCCCGTCGGCGCCAAGGCGGAAAACGCAGCGTTCGGTGATGTAGAGGACGCGCTGGCCGCGCTTCCAGGCTTCGGTGCCGCTGAAGGTGCGATGCTCGACGTCATTGACGAACTTGCGCGCCTTGCCTTCCCTCACGATGCGCAGGTGGCCGTTGTCGATGGCAATTTCGAGATCGCCGGCCGTGAAGGTGCCGACGAACACCACTTCGCGGGCATTCTGGGAGATGTTGATGAAGCCGCCGGCGCCGGCCAGGCGCGGGCCGAACTTGCTGACGTTGAGGTTGCCTTCCCGGTCGGCCTGCGCGAGGCCGAGGTAGGCGAGGTCGAGGCCGCCGCCATCGTAGAAGTCGAACTGGCTCGGCTGGTCGATGATCGCCTGCGTGTTGGTGGCCGCGCCGAAGTTGAGGCCGCCGGCGGGAATGCCGCCGACCACGCCCGGCTCGGCCGTGAGCGTCATCAGGTCGAGGATCTTCTCCTCGGTGGCGACGGCGGCGACGCCCTCGGGCATGCCGATGCCGAGGTTGACGACGGCGCCGGGCGCGAGTTCCAGCGCTGCGCGACGGGCGATGATCTTGCGTTCGCTCATCGCCATCGGCGGAATGGCCGAGAGCGGTACGCGGATCTCGCCCGAGAAGGCCGGGCTGTACTGCTCGATGAAGGTCTGCATGTGATAGGCCGGCTGCTCGGCCACCACCACGCAATCGACGAGGATGCCGGGGATCTTGACCTGGCGCGGGCTGAGCGTGTGGCGGTCGGCGACGCGCTCGACCTGCGCGATGACGATGCCGCCCGAGTTGTGCACGGCCATGGCGATCGCCTGCGCCTCCAGCGTCAGCGCCTCCTTCTCCATCGTCACGTTGCCGTCGAGATCGGCCGTGGTGCCGCGGATGAAGCCGATATTGATGGGGAAGGCCTGGTAGAACAACCATTCCGCGCCGTCGATCTCCATCAGCCGGACGATGTTCTCGGTGGTCTTCTGGTTGAGCTTGCCGCCGCCGAAGCGCGGGTCGACGAAGGTGCCCAGCCCGACATGCGTCAGGGTGCCCGGCTTGCCGGCGGCGATGTCGCGGAACAGGTGGGTGATGACGCCCTGCGGCAGGTTCCATGCCTCGATGCGGTTGCCGACGGCCAGTTCCTGCAGGCGCGGGGCGAGGCCCCAGTGCCCGCCGATGACGCGGCCGACCAGCCCGTCGTGGCCGAGGTGGTTGAGGCCACGGTCCTTGCCGTCGCCCTGTCCGGCCGCATAAACGAGGCCGACGTTGCGCGGTTCGCCGGTTTCCAGGTAGCGTTCTTCCAGCGCGACGGCGAGATTTTCGGCGAAGCCGATGCCGACGAAGCCGCCGGTGGCGATCATGTCGCGGTCGCGGATCAGCCCGACCGCATCGCGGGCGCTGACCACTTTCCCTCCTGCCCGGGCGTGCAGTGCCGCCAGCTCCGGGTGTTTTGTCCTGCCAGTCATCTCCAGCCTCCCGTTTTCGGCGGATTATGCGCCAGTTGAAATCGCCCGGCACAGCCCTATGTTGGCAATAACCATATTAAGGAGTCAGCCATGCGCTTCGACAAATTCACCACCAAGTTCCAGCAGGCCGTCAGCGACGCCCAGAGCATTGCCATCGGCCACGACAATCAGATCATCGAGCCGCAGCACCTGCTGCTGGCGCTGCTCGACCAGGAGGATGGCGGCACGACTTCGTTGCTGGCGCGGGCCGGGGTGAATGTCGCCCCGTTGCGCAAGGCGCTGGACGCCGCCATCAACCGACTGCCGCAGGTGGAGGGTCACGGCGGCGAGGTGACGATCGGCCGAGACCTGGGCAACCTGCTCAATGTCACCGACAAGGAAGCGCAGAAGGCCGGCGACCAGTTCATCGCCTCGGAAATGTTCCTGCTCGCGCTGACCGCCGACAAAGGCGAGACGGGCCGCCTGTTCAAGGAGGCCGGCGCCCAGCGCAAGTCGCTGGAGGACGCGATCAAGGTAGTGCGCGGCGGGCAGAACGTCGAAAATCAGGAAGCCGAAGGCCAGCGTGAGGCGCTGAAGAAGTATTGCCTCGACCTCACCGAGCGCGCCCGCCAGGGCAAGCTCGACCCGGTGATCGGCCGCGACGACGAGATTCGCCGCGCCATCCAGATTTTGCAGCGCCGTACCAAGAACAACCCGGTGCTGATCGGCGAGCCGGGTGTGGGCAAGACGGCCATCGTGGAAGGCCTGGCCCAGCGCATCGTCAATGACGAAGTGCCGGAAACCTTGAAGGGCAAGAAGGTGCTGGTGCTCGACATGGCGGCACTGCTGGCCGGCGCGAAGTATCGCGGCGAGTTCGAGGAGCGGCTCAAGGCCGTGCTCAAGGAAGTGGCGATGGACGAGGGGCGCATCATCGTCTTCATCGACGAGATTCACACCATGGTCGGCGCCGGCAAGGCCGAGGGCGCCATCGACGCCGGCAACATGCTGAAGCCCGCACTGGCGCGCGGCGAGATGCACTGCATCGGCGCGACGACGCTGGACGAATACCGCAAGTACATCGAGAAGGATGCCGCGCTGGAGCGCCGCTTCCAGAAGGTGCTAGTCGACGAGCCGAGTGTCGAGGCGACCATCGCCATCCTGCGCGGCCTGCAGGAGAAATACGAGATCCACCACGGCGTGGATATCACCGACCCGGCCATCGTCGCGGCGGCGGAACTCTCGCACCGCTACATCACCGACCGCTTCCTGCCGGACAAGGCCATCGACCTGATCGACGAGGCGGCCGCGCGCATCAAGATGGAGATCGATTCGAAGCCGGAGTCGATGGACAAGCTCGACCGCCGCCTGATCCAGCTGAAGATCGAGCGCGAGGCCGTGCGCAAGGAGAAGGACGAGGCGTCGAAGAAGCGCTTCGAGTTGATCGAAGCGGAGATTAAAAAGCTGGACAAGGAGTATTCCGACCTCGAGGAAATCTGGAAGGCCGAGAAGGCGCAGGTGCATGGCACCCAGCATGTCAAGGAAGAGATCGACAAGGTGCGCGCGCAGATCGCCGACTTGCAGCGGCAAGGGGCTTTCGACAAGCTTGCCGAGCTGCAATATGGCAGGCTGCCGCAGCTCGAAGCGCAATTGAAGGCTGCTGAAAAAGTCGGCGCCGGCGAGACGGCGAAGCAGAACGTGCTGCTGCGCACGCAGGTCGGCGCCGAAGAGATCGCCGAGGTCGTTTCGCGCGCCACGGGCATCCCCGTCAGCAAGATGATGACCGGCGAGCGCGAGAAGCTGCTGAAGATGGAAGAGAAGCTGCACCAGCGCGTGGTGGGGCAGGACGAGGCGGTGCGCCTGGTCGCCGACGCGATCCGCCGCTCGCGCGCCGGCCTGTCCGACGAGAACCGGCCGTACGGCAGCTTCCTCTTCCTCGGCCCGACGGGCGTGGGCAAGACGGAGTTGTGCAAGGCGCTGGCCGAATTCATGTTCGACGCCGAGGATCACCTGATCCGCATCGACATGAGCGAGTTCATGGAGAAGCATTCGGTGGCGCGGCTGATCGGCGCGCCGCCCGGCTACGTGGGCTACGAGGAGGGCGGTTATCTCACCGAGCAGGTGCGTCGGAAACCGTATTCCGTGATCCTCTTCGACGAGGTCGAGAAGGCGCACCCCGACGTGTTCAACGTGCTCTTGCAGGTGCTCGACGACGGCCGCATGACCGACGGCCAGGGGCGCACGGTGGACTTCAAGAACACCGTGATCGTCATGACCTCGAACCTCGGCTCGCAGATGATCCAGCAGATGTCGGGCGATGATTACCAAGTCATCAAACTGGCGGTAATGGGCGAGGTGAAGACGCATTTCCGGCCGGAGTTCGTGAACCGCATCGACGAGATCGTCGTGTTCCACGCGCTCGACGAGAAGCACATCGCCGGCATCGCGAAGATCCAGTTGCAGTATCTGGAGAAGCGGCTGGCGCGCATGGAGATGGCGCTGGACGTCAGCGACGCGGCGCTGGCCAGCATCGCCGAAGCGGGCTTCGATCCGGTATTCGGCGCACGGCCGCTCAAGCGCGCGATTCAGGAGCGCATCGAGAACCCGCTGGCGAAGGCGATCCTCGAAGGGAAGTTCGGCGCCAAGGATCGCGTTCGTGTCGACGCCAAGGGCAGCCAGCTGGCGTTCAGCAAGCTGTAACGGCTTTGTGGCGCGGGCAGGTGACGAGATGATCGTTCACCATGCCCGTCGCCTGCATGTGCGAGTAGATCACCGTCGGGCCGACGAAGCGGAAGCCGCGCCGCTTCAATTCCTTCGACAGCGCTTCGGCCGTCGGCGTGAAAACCGGCACCTCGGCGAGCGTCTTCCAGCGGTTGACGGTCGGCTGGCCATCGACAAAGCGCCAGAACAGTTCGTCGAGACTGCCGCCTGATTCGCGGAGCGCCAGCGTGGCGCGCGCATTGTCGATGGCGGCGGCGATCTTCAGTTTGTTTCGCACGATGCCGGCGTCGCCGAGCAGGCGGGCGACGTCCTTGTCCCCGTAGCGCGCGATCTTCTCCGCGTCGAAGCCGTCGAAGGCGCGACGGTAGTTCTCGCGCTTCCTCAGGATCGTGATCCACGACAGCCCGGCCTGCGCGCCTTCGAGGATCAGGAATTCGAAGAGCGTCCGCTCATCGTGGCACGGGACGCCCCACTCGGTGTCGTGGTAGGCGACATAGAGCGGATCTTCGCCGCACCAGGGGCAGCGCTCCATCGCCTTCGCCGTCCCGCCGGCGCCGACTTTCAGTTCAGCACCAGCACGCCGCGCTTGAGGCCGGGATCTTCCGGGTGCGTCGTCAGCGTGAAGCCGAGGCTGGTGACGAACTGGATCATGCGGCGGTTTTCCGAGAGGAAGTCGCCGTTCATGTACTTGACCCCACGCGAGCGGGCCGTGTCGATGATCACGCCCATCAGCCGCCGGGCGAGGCCCTTGCCCTTCCAGTCGTCGGCGACGACGATCGCGAATTCGCAGGACTCCCCGTCCGGGTTGGTCGCGTAGCGCGCCACGCCGACTTCGACTTCGCGGCCGTCGATTTCGGTCAGCGCGACGAAGGCCATCTCGCGGTCGTAGTCGATCTGGGTCAGGCGCACCACCTGCGCCGGCGAGAGTTCGCGCAGCGTGTTCATGAAGCGGTAATACTTCGTTTCCGGCGACAGGTGCTTGACGAACTCCTGCTCCATGTCGGCATCCTCCGGCCGGATCGGCCGGATCGTGACCTCGTGGCCGTCGGCCGTCTGGTAGGTCGAGGTCAGGTGCGACGGGTAGGGGTGGATCGCCATGTGGTCGTAGCGACCGGCCGTCAGCGGCATGTTCTCGATGGAGATGCGCGCATCGACGGCCACCGCGCCGTTCTCGTCGACGATCAGCGGGTTGATGTCCATCTCCTTGATCCACGGCAGCTCGCAGACCATTTCCGAGACGCGTAGCAGCACGGCTTCGAGCGCCTCCATGCTCACCGGCGGCATGTTGCGGAACTCGCCGAGGCGCGCCGAGGCGCGCGTCGTGGCGAGCATGTCGGCGACGAGGAAGCGGTTCAGCGGGGGCAGGGCGACGGCGCGTTCGGTCGAGCCGGCCTCGACGCCGGTGCCGCCGGGGCCGAAGATGATGGTCGGGCCGAACACCTGGTCACGCACCATGCCGACGACCAGTTCGCGGCCGTTGGCCTTCTGGATCATCGGCTCGATGGCGATGCCGTGGATGATGGCCTCGGGACGTTTCTTCTTCACTTCCTCGAGGATCGCGTTGTAGGCGTCGCGCACGGCGGCGAGGGAGTTGAGGTTGAGGCGCACGCCGCCGGAGTCCGACTTGTGCGTGATCTGCGGCGAATCGACCTTCATCACCACCGGCAGGCCGATTTCCTCGGCCAGCACCATCGCCTCGGAAGGCGAGCGCGCGACGACCGTCTGGGCGATCGGGATACGGAAGGCGGCCAGCAGCGCTTTCGATTCCATCTCGTTGAGCTGCCTGCGGCCCTCGGACAGCGCCGTCTCGATGACGAGGCGGGCGGATTCGAGGCGCGGCGCGATGTGGTCGGCGATCGAGGCCGGCGCCTGCATCAGCAACTGCTGGTTGCGATAGTAGTTCGAGATATGCGAGAACAGCTCGACGGCCGGCTCGGGCGTGCGGAAGGTCGGGATGCCGGCGCCCTTGAACAGCAGCCGTGCCTCGCGCACCTGCTCCTCGCCCATCCAGCAGGTGACGAGGGGCTTGTCGGTCTTGCGCGCGACCTCGATGACGGTGCGTGCGGCCTGCGTCGGGTCGGTCATCGCCTGCGGGGTGAGGATCGCCATCACGCCGTCGACCTGCTCGTCTTCCAGGCAGGCGGTGATCGCGGCGGCGTAGCGCGCCGGGTCGGCGTCGCCGACGATGTCGATCGGGTTGGCCTGCGACCAGGTGGGCGGCAGGGCCAGGTCGAGCTTCGCCTTCAGTTCGTCGGAGACGGTCGCCAGCGGAATGCCGATGTCGGCGGCGTGATCGGCGGCCATCACGCCGGGGCCGCCGCCGTTGGTGACGATCATCAGGCGGTTGCCGCGCGGGCGGAAGTGGGAGAAGAGGGCCTGCGCGGCCGCGTACATCTGACCGATGTTGCCGAGCCGGACCACGCCGGCGCGGCGCAGCGCCGCGTCGAAGACGTCGTCGGCGCCGACCAGCGCCCCGGTGTGCGACAGGGCCGCCTGCCGGCCGGCCGGATGGCGGCCGACCTTGATGAGCAGGACGGGCTTGCAGCGTGCCGCGGCGCGCAGGGCGCTCATGAAGCGGCGGGCGTTCTTGATGCCCTCGATGTAGAGGAAGATGTTCTCGGTGCGCGGGTCGGCCACCATGTAGTCGAGCACCTCGCCGAAGTCGATGTCGCTTTCGGCGCCCAGCGAGACCACGTTGGAGAAGCCGACGTTGTTGGGCAGCGCCCAGTCGAGGATGGCGGTGCATAGCGCACCGGATTGCGAGATCAGGCCGATGGTGCCCGGATTGGCGCTGCCGTGGGCGAAGGTGGCATTGACGCCGCTGCCGGGACGCATCAGGCCGAGGCAGTTGGGGCCGAGCAGCCGCAGGTTGTGGCGGCGGGCCGAGTCGAGCAGGGTGCGCAGCAGGCTGGCGCCGCGCGTGCCCATCTCGGCGAAGCCGCCGGAAATCACGATGGCGTGACGCGTGCCGGCCCGGCCGCAGGCATCCACGATGCCCGGCACGGTTTCGGCCTTGGTGCAGATCACGGCGAGGTCGAGCCGTTGCGGGATGCTTTCGACGTTGTCGTAGGCCTTCTGGCCGAACACCGTGTCGTGGCCTGGGTTGACGAAGAACAGCTTACCCTTGAAGCCGCCGTCGATGACGTTGCGGACCAGAGTCGCCCCCACCGAACCGGGGGTTTCGGAGGCACCGATGATGGCGATGGATTTGGGCTCGAAGAGGGGGGTCAGATAGTGCTGTTCGTAGTTCATACGAGTAGACTCGCTTTGTCGAGTCGCATCCTATGTTGCGATGCAGCACAGGATACCACCAACCATGCATGAGAAAAATGAAATCAGGCCGGGACAATCGGTCGAACTGCTGAAAGAACTGCACATCCTGACGCGCGACGGCCGCATGAATCAGGACAGCCGCCGCAAGCTCAAGCAGGTCTATCACCTATATCGGTTCATCGAGCCGATTCTTCAGGAAATTCAACGAGATCATCCCGACGTCCAGCTCGTGGACGTCGGGGCGGGCAAATCCTACCTCGGCTTCATCCTCTACGATTTGTTCTTCAAGGCGCAGGCTACGGGTACGGGTGCTTGTGTCCATGGCATCGAGACGCGCGCCGAACTCGTCGCGAAATCCCGCGAGCTGGCCGTCCGGCTGGGTTTCGATGGCATGCGTTTTCTCGACCGGCCGATGGCCGAGGCCGGCTCGGCCCCCGAACTGCCGGACCGCATCGACATCGTCACGGCGCTGCATGCCTGCAATACGGCCACCGACGACGCCATCCGCTTCGCGCTGGCGCGCCGGGCGCCGTTCATCGTGCTGGTGCCGTGCTGCCAGGCCGAAGTGGCGGCCGTGCTGCGCCGGCACAAGGCCCGGACGCTGGCGAACCCGCTGGCCGAGCTGTGGCGCCACCCGATCCATACCCGCGAATTCGGCAGCCACGTCACCAACGTGCTGCGCTGCCTGCAACTGCAGGCCCATGGCTACGACGTCAGCGTCACCGAACTGGTCGGCTGGGAGCACTCGATGAAGAACGAGCTGATCGTCGCCCGGCAGGAAAACCGGCCCGGGCGCGTGGCGGCCGAGCGTTTGCGGGCGTTGCTGAACGAGTTCGGACTGGAGACCCTGCGCGAGCGCTTCTTCGTGCCGGGCTGAAAAGTCGGCGCCGGCGGGACGGCGTTGAGTGGCTGCGGGGCCATGCCGGTTGGCTCTGCGTAGCGGCTATCCGGGCATGGCGGGTGAAACGTGCGGCGCGTGAAGCGGCAGGAAGATCGAGAAGGTACTGCCTTGCCCCGGCACGCTATGGACTTCGATGCTGCCGCCATGCCGGGTAACGATGTCGTAGGACAGTGACAATCCCAGACCGGTGCCCTGGCCCACCGGCTTGGTGGTGTAGAACGGCTCGAAGATGCGCTTCGCGACCTCGGGCGGCATGCCCTGGCCGGTGTCCTCGATCCTGATCCAGACCTTCGTTTCGTCATGGCCGGTCCGGATGGTGATGGTCCCGTGTTCCTCGATCGCCTGGACCGCATTGACGAGCAGGTTCATCACCACCTGGTTGATCTGGGAGCCGATGCAGGGCACCGGCGGCAGGCTGCCGTACTCCCGGACGACGTCAGCCTTGTATTTCAGTTCGTGCCAGACCACGTTCAGCGTGCTTTCGATGCCGGCATTCAGATCGAATTCCTGCCACTCCGCCTTGTCCACGTGGGAAAAATCCTTGAGATCGGCAACGATCTTCCTGACCCGTTCGAGTCCGTCGTTCGATTCGCCGAGCAGGCTGTCCAGGTCCGTCTTGATGTATTCATAGTCGGCCGCCACGAAGTCGGCTTCGGTCGCCTTGCCAGCACGGCAGGCATCGATCAGTTCGATCAGGGTTTTCGTGTAGGACCTGAGGCTGCCGAGGTTCGACTTGACGAAGCCGATGGGGTTGTTGATTTCATGAGCCACCCCGGCAGCCAGCTGGCCGACGGCAGCCATTTTCTCCGACTGGATCAACTGGTGCTGGCTGTTCTCGAGGTCCTTGAACGTGCCGTGCAGTTCGAACCAGCGTCGCCGCAACATCTCGAGCAGGATCCAGCCGAGGACGAGCACGAGTGCGAAAACCGCCAGATGCGTCGCTTGCGCGCGGTGGCGGTTGGTGAGCACGGCCGCCTCAATCGGCGCATAGGGCACCGAAATGCTGATCCCGCCGCGGATATCGCCCAGCTTGTAGTCCTGTTTCTCGTGACAGGAGAGGCAGGCCTTCGTCACCACCAGTGGCGCCATGTAGCGCAGCTCCTGCGTGCCTCCCGCCTGGGTGACCGCGATGTGCTCCTTCTCGCCGCGCTCGAAGGCGTGCAGGCCCTGGGCCTCCCAGCGATCGGGTTTGTTCGCCGGTTGCACCGGCCTGAGGCTGGTGATGCGGAACCGTGTTCCGGACTCCGCGGCGGCAATCTCGGCGATCAGCCGCGTCATGTATGCCGGGTTGACCATGGTCAGCGCCATGCCATCGGTGGTGGTGACGTCGCGCAAGGGGTGGTCGAGGTATTCGTTCGGCTGGACGTGTTCGGTAATCGGCACATAGACGCCGCCGTGCGAAGCGTTCCATGCACGGGTAAAGACCACGACGCGGAACATGTTGCGGGATCCCTCGACCGCCACGCGCATCGCCTGTTCCCGCGCCTCCTCGGATTGCAGGAGATAGGCAAGTCCGACGATGTAGGCCCACAGGCCGAACAGCGGCAGCCACCAGCGGCGATCCCGAATGAAGGCAGGAATGGCTGGCGGATGCGGCCGTGCATCCGCGGACTTGTTATTGGACGGTGCTGCTTCAATGCCGGGCATGGTCGTCTAGCGGAGTTTACCGCTCCAGTGCCGCGCACCCGGAGTTTTTCAGCCGGCGATACAGGGTGTTCCTGCTGATGCCCAGGCGCCGGGCGGCTTCCGACATGTTGCCGTGACTCGCGGCAATCGCCCGCGTCATCGCGGCGGCGGAGAGTACCTGCAGGTTTTCGACGGTCGCGGCGGTCGCTGGCAAGGCCACGGCGGGCGGCGGGTTGCTGCGCAGTTCGTCCATCAGGTCGTCGGGCAGGTGTTGCCAGTCGATCAGGGTGTCCTCGGGATCGAGCAGGGCGCAGGCCGTGCGCAGGGCATTGGCGAACTGGCGCAGGTTGCCCGGCCAGGCGTAGCCGGCGAAGGCCGTGGTCAAGACCGGGCTGATCGCAATCTCGCGGCCGGGGGAGATTTCTGCCAGCACGCGCGCCGTCAATGCGCCGAAGTCGCTGCGCTCCCGCAAGGGCGGCAGCATGAGTGTCAGGCCGTTGATGCGGTAGTAGAGGTCGGCACGGAAACGACCGGCTTCCATTTCCGCCTTGAGGTTGCGGTGGGTGGCGCAGATCAGCACGAAGTCGACCGGTACCGGCTTGCCGCCGCCGACCGGCACCACTTCGCGTTCCTGCAGCACGCGCAGCAGCCGGGCCTGCTGCGCCAGCGGCATGTCGCCGATTTCGTCGAGGAACAGGGTGCCCCCATCGGCGGCCCGGATGCGCCCCGGGCAGCCTTCCTTGCGGGCACCCGAGAAGGCGCCGGGCGCGTAGCCGAACAGTTCCGACTCGACGAGGCTTTCGGGCAGGGTGGCGCAGTTGAGGGCGATGAACGGCCGGCTGCGACGCGGCCCGGCATCGTGGCAGGCCTGGGCGAAGACTTCCTTGCCGGCCCCGGATTCGCCCTGCAGCAGCAGTGCGATGGGCTTGCCGATGACGCGGCGGGCCTTCTCGATGATGCTTTGCATCCGGACGTCGCCGGTGTCGAGTTGCGTCAATGCATCCCGGCGTGTCTCGGGTTCGCGCGGGACGACGATCCGGCGTGACTGGCGGCCGGGCTCGATGCGGATGAACAGGCGCCCGCCGTTGCGATGCACGACCGGCATCGCTTCGTTGCCGCGCCGCAGCCCCCAGTCGACGAGGTCGCCCGTCCGCAGTTGCAGGACGCGCGCAATCGAGGCCGCGCCGATGTCGGCCGGGCTCAGTCCGAGCAGGGCCAGTCCCGCCGGGTTGGCGCCGACGATCCAGCCCTCTTCGGACAGGGCGGCCACTCCCTCGGCCACGGTGCCGATGCCTTCGGCGAGCGGATGGAAACGGATGCGCAGCGCGCTGCCGTGGCGTGCATCGAACAGGCGGTTTTCGATCATCTGTGCGGCTGCGCGCACCAGGCCGAAGGTATGCGGATGCCGCGCCCGCTGGTCGCCCGAGATGTCGAGCACGCCCAGCAACCGGCCATCCGGCGCCGCCACCGGCGCAGCGGCGCAGGTGAGGAAACCGTTGCGGTCGAGATAGTGCTCTGCGCCATGCACGACCACCGGAACGGCTTCGGCCAGCGCCGTGCCGATGGCATTGGTGCCGCGATGCCGCTCGTGCCACGAGGCGCCGGGCATCAGCGCAACGCGTTCGGCGCGATCGAGAAAGTCGGCATCGCCGAGCGTCTGCAGCACCACGCCCTGATCGTCCGCCAGCAGCACCATGCTGCCCGAGTCGCGGGTCTGTGCATGCAGGTATTCCATCACCGGCCGGGCGTGCGCCAGCAGTTCCTGCCGACGTTCTGCGAGCCGGGAGAACTGGTAGCCGTCGAGGTGCGGGACGTCCGGCAGGCGACCCATGGGCGCCAGGCCGGCATCGCGGCAACGACGCCAGGAACGCACGACCGTGGTGCTGACCAGTTTTTCCGATGGGATCTCGCCGCATTCGACCAACTGGTGACGCGCCTGCCGCAACGCCGTGCCGGTGGGCGTAGTAAGCATGTCTCTCCTCCATTTATATGGATGGCGCTCACTGCGTCAGGGCGCCTTGTTGTGTCGTCACCATACCCCGGCCCGGACCGGGATACAAGCGTTTCGCCGGGATGGTCGCGTCACTGTGTCAAATCGTGACAGTGTCCCGGGACGGGGCGTCACGCCGGATGGTGCGGGATGAGTGCGAATCTTGGATATCTCCGGTAAATCAATGGGCTGACCTGCCTGGCACGCTCCGTGCGGAAGCAGGGCAGGTGCGGACATTCACCGCATCGCCACACTGACAGGAGGAGACCCCCATGATTTACGCAGCCCCCGGCGCCGCTGGCGCCAAAGTCCAATACAAGGCCAGGTACGACAACTTCATCGGCGGCAAGTGGACGCCGCCGGTCAAGGGCCAGTACTTCGACGTGATCACCCCCGTCAGCGGCAATCCCTATACCCAGGCCGCCCGCTCCGATGCCGCCGACATCGAACTGGCACTCGACGCCGCCCATGCCGCCAAGGACGCATGGGGCAAAACCTCGCCCGGCGAGCGTGCCAACATCCTGTTGAAGATTGCCGACCGCATCGAACAGCACCTCGAACTGCTCGCCTACGCCGAAACGGTGGACAACGGCAAGCCGATCCGCGAGACGCTCAACGCCGACATCCCGCTGGCTGTCGACCACTTCCGCTACTTCGCCGGCTGCGTGCGCGCCCAGGAAGGCGGCATCAGCGAGATCGACCACACCACCGTCGCCTACCACTTCCATGAGCCGCTCGGCGTGGTCGGCCAGATCATCCCGTGGAACTTCCCGATCCTGATGGCGGCGTGGAAGCTCGCGCCCGCGCTCGGCGCCGGCAACTGCGTGGTGCTCAAGCCCGCCGAGTCGACGCCGATCTCGATCCTGGTCCTGGTCGAGCTGATCGCCGACCTGCTGCCGCCGGGCGTGCTCAATATCGTGAACGGCTACGGCCGCGAGGCCGGCATGCCGCTCGCCACCAGCAAGCGTATCGCCAAGATCGCCTTCACCGGCTCGACCACCACGGGCCGCGTCATCGCCCAGGCGGCGGCCAACAACCTGATCCCGGCCACGCTGGAACTCGGCGGCAAGTCGCCCAACATCTTCTTCGAAGACGTGATGGACGCCGACGACGGCTTCCTCGACAAGGCGATCGAAGGCTTGGTGCTGTTCGCCTTCAACCAGGGCGAGGTCTGCACCTGCCCGAGTCGCGCGCTGATCCAGGAATCGATCTACGACAAGTTCATGGAGCGCTGCCTCGCGCGTATCGCCGCCATCAAGCAGGGCAACCCGCTCGACACCGACACGATGCTCGGCGCGCAGGCCTCGAAGGAGCAGCTCGCCAAGATCACCTCCTACCTCGACCTCGGCAGGCAGGAAGGCGCGCAGGTGCTGATCGGCGGCGCGCCGGCGCAAATGGACGGCGAGCTGGCCGGCGGCTATTACGTGCAGCCCACGCTGTTCAAGGGCCACAACAAGATGCGCATCTTCCAGGAAGAGATCTTCGGCCCGGTGCTCGCCGTGACCACCTTCAAGGACGAGGCCGAGGCGCTCGCCATCGCCAACGACACGCTCTACGGCCTCGGCGCCGGCGTCTGGAGCCGCGATGGCAACGTCGCCTACCGCATGGGGCGCGCCATCCAGGCCGGCCGCGTGTGGACCAACTGCTATCACGCCTACCCGGCCCACGCGGCCTTCGGCGGCTACAAGGAGTCCGGCATCGGGCGCGAGACCCACAAGGTCATGCTCGACCACTACCAGCAGACCAAGAACCTGCTGGTCAGCTACGCGGAGCAAAAGCTCGGCTTCTTCTGATTCCTCCTCCGCGCAACGCGGATTCAGGGGCGGGCCAGCGATGGCCTCGCCCCTGTTTTTCCCAAGGAGATACCCATGGTCGAACGCGTCGTTGCCACCCCCGCCGCACTCGAACTGATCGAGTTCCTCAAGCGCATGCACGGCGGCGCGCTGATGTTTCACCAATCCGGCGGCTGCTGCGACAACAGCGCCGCCAACTGCCTGCTGCCGGGCGAGATCCTCATCGGTCCCGGCGACGTACTGCTCGGCGAGATCGGCGGCTGCCCGTTCTACATCGGCAAGGCGCAATTCGAAACCTGGAAGCACACCCAGCTGATCATCGACGTCATCGAAGGCACCGGCGGCACCTTCTCGCTCGAAGGCCCGGAAGGCAAGGCCTTTCACACCCGGTCGCGGGTGTTTACCGATGCGGAGCTGGCGGAGCTGGCGGAGCTGGCGGAGCTGTCGGCGACTGCCGCGTAACGAGCATTGCGCCGAAATGTCGGCGACGGCGGGCTATGTTTCCTTGCCAGCCCTGCGAAATCGATTGGTTAGACCCAGTAGACCGAGGCCG
>JAVEWF010000008.1:0-59350 GCA_034004665.1 Rhodocyclaceae bacterium | reverse complement strand
CAGCGGGTCGGTGCCGCGGGGGCTGCCGCCTTGATGCAGCACCGCCTGCCGATGCTGGCGGCCGAGGCAGTGCGCTGCGGTTTCTACGATGCCGTCCTGCCGGCACCGACTTTCAGGGTCGATGTCTTGCGGCGTGCCGCCGAGCTGGTGGCCGGTTTCTACGATGTGGTTGCCGCCAGGCGCGCACGCCGGGCGAGGGATGAAGCGGAGCGGCCGCTCGCCGCGTATCGTGCCGAAGAGCTGGCACACATGCATCGCAACTTCTACGGCTTCGATCCGAGCTACCACGTGGCGCGCTGGCATTTCGTCTCCAAATCACCGCAGTCGTGGACGCCGCGTCACCTGGCGCGCCATCGCCAGGTAATTTAGTAGGCGCTTATATAGATTCTGTTTGACCTCAGTCAAAAGCCCCTGATGGCGATGCGGCTAGAAAGCCGTATCGACAAAGGAGTGCGCCAACGGCGCCCGATAGAGTAGCCAAGGGGGAATCCATGAGTGCATCTATCTTCGATCTCGAACGCGAAGGCCTCGCTGCCGTCGAAAGCCGCCTTCAACTCTCACGCCGTGAATTTCTCCAGTTCTGTGCCACGGTCGCCGCCACGCTGGGCCTTCCGGCCGGTGCCGAAGCCGCGGTCGCCAAGGCCGTCGAATCGGCGCAGCGGCCTTCGGTGATCTGGCTGCATTTTCAGGAATGCACGGGTTGTTCGGAGTCGCTGTTGCGTGCCGAGCATCCGACCCTCGAGAAGCTGATCCTCGACGTCATTTCGCTCGACTACCACGAGACGCTGATGGTCGCGGCCGGCCATCAGGCCGAGGCGGCGCGCAAGGCGGCGATGGCGGCGAACAAGGGCAAGTACGTGCTGGTGATCGAGGGTGCGATCCCGACCCGTGAAAACGGCATCTACTGCAAGGTCGGCGGCCAGACGGCCATCGAACTGACGAAGGAATGCGCGGCGGATGCGGCGGCGGTGATCGCCATCGGTTCCTGCGCCTCGTGGGGCGGCATGCCCTCGACGGTGCCCTCCATTGCAGGTGCGGACAGCAGCCCGACCGGCTCGGCCGGCGTCGCCGAGATTCTCGGCAAGCCGGTGGTGACGATTCCCGGCTGCCCGCCCAATCCCTACAACTTCCTCGCGACGGTGGTGCACTTCCTGACCTTCGGCAAACTGCCGGCGGTCGACAAGCTCGGCCGGCCGCTGTTCGCCTACGGTCGCCTGATCCACGAGAACTGCGAGCGCCGCGCCCACTTCGATGCCGGCCGTTTCGCGATGCAGTTCGGCGACGAAGGCCATCGCAAGGGCTACTGTCTCTACAAGCTCGGCTGCAAGGGACCGGAGACCTACGCCAACTGCCCGTCGATCGGCTTCGGCGATGCCGGCGAGAACAACTGGCCGGTCGGTTGCGGCCATCCCTGCATCGGCTGTACCGAGCAGGGCATCGGTTTCACCAAGCCGATCCACGGCATGGCGAAGATGCTCAACGTCGCGCCGCCCCTGCAGTATCCGCGCATCGACGAAACCATCGGCAAGGGTACGAACTTCGCTTCGGCGGCGGCGCTGGCGGCCATCGCCGGTGCGGCGGCCGGCGGCGCAGCGATGCTGGCGCGCAATCTCGGTCTTTCGCATCAGGCCGCCGAACAGGAAAAGAACAAGGACGCCCAACCAAAAGCGGAGGCGTGAGATGACCACCCGACGCGACTTTCTGAAGAGTGCCCTGGCGGGCTCCGCCATTGTCGGCGCCGGCGGGACGGCGACGGTACAGGCACGCGAGACCCACAAGGTGCCGGAGGAGGCGCTGGGCCTGCTCTACGACGCGACGCTGTGCGTCGGCTGCAAGGCCTGTGTCGCGGCCTGTAAGCAGGCCAACGACAATCCGGCCGAATTCAACACCGTGGACCATCTGTGGGATACGCCGCTCGACACCAGCGGTGACACCTTCAACATCATCAAGATGTACCGCAACGGCACGATGGAAACCAAGGATGCCGAGACCAACGGCTATGCCTTCATGAAGGTTTCCTGCCTGCACTGCGCCGATCCCAGCTGCGTGTCGGCCTGCCCCGTGTCGGCGATGACCAAGGACCCGGTGACCGGCATCGTCAAGTACAACCCGGATAAATGCATCGGCTGCCGCTACTGCGTGCTGGCCTGCCCCTTCGGCATTCCGAAATACCAGTTCAACGATCCTTTCGGGCGTATCGGCAAGTGCGAACTGTGCAACCACCGCCACAAGGACGGCCACTATTCGGCCTGCGCCGAGGTCTGCCCGACCGGGGCGACACTGTTCGGCCGGACGGCCGACCTGCTGGCCGAGGCGAAGCGCCGGCTGGCGCTGAAACCCGGTTCCGTTACCACCTATCCGCGCGGCCACCTGCGCCATGGCCAGCTCAAGGAATTGCTCGGCCAGCCGGGGGGACAGGGCAAGATGGAACGCGCCGGCTGGAAGGACGAGCCCAACCAGAACTACGAGGGTGCGGTCGGCAACTACCAGCAGCACGTCTACGGCGAGAAGGAGTATGGCGGGACGCAGGTGCTCAAGCTCTCAGGCGTGCCCTTCGAGAAGGTCGGCATGCCGAAGCTGCCGCCGTATTCCTCGGCCGCGACGTCGGAAACCATCCAGCACACCCTCTACGGCGGCCTGCTGATGCCGGTGGCGGTGCTCGGCGCGCTGACCTGGATCGCCAAGCGCAATGTCAAGCCGGATGAAGGAGACGAGTCATGAGTGCCGCTTCAAAAGCTCACGGTCATGCCAAGCCCGCACCGGTCGGTGGCCCGCTTCTCAATGCTGTCACCCTGACGGCGGGCATTCTGGTGCTCGTGATGGCCGTCATCCTGCTGGTACGCTTCGTCTTCGGCCTCGGCAGCGTCACCGACATGAACGACGGCTATCCGTGGGGCATCTGGATCGTCATCGACGTCATGGTCGGCTCGGCCTTCGCCTGCGGCGGCTTCTCGGTCGCGATGCTGGTCTACATCTTCAACAAGGGCGAGTACCACCCGCTGGTGCGGCCCGCCTTGCTGGCCAGCCTGTTCGGCTATACCCTCGCCGGTGTCGGCGTGGTGTTCGACCTCGGTCGCTACTGGAACGTCTGGAACATGTACTGGCCGTGGTCCGTCAACCTCAACTCGGTGATGTTCGAGGTGGCGATCTGCATCACGCTCTACATCGTGGTGATGTGGATCGAGTTCTCGCCGGTGGTGATGGAGAAGTTCGGCCTCAATACGCTGAAGCGGAAGCTCGGCAAATACATGTTCTTCATCATCGCGCTCGGCACGCTGCTGCCGATGATGCACCAGTCCTCCCTCGGCACGATGTGGGTGGTGCTGGGCGAACAGGTGCACCCGCTGTGGCAGACGCCGATGGTGCCGCTGCTGTTCCTGCTCACCGCGATCATCATGGGCTACGCCGTGGTGCTGTTCGAGTCCTGCGTCGCTTCATCGGCCTACCGGCGCAGCATCGAGATGAACCTGCTGAAGCCGATGGCCAAGGTGATGCTGGGCGTGCTGGCCGCCTATCTTGTCGTCCGCGTCGGCGATCTGGTGGTACGTGGCGCTTTCGGCACTGCGTTTTCGTGGTCGCTCGAAACCCTGATGTTCTGGCTTGAGATGGCCTGCTTCGTCGCACCGTTCTTCATCATCGGCACCCAGGTGCAGCGCCGCAACCCGGCCCGCCTGTTCATCGGCGGCATCCTGCTGATGCTGGCCGGTTCCATCCTGCGCATCAATGGCTACCTGATCGGCTACAACACCGGCGGCGGCTACCAGTATTTCCCGTCAGTCACGGAAATCATGGTCACCGTCGGCATGTTCGCCGTCGAAGTGATTGGCTACATCATCATCACCCGCCGCTTCCCGGTCCTGCCCCGGGAAGAAGCGCACGCTTGAGGGAGTTGCAAAATGTCAAAGCGCATCACGATCGATCCGATCACCCGTATCGAAGGCCACCTGCGCATCGATTGCGACGTCGACGGCGGCAAGGTGAAAAAAGCCTGGTCCTCCGGCCAGATGTGGCGTGGCGTCGAGCTGATCCTGCTGGGGCGCGATCCGCGCGATGCCTGGACGATCACCCAGCGCATCTGCGGCGTGTGCACCACCGTGCATGCGATCGCCTCGGTGCGCGCGGTCGAGAACGCCCTGCAGCTCGAAGTCCCGCTCAACGCGCAGTACATCCGCAACCTGATCATCCTCGCCCACGCGGTGCATGACCACATCGTGCACTTCTACCACCTGTCGGCGCTCGACTGGGTGGACGTCACCTCGGCGCTGAAGGCCGACCCGGACAAGACCGCCAGCCTCGCCGAAAGCCTGTCGTCGTGGAATCGCAACGGCAAGCACGAGATGCGCGCGGTGAAGGAGCGTCTCGCCGGTTTCGTCAATGGCGGCCAGCTCGGCATCTTCACCAACGGCTACTGGGGCCACCCGGCGATGAAGCTGCCGCCCGAGGTCAACCTGCTCGCGGTCGCCCACTACCTGCAGGCGCTCGAAGTGCAGCGCAAGGCCAACAAGATCGTCAGCATCCTCGGCTCGAAGACGCCGCACATCCAGAACCTCGCCGTCGGCGGCGTCGCCAACCCGATCGCCACAGATTCGCAGACGGTGCTGACGGTGGAGCGCCTGATGGCGATCAAGGGATTCATCGACGAGCTCGCCGACTTCGTCAAGAACGTCTACCTGATCGACGTCGCCGCGGTCGGCGCCTTCTATGCCGACTGGACGAAATACGGTGCCGGCATCACCAACTATCTTTCCGTGCCCGACATCCCGCTCGACACCAAGGGCACGCAGTTCGCCCTGCCCGGCGGCTACATCGACGGTGGCGACGTCTCGAAGTTCAAGCCGATCGCCAGCTTCAACGACGATTTCTGGGGCAAGGGCGTCGAGGAGTCGGTCAAGCACTCGTGGTACGACTACAGCACGCAGAAACCGCTGCATCCCTATGCCGGCGAGACCAAGCCGAACTACACCGACTTCCAGGACGGCGGCAAGTATTCGTGGCTCAAGTCGCCGACCTTCTACGGCAAGCCGGCGCAGGTCGGGCCGTTGGCCAACGTGCTGGCCATGTTCGCCGCCGGCCACGAGCCGACGAAGAAATACGCCACGCTGGCGCTCGATACCGTTTCAAGCCTGGCGAAAACCAAGGTCGGCATCGATGCGTTGCATTCGACCATCGGCCGCCATGCCGCACGTGCAGTGCGTTGCGCCGTGATGGTCGACCAGCTGGCCGACCAGTGGAGCCTGCTGATCGGCAACATCGGCAAGGGCGACACGAAGACCTTCAACCCGCCGGCCTTCCCGAAGGGTGAATCGATGGGCGTGGGCTTCCACGAGGCGCCGCGAGGGGTGCTTTCGCACTGGGTCGTCATCGACAACGGCAAGATCAAGAACTACCAGTGCGTCGTGCCCTCGACCTGGAACGCCTGCCCGCGCAACGAGAAGGACGAGGCCGGCCCCTACGAGGCGTCGCTGATGGACAACCCCATCGCCGATCCGGAGAAGCCGCTCGAAGTGCTGCGCACGGTGCATTCCTTCGATCCGTGCATCGCCTGCGCGATCCACCTGACCGACAAGGAAAACGACACGAGCGTCTCGGTCAAAGTCGTGTGAGCGGTCGATGAAAGTCGTTGTGCTGGGCGTCGGCAACGTGATCCTCGCCGACGAAGGGGTTGGTGTGCGCGTCGTCGAGGCGTTCGAGCAAGCTTTCGTGCCGCCGGATGCAGTGGCCGTCATCGATGGCGGCACGGCCGGCATGGAGTTGCTTGAGGAGCTTTCCCATCTTGACCTGCTGATCGTCGTCGATGCCATCGCCGCCGGCAAGGCCCCGGGCGAACTGGTGAAGCTCGTCGGGGACGAGGTGCCGGTATTCTTCCGCCGCAACCTCTCGCCGCACGGTATTGGCCTATCGGACGTGCTGGCGGCGCTCGAATTCATGGGCGCCGAACCGAAGGAAACCGTCATCCTCGGTGTGCAGCCGCTCTCGATGGAGTTGTCTACCGAACTGACGCCGACCGTCGCCGCGCGCGTGCCGGAGCTCGTGGCCCTCGTCGCCGGCGAACTGACGAAGCACGGCCTGCCGCTGTCGGTGCGCTCCTGATCGTGCAAAAGTCGGCTTTCGCATGACGGCGTCTCCGTACTACGAGAGCGATCCGACTGCGCGGGTGGAGGTCGCCTTCCGTCGTATCCACACACAGCGGATGGCCGACATGCCGATGCTCAACCCGCATGTCGGTGTTGCGGCGGTCGGGTTCGCGCGCGTCGGCGATGCGGGAGAGGACTGGCGCGGCGCGCTTGTCACGCCGTGGGGCATCAACCTGCTGCTGCTGCCGGCGACCGGCGACTGGCCGGTGCCCGGGCCGCACGAACGCGTGTTCCGCCAGTATCCCGCCGGTGCCTTCGCCTTCCTGGGCAATCACGAGGATGACCTGGGCGACTACCTGGCCTGCCCGCTGATCCACGACATGCAGCAATTCGCCGATCATGACACCGCCGTCATGACGGCCCGCGCCTGCCTGATCGCGCTCGACATGGCGCCGGATGTGCAGCCAGCCGACCCCGATGCGCCGGCACGGCCGAATCGACGCCGCTTCTTCACCGGCTAGCGGTGCCGGCACCCGCTCAAACCAGACCCGTTCGAGAAAAATTTCCTCATGCACGCACCCCTGCCACCCGACAACGAACAACTGCGCGTCAAGCTTTTCGGACATTACTGGAAACATGATCTCAACGACGTATTCGCCGACGTCGCACCCTATTACGATCGCGCCAACGTGGTGGCGAGCCTGGGCTTGTGGTCATGGTTCCTGAAGCATTTCCTCGCGACGTTTTCGTTGCGCCCGGGCCAGCGCGTCCTCGACCTGTGCGCCGGCACCAATGCGGTCGGGATTGCCCTGCTCGGCAGGGAGCCGGCACTCGAGGTGTTCGCGATCGATCGCAGCGAGGCGATGCAGACCGTCGGCCGCCGCCGCGCCGCGGCACGCGGCTTGCACATCGAGGGCAGCATCGGCGACGTGCATGAACTGCCTTTCCCGGATGCGCACTTCGACATCGTCACGCTGCAGTGGGCCTCGCGCCACCTGCGCATCGAAGGCGTGATGGACGAGGTGCAGCGGGTGCTGAAGCCGGGCGGAAGCTTCCATCATTGCGACATGCTCAGGCCGTCGAATCCGCGCATCTCACGCTGGTATTTCGGCTACCTGCGCGGCTGCCTGAACCTCACGGCCTGGCTGTTCAAGAGCGGCCGGGCCGCCCTCGGCTGCCGCAACTATTTCATCGAGGCGCTCGACAAGTTCTATTCGGCGGAGGAGTTTTCCGCTCTGCTGGAAAAGCACGGTTTCGTCGAGGTCGGTCACAAGCGCCTGCTCGCCGGCATGGTCGGGCTGCACCGGGCGCGCAAGGCGGGACCCTGGGACGGTCGTCCGGTGCAGCGGGGATAGAATCGACGCATGCATGAAATGTCGCTGGTCGAGGGCGTGCGCGAGCTGATCGAGGCGGCCGCGGTGCGCGAAGGTTTCGAGCACGTACGCAGCGTGCGCGTCGAACTCGGCCAGTTGAGTGGCGTGGAGCGCGAGGCCTTCGAGTTCTGCTTCGACCTTGCCATGCGGGGCGGCCTGACCGATGGCGCCCGGCTGGAGATCGTCGCGACGCCCGGACGCGGGCATTGCCCGGAATGCGGCCGGGAAGGAATCCTGCAGCAGGTATATGATCCGTGCGAACACTGCGGCAGTTATCCCGTCGCCGTCATCGGCGGCACGGAGATGCGCGTCATCGATCTTGAAGTGGAGTGAACCATGTGTACGACTTGCGGTTGCGGACAGGGCGAGACGAAAATCGAGGGGCAGGACCTGCCCGCGCACGAACACGCCCATACTCATGCGGACGGCACCACGCACAGCCATTCGCACGACCACGCGCATGCGCACGGCCATGGCGATGCCCATGACCACACGCACCAGCATCCCGGGCAGGAGCACCACGGCCATGGGCATGCCCATGAGCACGGACATGAGCATGAGCAGGGGCGTCTGATTCGGCTCGAACAGGACATCCTGGCGAAGAACAACGCCTATGCGGCACGCAATCGCGAACAGCTCGCTGCGCACGGCATCTTCGCGCTGAATCTCGTTTCCAGCCCCGGCTCGGGCAAGACCACGCTGCTGGTGAAGACCATCGAGGCCCTCAAGGGCCGGCTGGCGGTCGCCGTCGTCGAGGGCGACCAGCAAACCAGCAACGACGCCGAGCGCATCCGCGCCACCGGCGCGCCGGCGGTACAGATCAACACCGGCAAGGGCTGCCACCTCGACGCCCACATGGTCGGCCATGCGCTCGAACAGTTGCCGCTGGAAAACGGCGGTGCGCTGATGATCGAGAACGTCGGCAACCTCGTCTGCCCGGCCGCGTTCGACCTCGGCGAGGCCGGCAAGGTGGTGATCCTCTCCGTCACCGAGGGCGAGGACAAGCCGCTCAAGTATCCGGACATGTTCCGCGCCGCGCGGCTGATGCTGGTGAACAAGTGCGACCTGCTGCCCTATCTGGAATTCGACGTGGACAAGGCCATCGCCAACGCGCGCCGCGTCAATCCGCTCATCGAGGTGATCCGCGTCTCGGCGACCAGGGGCGAGGGCATGGCCGACTGGCTGGCCTGGGTAGAGAAGGGCGCTGCCGCAGTCCGTGCCTGAAGCCGTTCGGATTCGAGTCACCCAGGCCCGCCGCATTCGCGTCACCCAGGCTCGACGCATTCGCGTCTCGGGCGTCGTCCAGGGCGTCGGTTTCCGTCCCTTCGTCTGGCGGCTGGCCAACGAACTGAAACTCGCCGGCTGGGTACGCAACGATGCGGCCGGCGTCGAGATTCATGCCGAGGGCCGCGATCTCGATACATTCGCTGCGCGCCTGAAAAGCGATGCCCCGCCGCTGGCGCGCGTTGATACGGTGGCGTCCGTGGCCGCAGCATCGGTCGGCTGCCATGGGTTTTCAATCGAGGAGAGCGTGGGGGGCAAGGTGCGTACCGCCATCGGTCACGACACCGCGCCCTGCGACGATTGCCTGAAGGAACTGTTCGATCCCGAAAGTCGGCGCTGGCGGCACGGCTTCATCACCTGTACCCATTGCGGCCCGCGCTACACGGTGACGCGGCGCCTGCCCTACGACCGGCCGCAGACCAGCCTCGCACCGTTTCCGTTCTGTCCCGACTGCGAGCGCGAATACGCCGACCCGGCCGACCGGCGCTTCCATGCCGAAACGACCTGCTGCCCTCATTGTGGCCCGCGTCTCGTTTTGCTCGACGCGGCAGGCGACCCGATTGAAGGGGACCCGATCGCGTCGGCGCTCGCCCTGTTGCGGGCCGGAAGGATTATCGCCATCAAGGGGCTGGGCGGATTCCATCTGGCCTGCGATGCCCGCATTGCCGCCGCCGTGGCGAACTTGCGTTCGCGCAAGCAGCGCGAGGAAAAGCCCTTCGCCGTGATGGTCGCCGCCGTCCCGTCGGCACCGACTTTCGTTCGCTTGAAGGCCGAGGATGCGGCGCTGCTCGCGAGTCCGGAACGCCCGGTGGTGCTGTTGCCGAAACAGCCGACGACGGACGAGGCACTGCCCGGCATCGCGCCGGGACTGGCCGAACTCGGCCTGATGCTGCCGGCGACACCGATCCAGTACCTGCTGTTTCACGAGGCCGCCGGCCGGCCGGCGGGGAGCGCCTGGCTCGACGAGCCGCAGCCGCTCGCGCTCGTGATGACCAGCGCGAACCCCCATGGCGAACCCCTCGTCACCGGCAACGACGAGGCGTTCGAGCGGCTGGTCGGGATCGCCGATGCCGTGTTGCTGCACGATCGCGACATCGTCGTGCGTTGCGACGACAGCGTGCGCCGCGGAGGCGGGGGGGCAGGATTCATCCGGCGGGCGAGGGGGTATGTGCCGCGCGCCATCAAACTGCCGCAGTCGGGGCCGTCCGTGCTGGCCGTCGGTGGCTGGTTCAAGAACACGGTCTGCGTGACGCGCGGCGATGAAGCCTTCGTCTCGCAGCATGTCGGCGATCTCGACAACGCCGCGGCCTGCGGCTTCTTCGAGGAGACGGTTGCACACCTGCTGCACATCCTCGACGTCGAGCCGGCCATCGTCGCCCATGACCTGCATCCCGACTTCCATTCGACGCGCTTCGCGACGTCCTTCGCCGTCGGGAAATACATCCCGGCCATCGCCGTCCAGCATCACCACGCCCACATTGCCGCCGTCTGTGCCGAGCATGGGACCGGGCATCCGGTGCTGGGGCTGGCGCTCGACGGCGTCGGCCTGGGCAGCGACGGCACGGCCTGGGGTGGCGAACTGCTGCGCGTCGAAGGTGCGCGCTGCGAGCGTCTGGGACATCTTGCCCCGCTGGCGCTGCCGGGGGGCGACGTCGCGGCACGCGAACCCTGGCGCATGGCGGCTGCAGCGCTGCATGCACTCGGGCACGCCGCGGAAATCCCGCGCCGCTTCTCTGACGAGAAGGGCGCCGTCGCGCTTGCTACGATGCTGGCTCAGGGTGTCCGCTGTCCCCCGACGTCGAGCGCAGGCCGCCTGTTCGATGCCGCTGCGGGGCTGCTGGGGGTACGGCGCCGTACCAGCTACGAGGGGCAGGCGGCGATGCTGCTCGAAGGGCTGGCGGCGGGTCATGGCCCCGTGCCGCCGTGGCCGGACTGGCGACTGACGGACGATGGCGGACTGGACCTGATGCCGCTGCTCGACCGGCTGCGTTCCGCTCGCGACGATCCTGCCCGGCTTGCCGCACATTTCCACGCCACGCTGGCCGCCGCGCTGGTCGACTGGGTCGCGCATGCGGCGCAACGGCAGGGCATCGGCACCGTGGTCGCCGCGGGCGGCTGCCTGCTCAACCGCCTGCTGGCCGAGGGCTTGCGTGCAGGCTGCGCCGGGCGCGGGCTGCATCTGCTGGAAGCCCGCCAGTTGCCGCCCAACGATGGCGGCCTGTCGCTCGGACAGGCATGGGTGGCGCAGCGGCTGTCGCTAGAATAGCCGCGTATACGACAGGAGGATGGCATGCAGATCAAGGACAATGTTTTCGTGGTGACGGGCGGCGGTTCCGGGCTGGGCGAGGCGACGGCGCGCATGTTCGCGTCCCGCGGCGGCAAAGTGGTGCTGGCCGACATCAATGCGGAGGCCGGTGCGCGCGTGGCGGCCGACCTGGGCGACAGCGCCCGTTTCGTGCAGACCGACGTCAGCAGCGAGGAGAGCGCTCGTGCGGCCTTCGCGGCCGTGCAAGAACTGGGTACGCTGCGCGGTCTGGTGAATTGCGCCGGAGTCGCTCCGGCCGAGAAGGTGGTCGGTCGCGATGGCGCCCACAAGCTCGACAGCTTTGCGCGGACCATCAACATCAACCTGATCGGCAGCTTCAACATGATCCGTCTTGCGGCCGAGATCATGAGCGCTTCGGCACCGGATGCCGATGGCGAGCGCGGTGTGATCGTCAGCACGGCCTCCGTGGCCGCCTACGAGGGACAACTCGGCCAGGCCGCCTATGCCGCCTCGAAGGGCGGTGTCGTGGCGATGACCCTGCCGATCGCGCGCGAACTGAGCCGTTCCGGCATCCGCGTGATGACGATCGCGCCGGGCATCATGGAGACGCCGATGCTGCTGGGCATGCCGCCCGAGGTGCAGGAGTCGCTCGGCAAGATGGTGCCCTATCCGCAGCGCATGGGGAAGCCGGCCGAATATGCCGCGCTGGTCGAGCACATCTTCGCCAACCGCTATCTCAACGGCGAAGTGATCCGCCTCGACGGCGCGATCCGCATGGGAATCAAGTAGGTCCGGACGTACCGGTTTCGCTGCTGCAGGTGATCAGCAGCAGCGAAACATCGTCGTGCGGCATGGCGGCGCCGGTGTGCGCACGCAGCGCGGACTGCAGCGCCTGAATGCGTGCATTGGGCGCATGCGGTCCTTGGAGGGCGGCTTCGATGCGCTCGATGCCGAAGGCTTCGCCAGCCGCGTTTGCGGCTTCGAGCAGTCCGTCGGAGTAGAAGACCAGCTGGTCGTTCGGGGCGATGTCGATGCTGCCGAGCGTCGCCATGTCTTCATCGAAGTCGATGATCCCGAGCGGGATGTGCGGCGCCTGATAGCAGGCCTTGGGCTTGCCTTCGGCATCGAGGTGCAGGATGTCGGGGGTGCCGCCGTGCCAGATCTCTGCACGGTATGCGGCGATGTCGATGGCCATCAGCGTCGCCGCGACGAAACGGCTGGATGGCATGGTTTGCCGCAGTTCCTGATTCAGTTCGCTGGCGATGTTCGCCAGCGGCCGACCGCGCTCGACGAGGCGGTAGAACAGCGTCAGGACGGGGACCACGGTAATGGCGGCGGCGAGCCCGTGCCCCGTGGCATCCGCCAGCATGGCATACAGAATCCCGTCTTCCGAGCGCGCCGTGGCGATGATGTCGCCGCTGAAGTTCTCGGCCGGCTGGAACCAGTAGCTGACGCGCTCGTCGGTGAAGCCGTGACGCAGCATCTGCCGGTCGATGATGTCCCGGGCGAGTGCGCTCTCGACGTTCTGCCTTTCTTCCGCCTGCTTGCGCTCGCCGATGTCGCGCGCCATCGCGAAGACCAGCGCCCGGTCGTAGAGTTCGAACAGGTGGGCATTGATTTCCACCGGAATGACCTTGCCGGTGCGCGTCAGGTGGGCGCTTTCATAGACGGCTTCGCGCTGATAGGCGAGCTTGATGTAGGGCGGCGGGCGTGATGCATCGTGCGCGACGATGTCGTCCGGCTTCATCTTCAGCAGTTCCTCGCGGCTGTAGCCGAGCCGGTAGCAGGCGACGTCATTGACTTCGACGAAACAGCCGAGCGGCGCACCGGACAGCGAGTCGGCCTCATACACGAGGATCGGGTCGTTGCCGCCGTTGAAGAGGGCGCGGATGTGCTTTTCCGATTCGCGCAGATGTCTTTCGCTGGCGGTGATCTGCTGCATCTGCAGGCGCATGTCCTCGACCATCCGGTTGAAGAGCGAAGCGATGCGGGCCATCTCGTCGCGGCTGTCCGACATGATCCGGACATCCAGGATGCCATCCGACACGGCCTGCGCACCACGTCTGAGCAATCCGATCTGCCCGATCAGGGCATGCGTGAAGGCGAGGAACAGATAGGTCGCCACCAGCAGTGCGGCGATGACGAGCGTCAGCAGGAACCATTTCTGCCAGGCGAGGTCGAGGCTGCGTTCCTCGATCGATTTCATCAGTATGGGAAGCAGCGTGTCGTCGAGTCGATACAGCGCATTGATGGCCCGTGTTCCCTGTTCGAACAGGGCACGTGCATCTTCCGGCGTGCCTTCCGTATGCAGCAGCCGCTGTTCGCTGGCCTCAATGAAGCGGTCGGTCATCGTTACGGCTTCCTCGACCGGAATGGCCAGATGCTTTTCCAGTCCGGACATAAGCGGCAGAACAGTGGCGATATCCGCGAGCAGACGGGTACGCTGCCGTTTGCTGCTACCCAGCGCCTGGACGAGACGATGGCGGTCGGCCAGGGTGATGCTGTGCTGGCTGAATGCCCGGGCCGAGAGGCCGCGTGTCTGTCCGAGGTTTTCGGTGAGCAGCGCGAGCCGTTCGGTGGTGATCTGGATCAGGTAATGAGTGGCAAGGTCCGGATCCAGTGAAAGGCCGGATGTGTCGGTGAGCCGCGACAGATGCTCGTGCAGGTTCGCGACGATGCGGGAGTGCCGGGCGAAGCTTTCCGTATCGTAGAGCCCGGCCCCTTCATCACGCAGGGCCTGCCACTCCGCCTTCAGATTGGCCCATTCGGACGAACTTCCGGAAACCAGACCGGTCCTGGCTTCCATTTCATCCAGGGTGAGAATGGCCTGGCCGATTTGATCGGCCAGTTTCTGCAGTTGCTCGGGGGCGCCGGCATCGCCATTCAATGCCAACTGGCTGATGCCCCGGTGTTCCTGCATCAGGCGCATCAGGGACTTGAATGGCCGGACATGGCGCAGCCCGATCATTTCGCGGGTATCGAAGGCGAGGTCGGCGTCGATATCCGATATCAGCCGCTGGCCGAAGAAGAGGAGAGGCAGCAGAAAGACACAGCCGACAAGCGCGAGCTTGCGTGGATAGCTAAGCCTGTTAAGGAGCCATTCGGCAGGGCGCAGCAATTCCTTCATGGGCTGTTCCGATTTTACGGACAAGCCCGGATTATGATCCTATTTCTAGAACAAAGGTAATAAAGCGGCGCAGTCCTGCTACTGCTTGCAGGTGACCTCGGGGAACCATGCGAGCTTGTCCTGCAGGCGTACCACCTCGCCGACGATGATCAGGGTCGGTGCCTTGAGGCCGGCGGCAATGGCCAGTTCAGGCAATGTCCCGAGGGTTCCCGTGACGGTGCGCTGGTTCGGCGTGGTGCCCTGCTGGACGATGGCGGCAGGCCATTCCGGCGGCAGGCCGTGGGCGATCAGCTGCTCGCACAGATAAGGCAGGCCCGACAAGCCCATGTAGATGATGACGGTCTGGCGACGACGGGCGAGGCCAGGCCAGTCGAGGTTCATGCTGCCGTCCTTGAGATGGCCGGTGACGAAGACGCAAGCCTGGGCGTAGTTGCGATGCGTGAGCGGAATGCCGGCGAAGGAGGCGACCCCGGCGGCTGCCGTGATGCCCGGAATGACCTCGAAGGGCACGCCATGTTCCTTGAGGGTCTCGACTTCCTCGCCGCCGCGTCCGAAGGTGTAGGGGTCGCCGCCCTTGAGGCGCACGACACGCTTGTCCTGTTTTGCCAGCTTGACGAGCAGCAGGTTCAGGTCGTCCTGCGGTACGCTGTGGTTGCCGCGCTCCTTGCCGGCGTACAGGCGCTCCGCTTCCGGCCGGGCCAGGTCGAGAATCGGCTGGGAAACGAGGTGGTCGTATACGAGCACGTCCGCCTCGCCGATGATGCGCAGGGCGCGCAGGGTCAGCAGTTCGGGGTCGCCGGGGCCTGCGCCGACGAGATAGACGGTACCGGGAACGGCGGGGCCGCGCGTCGGGTAGTCCTTCGGTAGCATGGTCGGGGTCATCAGTTGCAGCCTCCGGCGCTACCGCCTCCGCAGGAACCGCAGCCGCTGCGGCGGCTGGCGCAGCCGCCGGCTGCCGGCGGAGGGTCGTTCGGGTTGATGAAAATGAACTGGAATTCGCCCGGGCGCAGTTCGACGAAGTCGAGCGTGGCCCCTGACAGCAGTGGCTGGCTGGGGGGGGCGATCAACAGGGTGATGCCCTCGACCTCGAACACGGCATCGTTTTCGCGCTCCTCGTCGAAGCCCATGCCGTAGGCGATTTCGCCGTCCTCGAGCTTGGCGGCCACGCGCAGACTGGGGGCCATCGCTTCCTGGTCGAGGGCGGCGGCGGCCTGCATGATCTGCTCGGCGGCCGCGGGGGTCAGATGGAACATGGGACGATCTCCTGTGAGAGGCGGACACTGCCGTCGGCGTGGCATGCCCGTGCGAATTGTACGAATTGCGCCGGCCAATTGCAGCCCTGCACGGCACGCAAATGGGTGTAGGAGGCGAGCAGGTTGTGCAGGACGATGCCGTCGTGCGACCCGTCGATGCCGTGGCCGCGCCTGACGCTGTAGGCGTAGCGCGTGGCGGCGGGCAGGCCGCGCAACTCGGAATAATGAAATTCGTGGGCGTGGGTGAGCCCGGAAAAGTCGGCGCCGGCAGGACGGTGTGCATCGTTGCTAGTCGTGTCGACCTGCGCTCGCCAGGGATGCGCGCCGGTCGATTCGAGAATCACGTAACCGCGCCCGACCGGTTTCGGATGCATGACGACCTCGCCATCGATGACGCCGACCATCGGACGGGTGACGCCGTTCCAGGTGATGTTCCTGGCGAGGTACATCAGGCCGCCGCACTCGGCATAGGTCGGCAGGCCCGACGCGATGGCCGACCCGATTTCCGATCTAAGGGTCTCGTTGGCGGAGAGTTCGTCGAGGAAGGACTCGGGAAAGCCGCCGCCGATGAAGAGTGCATCGCAGGGCGGCAGGTGCGCGTCGTGCAGGGCGTCGAAAGGAACGAGCTCGGCGCCGGCACGGGCGAAGGCATCGAGGTCGTCGCCATAGTAGAAGCCGAAGGCGGCATCCTGCGCGATGGCGACGCGCAAAGGCGGTTCCGCGGGAGCGTGAGTCTGCGGCGGCGCTGCGAGCGGAACCGTGGTGGCGGTAATGGCGAGCAGGCGATCGAGGTCGACCTGCCGGGCGACCCGCTCGGCGATGCCGGCGATCAGTTGCTCTGCGCCGGCGGCCTCGTTGGCCGGCATCAGCCCGAGGTGGCGCTCGACCAGGGCGAGATGGGCATCTTCATGGACGGCACCGACGACCGGCACGTCGGTGTAGTGCTCGATCACGCTGCGCAGCTTCGCTTCGTGGCGGCCGCCGCCGAGGCGGTTGAGGATCACCCCCGCAATGCGGATGTCGCGTTCGAAGGCCTGATAGCCGAGGATCAGCGGTGCGATGCCGCGCGTCATGCCGCGCGCGTCGATCACCAGAATCACCGGCAGGTCGAGCAGGCGGGCGAGTGCCGCATTGCTGTTGGCGCCGTCGAGGGCGAGCCCGTCATAGAGGCCCTTGTTGCCTTCGACGAGGCAGACGTCCGCATCGTGTCCCTGATTGAACTGGTCGCGTATTTCCTCGTGGGACGACAGGAAGAAATCCAGATTCCGGCAGCCCCGTCCGGCTGCCAGACCGAGCCAGAGCGGGTCGATGTAGTCGGGACCCTTCTTGAAGGGCTGTACCGTCAGTCCCCGTGCTTTCAGCGCAGCCGCGAGGCCGATGCTGATCGTGGTTTTGCCGGAGGATTTATGGGCGGCGGATACGAGGAAGCGATGCATGGGAAAACGATGCATGACGTCCGGGGCACTCGCGTGCCCCGCCGCCGCGCAGGATCAGTCGAGCAGGTGCCCGTCGGCCGACTTGAGCTTGCTGATGTCGTCCTGCGGCAGGAATTTCAGTACGCGCACGCCGACCGTCACCATGGTGAAGGCGATGCCGATGCCGCCGAAGGCCAGCAGGATTTCGGGCCAGTGCGGCGCGTAGCTGTCGACCTTGCCGTCGTAGAAGCTGCTGGTTGCCTCCATGCCGGGGAAGATCTCCAGCGGATAGACCTGACCGCCGATGATGAAGACGTAGAGCAGGCAGAAGGCGCCGACGATCACCAGCGAGGCAGCCATGAAGACGGAACCACGAATTTTCTGGAGGTCGGTGTAGAGGAACAGCAGGGGCAGGATCGTGCCGACGAACAGCCAGCCACCCCAGAACAGTGCCGGGAAGATCCCGCCGGACAGCAGGATGAACTGCTCGAAGGCGGTCTGCTTGGCGAAATAGAGGTTGGTCAGGTGATAGACGAAGACGAAGTAGAACACGGCCGCGACGAAGGTGCCGAGCAGGTTCTTCATGCGCTGGCGGATTTCCGCATGCAGGGTCATGCCGTTCCACGCGAACATCGTTTTCTGGACGATCATGAAGACCGCCAGTCCCCAGGCGAAGGACATGATGATGAACATCGGGGCGATCACCGCGGACTGGTAGGCCTGGCGCGCGACGAGGAAGCCGAAGATCGAGCCGGTACCGGTGGTCAGCAACAGCCGCCAGATGAAGGCGGCGAGGCCGGCGGACTTGTAGTAGGGATTCATCTTGCGATCCATCAGCGTCCAGAGGTAGATGCCGACGATGGCGAAGAAGCCGGGGTAGAGGATGACGTTCCAGCCGAACACCGAGGTGGGGTTGAAATGCGTCATGGCGACGACGAGGCGATCGGCGCGGCCGAGGTCAAGCATGATCACGGCCAGGCCGGCAGCCAGCATCGCCAGCGCCAGCAGGCCCGAGAGCGGGGCGCGGGGCTTGTACATGACCTTGCCGAACACCGAGCCGATCGAGGCGACGTTCAGCACGCCGGAGGCGGCAACGATGAGAAAGATGGCGAAGACGTGCGGCAGGCCCCATACCACCTGGTTGTTCATGCCGGTGACGACGTGGCCGTAATGCTCCATGTGCAGTGCGGCGGCGAGGCCGACCACGGAGACCAGTCCGCCGAGAATGGCCAGGATATAGAAGTTGCGCTCTTCCGCCTGCGGGTTCTTTTCGAGTTGCATGGTCGTCAAATTCCCTGGTAACGCACACCCTGGTTGAGCTTCAGATCGGCACGTACCTGCGTGGTGGCCTCACGCGCGACGCGCTGGGAGATTTCGCTGTTCGGATCGTTGAGATCGCCGAACAGCATCGCCCCTTCCGGACAGGCTTCGACGCAGGCCGGTTTCATTCCCTTGTCGACTCGCTGCACGCAGAAGGTGCAGGACTCGACGCAGCCCTGTCCACGCGGCACTTCCGGGTTCTGTTCGGTCAGCGGCTGGTGTACCAGCGAGCGGGCCTTGTAGGGGCAGGCCATCATGCAGTAGCGGCAGCCGATGCAGATGTGGCGGTCGACGAGGACGATGCCGTCGGCACGCTTCATGGATGCACCGGTGGGGCAGACATCGACGCAGGGGGGCTCGGCGCAGTGCTGGCACATCATGGGCAGCGAATGGGTGCGGCCGTTCTTCGGATCCTTGAGGTCGATCTTGCGGATCCACTGGGAACCCTGACGGACATCCTTGACGGTTTCGTTGATGCCGTTCTCGGTGTTGCAGGCCGAGACGCAGGCATCGCAGCCGGTGGCACACTTGGTCGTGTCGACCAGCATGCCCCAGCGCACCGTGCTCGACGCACCGGCAGCCGGCGTATTGGCCTGCGAAACCTGAATCAGATGGAGCCCGGGGGCAAGGGCGACGACGCCGAGGCCGGCACCTGCCGCCGCGGCGGTACCGATGAAGCTGCGCCGCGATTTGTCGTCAATGCGGTCTTGGGGTTGGTTCATTGTTTCACTCCCGCGGCATCAGGGGTGCCGGCGACCTTGTGCCCGGCCTTCGGCTGGTGGCAGTCCCAGCAGTCGAGCTTGACGGCCGCGTAGCTGTGGCATTCCTGGCAGAAGCCGCCCTTGCCGAGGACTGAACCGGTGCTCTTGCTCGCATGGCAGCTGATGCACTCGTTGAGGCTGGCCTTTTCACCACGGATGCCCTGGCGCATGGTGCGATCGCGCTGATGCTTCAGCATCTCCATGTGGTTCCTGCGCATCTCCTCGGCCGGGGCGATGCACTGGCCGGGGTTTTCGATTTTCAGCGCCGGCTTGGGCGCGCCGGCGACAGCCAAGGCGGGGGCAAGCAGCAGGACTGCCGCAAAACCGACGAGCGCCTGTTTCATGAAAGTCATACTTCTTACCCCTGTTTCCTCAACTTATTCGCCAAGACCCATCTGGATGTAGCCGGTCGGGCAGACATCGTGGCAGATGTGGCAACCGATGCACTTGTCGTAGTCGGTCGCGACGTAGCGGCCGGTGGTGGCCTCGGTCTTCTTGACACGATAGACGGCGGTCTGCGGGCAATACACCACGCAGTTGTCGCACTCGAAGCAGAGGCCGCAGCTCATGCAGCGCTTGGCTTCGGCAACGACCTGCTTGTCGTCCAGCGCCTCGAGACGCTCTTCGAAGTTGCCCAGCGCGGACTGCTTGTCGAGGTGCGTGATGTGACGCTTGTTGCGCGGCGTGTATTGGAAGTGGCCGAGGAACAGCTCGTTGTGCGGGATGATGTAGCGGTCGGAGCGGTTGTCGTAGTTATGCACGGCGCCCTTGGAATCGCTGGTACCGCGCAGCGGCTCCTTGATTTCCTCGAGGGCGACGCCTTTCTCGACGTACTTGCGCATCAGGTCGAAGACATGGACATCGACCTTCGGACGGCGGCCGAGTTCCTGCCCGGACAGATATTCGTCGATGCCTTCCGCGGCGATGGCGCCATGGCCCACAGCGGTGGTCAGCAGGTGGGGACGAAGTACGTCGCCGCCGGCGTATACGCCCGGCTTGCCCTGCACCTGATAGTTGCGGTCGGCGCTGACGCCGCCCTTGCCGTTGTTGAACTCGTCGAGACCGGCGAAATCGACCATCTGGCCGATCGCGGAAACGATGAGGTCGGCCGGCAGGTCCTTCTCGGTGCCTTCGACCTTGCTGATTTCGAGTTTTCCGCCGGCCATCTTGGCTTCGCACTGGCAGACGCGGAGCGCAGTGGCACGGCCGTCGGCGCCCTTGACGACGGCGACCGGCATCCAGCCGCCCATGATCTCGATGCCTTCGGCCTGGGCATGTTCGAGCTCGCCCTTGCTGGCCATCATTTTGTCGATCGGGAACACCGAGGTCAGCACGACGTCGGCACCCTTGCGGGTCGAGATGTCGGCGACGTCCTGCGCCAGCTGGCCGGCAATGGCGCCTTCCCAGTCGGTGGGCTTGGCGCTGTCGATGTGGCCGAGACGGCGGGCGACGGTGGCGACGTCCATCGAGGTGTCGCCGCCGCCGACGACGACGACGCGCTTGCCGACGGTCTGCAGGCGACCGTCGTTGAAGGCCTTGAGGAACGCGGTGGCAGTGACGACGTTGGAAACGTTGTCGGCGCCTTCGGCGGGCAGGGCACGACCGCCCTGGGCTCCGAGGCCGAGGAAGACCGCATCGAAGTCCTTGCGGATCTGCTCCATGGTGATATCCACGCCGATCTTGCACTTCAGCTTGGCTTCGACGCCGAGGTTGAGGATGCGCTGGATTTCTGCATCGAGGATATCGCGCGGGGTACGGTAGCCCGGGATGCCGTAGCGCATCATGCCGCCAAGGTACTCGTGGTCGTCGAAGATCGTGACCGAGTGGCCCTTGAGTGCGAGCTGGTAGGCGACCGACAGGCCGGCCGGACCACCGCCGATGACGGCGACCTTCTTGCCGGTGAGCTTCTCGGGCTTGTTGAATTGCAGGTTGTTCTTGATCGCGTACTCGCCGAGGAAGTGCTCGACGGAGTTGATGCCGACGTGGTCCTCGACCTGGTTGCGGTTGCAGCCGGTCTCACAGGGAGCGGGGCAGACGCGGCCCATCACTGCGGGCAGCGGGTTCGCTTCGGTCAGGCGGCGCCAGGCATATTCCTGCCAGGGCATGACCGGCTTGCCGTCGGCGCCGACCGGCGGCTTCTCGATGCCGCGCACGATGTTGAGGTAGCCGCGAATGTCCTCGCCGGAGGGGCAGGAACCCTGGCAGGGCGGGGTGGACTGGATGTAGGTCGGGCATTTGTGGGACCAGCCGGCCTGGAAGATCTGGTCCTGCAGGCGCCGGAACTTCTGCGGCTCACCGTCCTTGAACTTGCGGAAAGTCAGTTTTTCGGTCTGGTTTTCGGTCGTCGCTGACATCGTCGTCTCCGTAGTAATCGTTGTATGTGTGCTAGAGAGTTACTGCTCGTCGCCGAGGCGAATCGCAGTGCTGACCAACTGGTGAACTCCTCCGACCAGTCGCATGTTGAAACCGTAGTAGGGCAGGACCTTGGTGAACTGCGCCTTGCAGATCGCGCAGATGGTCGCCATGAAGTTGACGCCGTGCTTGTCGACCACCTGCTGCAGCGCTTCCATGCGCGGGAAGGCACCCTTGACGCGGGCCTCGATCAGGTCGTCGGTCAGTACGCCTCCGCCGCCGCCGCAACAGAAGGTGATTTCGCGAATCGTCGCCTCGTCCATGTCGACGAACTTGTTCGCCACCGCCTTGATGATGTTGCGCGGGATGTCGAACTGTCCACCGGGATGGTCGCCCATGCGCGAGGCACGAGCCACGTTGCAGGAGTCGTGGAAGGTGATGATGCGGCTGTCGTTGGCTTCCTTGTCGAACTTCAGGCGGCCCTGCTGGATCAGATCCCAGGTGAATTCGCAGATGTGCGAAGGCTGCTTGTATTTCGGATCGAGCTGCTTCTGCAGTTCGACGGCGAAGGGGTCGTTGCCGCCGGCGCCGAGACCGGTCAGCGTGTTCCAGAAGGCGTAGGCGACGCGCCAGGCATGGCCGCACTCGCCGACTACGATGCGCTTGACGCCCAGTTCCAGCGCCTGCTCGCGGATGCGCATGGCAACCTTGCGCATCATGTTGTAGTCGCCGTTGAACAGGCCGAAGTTGCCGGCCTCCGAGGCGTAGGAGGAGAGCGTCCAGCTGATGCCGGCGGCGTGAAAGACCTTGCCGTAGCCGATCAGCGATTCGATGTGCGGCTCGGCGAAGAAGTCGGCCGACGGGGTGACCAGCAGCACTTCGGCACCCTGCACGTCGAGCGGGTACTTGACGTCGACGCCGGTGTCATCCTTGACGTCCTCCTCCAGACCCAGCAGCGTGTCTTCCAGCGCCGGGCCGGGCAGGCCGAGGTTGTTGCCGATCTTGTTGACCTTGCCGAGGATCTCGTTCGAGTATTTCTGGCCGTAGCCGACCGAGTCGAGGATATGGCGTGCGGCCATCGTCACCTCGGCGGTGTCGATGCCGTAGGGGCAGAACACCGAGCAGCGGCGGCATTCCGAGCACTGCCAGAAGTAGCTGAACCACTCGTCGAGCACTTCCTTGGTCAGGTCGCGCGCGCCGACCAGCTTCGGGAACAGCTTGCCGGGAACGGTGAAGTAGCGGCGGTAGATGCTGCGCATCAGTTCCTGCCGCGCCACCGGCATGTTCTTCGGGTCGCCGGTGCCGATGAAGTAGTGGCACTTGTCGGTACAGGAGCCGCAATGCACGCAGGCGTCCATGAATACCTTGAGCGAGCGGTACTTGCCGAGCAGTTCGCCGAACTTGTCGATCACCTTGTCGTGGGTGACCTGCCAGTCCTCGTCGAGCTTGCCTTGGAAGCCGATGGCTTCCTGGATCTTCTCGTTGGCGACGTAGGGCTTGGAGTGCGCCATCGCACCCGGCACCATGGCCGGCACGGTGGGATAGGCGCGGTATTTGGGAATCTCGAACTCGGGTGCGGCCATGTCAGTTCTTCTCGATCTGGGCGGCCCACGGCGCCAGATGGCGCGTTTCACGCGGATTGTCGGCCTGGTTGCGGGTCGGGCTGAAGAAGACGCCCGGGGCATGCAGCAGCTTGCTGAAGGGGAACAGGATCATCAGCAGCGCGACGAGGAACAAATGGATGAACAGGCCGGGGTGGGCCGGCAACGGCTGGATGTCGAAAGTCATCAGGCCGAGGAAGAAGGCCTTCACGGCGACGACGTCGGTGTGCATGACGAAGGTCATGGCCGCACCGGTCACGCCGATGCCGAGCAGCACGGCGAGCCAGAGATGATCGGAGGGCGTCGAGATGTAGCGGATGCGCTCGACGAGGAAGCGGCGCGCCCACAGGCCTGCCAGTCCGGCAACCATCATGAAGGCGGCGTACTTGCCGAAAGGCTGGAGAAAGACGAGCCAGCCCGGCACGGGTTCGATGAAATAGCGCAAGTGGCGCACCAGCACGAGGAACAGGCCCATGTGGAACATCCAGCCGAACAGCCAGATCCACAGGTTGCCTTTGAACAGGCTCTCGAACAGCACGACCTCGCGGGCCATGCGGAAGGCCACTCCCGGCTTCGTGGTCGGCGCGGGTGTCGTGGGAATCGACAGCGGGGCCGGCGTACGGGCGAAATCGTAGATCTTGTAGGCCAGGCCGGCGACGAGAATGACGAAGGCGAGGTAGAACAGGATCGTGAAGAACAGAGTCATGGACGGTGCACCATGTGTCGAATACAGCGACGAACAGAGCAGTCGACCCCGCAACAGAAACCCGTGCAGGCTGAACCTGCGCGGACTCTGCAACGAAAGTCGGCCCTGGCGGGACGGCGAGCGAGCGGACTAGGCCGCTGGCGCGCGTCGCCGCCTTGCCTGATGCGCGATTAGACGCAGCCGGTCGGCTTCGGCAGGCCGGCGATCTTGCACGCCTGCTTGGCCGGGCCGTAGGGGAACAGCTCGTACAGGTACTGGCTGTTGCCCTTTTCCGGGCCGAGCTTCTTGCCGATGGCCTTGGTCAGCACGCGGACGGCCGGGGCGATCTGGAACTCGTTGTAGTAGTCGCGCAGGAAGTTGATGACTTCCCAGTGCTGCTCGGTCATGTTGACGCCTTCCTGCTGCGCCAGGTACGCGGCGATTTCTTCGTTCCAGTCGCCGAGGTTGATCAGGTAGCCTTCCTCGTCGGTTTCGTAGGACTTGCCGTTCAGATCGATAGCCATGTTTGCCTCCTAGTGAATGATCGTTGGTTCGGTGTGGCTGCTTACAGCCAGGATTGGTTGGTCTTGTACTCGGCCACGAGATCGACGAAGCCGGCGTAGTCGACGGCAGTGACGCCATCCGCCACGCGGTCGGCGATGCCGCGCGCCTCGAGATCCTGGCTCAGGGCGTAGAACTTGAACTTGCCCATGGCAGCCTTGATCTTCGCCTCTTCCTTGCCGCCCTTGGCGGCGGCATACACGCCGTCCTCGATCAGCAGGATGGCGCCTTCGCCGGTGGCGAGCGCCGAGTCGAGTGCGGGACGGTCGTACGGGGACTTGTTGATGATATGCAGCATGTCGGTTTCCTCAGAACGACAGGACAACGTCCTGCGCCTCCATCAGCTTGCCGATCTCGGCACGGGACAGCACTTCGACGGGAACGGCGAGATCGTCGGCGGTCAGGCCGCGCTCTGCCAGGGACTCCTGGTCGACATAAAGCTTGGTGACGTCGTAGTCCTCAAGCGCCCCCCAGGTTTTCTCGAAGGCCTTCACCTCGATCCCCTTGGTCTGGTGGCCCTTCTTGAGCTGGTAGACGCCGTCGTCGAGGAAGGCGAGCGAAACGTCCTGCTCGAAGGCAGCGGCAATCAGCACGACTTCAAGGGCTTCCCAGGCGTAGATGGTGCCGTAGGGCGCCTTGCGGTTGACGAACATGAATTGCTTGGTGGTCATTGTCTCGTCTCCCTCAATCGCCGAACACAACCAGACGGTCGGCCTGGATGCCGGCTTCGATCAGCTGACCGAGGCCGGAGATGCGGAAGCCGGGTGCCAGGTTGGTGGCATCCTTGCCGTTGCGCTTCATCTCGCCGTCATCGACGATGCCACGGCGCTGGGCAGCAGCGACACAGACGACCATGTCGAGATTGTGCTCCTCGGCCAGCTTCGACCAGCGGTTGACGATGTTGCGGTCGTCCTGCGGCGGCGTGGTGAGGCGCGTGGCGTTGTTCACGCCGTCGTGATAGAAGAACACGCGGAAGATCTCGTGACCCTTGGCCAGCACCGCCTTCGCGAACTGGAAGGCGGTGTCGGAGGCCTGGTGCGTGTAGGGACCTTCGTTAACCAGAATGGCGAACTTCATCTTGTCGTGATCCTCAGAAGCGGACGTGGGCCGACGCGTTCAGGTTGTAGCGGCTGCCGCGCCAGTCGTCGATCATGTACTTGGTGAAGGGCAGACCGGTCTTCTCGAAGAAACGGGGCCAGCCGATACGCTCGATCCAGTCGGCCATGCGCTCCCACGGGCGGGCATCGGCCTTGTAGGTGTCGAGGATCTTCTTGACGATCGCGTTGACCTCGGGCCAGCGCGGTGCGTTGTTCGGCAGGCCGGCGGCGACCATCTTGTGGAAGGTCGGCTTGCTGCGCGCGTTGGAGTTCTTGCCGCCAACCCAGATGGCGAGCTTGGAATGCTCGGGGTCGTTGATCTGCATGGGCGGGCAGGGGGGGTAGCAGGCGCCGCAGCAGATGCACTTCTTCTCATCCACTTCCAGCGAGGGTTTGCCATTCACCAGGGCGGGGCGGATCGCCGCGACCGGGCAGCGCGCCACGACGGCCGGACGTTCGCAGACGTTGGCGACCAGGTCATGGTTGATCTTCGGTGGCTTGGTGTGCTGGATCACGACGGCGATGTCGGCCTGGCCGCCGCAGTTGATCTCGCAGCAGGAGGTGGAGAGGCGCACGCGGTTCGGCATCTCTTCATTCTTGAAATCGTCGAACAGGGCATCCATCATCGACTTGACCACGCCGGAAGCGTCGGTGCCCGGGATGTCGCAGTGCAGCCAGCCCTGGGTGTGGGCGACCATCGACACCGAGTTGCCGGTACCGCCGACGGGGAAGCCATGCTTCTCGAGCTCGGCGATCAGCGGAGCGACTTTGGCTTCGTCGGAAACGATGTATTCGATGTTGGAACGGATGGTGAAGCGGACGCGGCCTTCGGCGAACTTGTCGGCGATGTCGCACAGCAGGCGGATCGTGTGCACGTCCATCTGGCGCTGGGTGCCGGCGCGCACGGACCAGACCTGATCGCCACTGTGGGCGACGTGGTGGAGGACGCCGGGACGCGGGCGATCGTGATATTTCCAGTTGCCGTAGTTGGCGGCGAGCTTCGGGTGGAGGTATTTCTTGTTGTCGAGGAAGTACTCGACCGGCTTGCGCATCTGAGGTTGAGCCATGAATCGTCTCCGAGTAATTTAGTCGTGAATTGTCGTTATACGAATAGGGTTATCACCCTGGCCGAAGCCGGATTCCTTCCGGAATCCGGCCGATGCCAGCAGTGAAAACTTACGCCGCCGCCTTCTTGGCGTTGATCTTGGCGACTTCCTCGTCCCAGCCGTCCGTGCGGACGTAGGGGTTCATACGAGGATTGGTGACCATGTTCGCATCGATTTCGACACCGATGCCTTCGAGGAAGTTGACCAGGCCGATGCGCTCGATCATTTCGCCGGTCCGCTCGTGCTCGAGGGCGTTTTCGGCGAAGAAGTCGATGATGTTCTGGGCCAGCTCGACCATCTGCTCGTAGTCTTCTTCCTTCTTGAGGTCCATGAAGGGAACGACGACGGTGCCCATGGTGGCGCCGATCTTCAGGTGGCTGTGGCCGCCGACGAGGATGGTTGCACCCTTGTCCTTGCCCGGGCCGAGGGCGCCGGTCATGACGTTGATGCAGTGCATGCAGCGCACGCAGTCCTTGTTGTCGATTTCGAGCGACTGGCTGTCATTCACGGCGACGGACGAGACATGCGCATCCTTGCGGACGTCCTTCGTGTCCTTGAGTTGGATGGCACGGGTCGGGCACATGCTGACGACGTCGTTGATCAGTTCGTTCAGGCCATGCTTGGCGAACCACTGCTTGGCGAGCGCCTCGTCGGTGCTCATGTTGTCGCGCCAGGTACCGATCACGGCCATGTCGGCGCGCTGGATGGCGTTCATGCAGTCGTTGCCGCAGCCCGAGAACTTGAACTTGAACTTGTAGGGCAGGGCGGGACGATGGATGTCGTCGAGGAACTGGTTGATGATCTTCTGGTGGGCCAGCGCCTCGTCGTAGCAGGACTGCTCGCAACGTGCGGCGCCGACGCAGGACATCGCGGTACGGACGGCCGGGCCGGCACCGCCCATGTCGAAGCCCATCTCGTTGATTTCGTCCCAGGCCTTCTGGACGTTCTCGGTGGTGCAGCCCTGCATCATGATGTCGCCGGACTGGCCGTGCAGCGCAATCAGGCCGGAACCGTATTTGTCCCAGATGTCGCAGAATTTGCGCAGGGTATCGGTATCGTAGTGCATGCCGGGCGCCGGCATGATGCGAATGGTGTGAAACTCGGCGGCATCCTTGAACTTCGGCTCGCCGTTCTCGTCCTTGATCTCGGTGAAGCGGGGAATGACGCCGCCGCCGTAACCGAAAACGCCGACCGTGCCACCTTTCCAGTAGCCTTTTTTGGTCTCGTAGGAATGCTCGAGGTGGCCGAGCAGGTCGACGACGTAATCCTTGTCCTTGGCGAGGCGCTTGAGGCCGGTCACGAAACTGGGCCAGGGGCCCTTCTCAAGTTCGTCAAGCATGGGGGTGGCGTGAGGCTGTTTGGCCATGTTGTCTCCTCTTACGTGGCTGTTGGGGAACCGTACGCGTGGCGCGCGTCCAATCCCGAATTTCCGTCAATTATCAGGTCTGCACCCGTCGGCGCACCATACCTCCGGCAGGTAGACTAACTGCAATCGATGGGTTAGTGATACCTACCCGGATGGAGTAGTCTGCCCTCCCGGATCCGGTAATGGCCATCCATGGCCTTGCGATGAGATAGTCCGGCCCCATCTCCGACGACATATTACATTCAGATTTCAGATCGCGAGCCAACGTGGACAACATTACCAGCCTCGACAAATTCCGGGTACCTGTCGGCAATCAGGAAATCGAACTGCAGCAGATCGAGTTCGAAGCGGGGGGCGTGCCGGTTCTGCGCCTGCGCATTCGCGAGCATCGGCGCTTCACCATTTTCGACATCGACCCGGTGACGGCCGGCCATTGGGCGCGTCTCATGGCCGCATGGTCGGAGCGTGCGCTCGCCGCTGCAGAGTCTGGTGCCGCGAATGGACATACCTGTGACGAACCCTGACGTCGTCGACGTGCAGTTCCCCGTCCGAGGGCGTGCCATTCCGCAGGACTACGCCGATCTGCTGGAGCAGCAAGTGAGCGGTGCACTGCCCTGGCTGCGAGACGATGCCGCGGCCGGCATCCATCCGATCTCCGGCCTGAGCCCCGGCGCCGGAGAGTGGTATGTGTCGCGTCGTTCCGCGCTGACGTTGCGGGTCAGGCAGGCACGGGCAGCGGAAACCATCTTGCTCGCGGAGAAGCGCTTTTCGTTCGCAGGCTCCGAGGTGGTGCTGGGGGAGCCCGTCGTGCGTGGCCTGTCCTTTTCGCCGGTGATCTATGCGAAGTTCGTCGCCATGCGCCCGGCCGGTGGCGATCCGATCGACGAGGTGGCGTTCCTTGCCGCCTGCCTCGCGGAGTTCGAGCGGCGCGGCATCCAGCCGAAGATGGTCTGCGGCAAGCCGCAGCGGGCACGGACGTCCGGTGGACTGCTGTCCGGTTTCAGCCTCATGCTCTACGATCTCGAAACGGAGGCCAACCTGCAACTCCAGTACGAGGGACTCGGGAACGAACGCAAGCGTGGCTGCGGCATCTTCGTTCCGCACAAGTCGGGAGCGCTGGCAGGAACGCTAGAATGACCCGAAAGAACAGTTTTTCAATCCAACCCATAGACAAACCAAGGAGGAAACCATGAGCATCGTCATCAACGGCGTCGAAAAGGAAGTGGATGATTACGGCTACCTGCTGGAGCCGGATTACAGCGAGGAGGCAGTGCAGGCGTTCGCCGCCGCCGAGGGGCTCGAACTGACCGAGCAGCACCGCAAGATCATCAATTACCTGCGCGAGAAGTTCAAGGAAGACGGCCATACGCCGAATGCGCGCAACCTGGTCAAGGGCCTGCAGGACGAGGCCGACATGCCCGAGGCCGACAACAAGCTGATGTTCGACCTGTTCCCCGATGGTGGCGCCGCCAAGCAGGGCTGCCGCATCGCCGGCCTGCCCCAGCCGAAAGGCAAGGGCGGATACTGATCCTTCAAAGTCGGCGCCGGCAGGACGGCGCCGACGGGCCCTATTCCATGGCTATCCGCCTCAAGACCAAGTTCCACACTCAAGGCCGGCGTTCCGCCGCGACGCTGGCCTCGGTCGTGGCCGTGCTGGCGTGGAAACTCGCCATCGAGTCGATCAAGCGCATGCGCAAGGCCGATTACGACATCGACGCCGGCCGGCCCTACTTCGATTTCGTCTGCGAGTTCCTGGCCTTCCTCGCCGTGTGTGCCGACCGTGTCGCCTATCGGGAGTTCGGTGAAACGGACGAGCGCGTCGAGTTCACGACGACCCTGGCGCAGAATGTCGCCCGCTTCGTCGAAGAGAACAACATCATGTTGCTCGGCGAGGCTGTGCCCGGCGAGTCGCGGCGCCATTTCATCGACCTGTTCAATCGCCGCGCCGCCGACTACGCCGAGTTCGGCTATGGCGAGCAAGGCCCTGATTTCGGCTTCAAGCGATTCTTCGCGGCCTGCCTGCGCGACGTGTTGCCCGAAAAGGACCAGCTCTGGGTGGTCGACCAGGCGATGGACATCGAGGCGCCCGAAGCGCTGAAAATGCTCGAAAAGACATTGACGGGGCTGTTCGATCCCGATCAGGCCCACAGCCAGCGCCGCCAGGACCTGCGCGGCAGCATCGACTGAAGGAACCACCCATGCCCGGACCTTTCGATCTCTCGGATGATGGCGCCTACGCGCGCTGGCGCGAGGAAAAGCTCGATACCGCACCGAGCCGTCTCGATGACATCGTCGTGACGGTGGACGATCCGCGCCGCCTGTCCGCAGATGAGCGCCGTCGCATCGTCGAACTGAATGCGCAGTGCAACATGGCGATCTATGTCGGCAGGACGGGTGGCGACCCCGACAAGGACATCCCGCGCCTGCTGGGAGAACAGCTCGGCCTCGAAACGCTCGACGGCCACTGGCTGACCGACAGCGACGGCATTTCCCCGCTATCCGTCATCGGCGCCGAGCAGCGCGGCGAGCGCAAGGATTTCATTCCCTACACCGACAAGCCGATCAAGTGGCATACCGACGGCTACTACAACGCCCCGGAGCGCACCATCCGCGGCCTCATGCTTCACTGCGTGCAAAGCGCGGCGACGGGCGGGGAAAACCAGCTGCTCGACCACGAGCTTGTCTACATCGCGTTGCGCGACGAGAATCCGGATTACATCCGTGCCCTGTCGGCGCCGGCGGCGATGACCATTCCGCCGCGCATGGACGAGGATGGCGAAGCGCGTGCCGCGCAGCCGGGCCCGGTCTTTTCCGTGAATGCCGACGGCACGCTGCACATGCGCTACACGGCGCGTACCGTCAGCATCGCATGGCGTGAGGACGCGATCACCCAGGCTGCCGTGGCGGCGCTGGCGAAACTGTTGGCGACACCGACGCCCTGGACCCTGCATGGCCGGCTGGAACCGGGCATGGGCCTGGTCTGCAACAACGTGCTGCACGATCGCAGCGGCTTCACCGAGACCGCCGAAAAGCGACGCCTGCTTTATCGCGCCCGCTATTACGAACGTGTAGCGACCGCCTGACCCGGGCGCGATTCGCGCGTCGCTGCGCCACCCCGGTCGATATAATCCGGCCCTGTCCTGAGGAGGAGCCGTTCGACATGCCGCATCTGTCCCTCGAACTCGAGCGCAAGCTGACGACTGCCGTCGAGCGCATGCCTGCGTTTCCGAAGAGCGTGCAGTCGGTACTGGAGCTGACGCGCAACATCAACTGCCTGCCCAAGGACCTGGTCGGCGTCATCGAGAAGGACCCGGTGATGACGATGAAGATCCTGCGTGTCATCAATTCGGCCTATTACGGCCTGCCGAACAAGATCGCCTCGGTCGGGCAGTCGGTCGTATACCTCGGCATCAACACCATCAAGAACCTCGCCCTGTCGTTCGCCGCCGTCGGCATCCTGCCGCGCTTCAATACCACCGGCTTCGACATCCAGCGCTACCTGCTGCATTCCCTGACGGTCGCGGCCGTGGCGCGCATGCTCTGCGAGAAATACGCGCGCGGCGAGGCCGATCCGATGGACTGCTACATCGCCGGCCTGCTGCACGACTTCGGCAAGGTGGTGTTCGCCCAGTTCCTTTCCGTCGAGTTCATGAAGTCGCTCGCCGCGGCGATCGATCTCGAAATGCCGCTCTATCTCGCCGAGCAGGAGATCATCGGCGCCGACCATGCCTACGTCGGAGCCCTGCTGGCGAAGAAGTGGCAATTCGCCGAACCGCTCGTGGAGTGCATCCGCGATCACCATCATGAGGATGCCGAGCCTTCGGCGATGCTCGACTGCCTGCGCATGGCCGACATGGTCTGCCGCATGCAGGACTTCGGCGATGCCGGCAATCCCTGGCGCGAAGGCGAGCTGGCGCGCATACCGGCCCGTTTCGGCACCGATATCGATGCGGTGATCGCCCGGCTCGGTGACCTGCAGAAAATCGTCGAGGACGCACAGTCCTTCGCCCAGATCGGCACGGAAAGGTAGTCCGTCATGAAGGTGAAAATGTGGGGCGTGCGCGGCTCGATTCCCTCCCCGGGTCCGCATACGGTGCGCTACGGCGGCAATACCACCTGCATCGAGGTGCGCAGCGACGACGACAGCCTGATCATCCTCGACGCCGGCACCGGCATATTCCCCCTGTCGCAGAGCCTGCTCGCACGCCTGCCGGTCACTGCCAACATCTTCATCACCCATACGCACTGGGACCATATCCAGGGGCTGCCCTTCTTCATCCCGATCTTCATTCCAGGCAACACGCTGCGCATCCACGGTGCCTACGACATCGTTTCGATGCAGGGCATCGAGCAGGTGATGAGCGTACAGCTGCAATACAGCTATTTCCCGATCCGCGAGGCGGAGCTCAAGGCCGCCATCGAATACGAGACGCTCACGGTCGGCGAGCCGGTGGCGATCGGCGATGCCACGGTCACTCCCGTGCTGATGAATCATCCGGTCACCGATCTAGGCTACCGCGTCGAGTGTAACGGCAAGGCGATGTTCTTCACCGGCGACCACGAGCCATGGCGAAACATCTACACGTCGGACGATCCGGAGCATGCCGAATACCAGGCGATGGTCGATCAGCGCCATGCGGAACTTGCCGCGGCCATCGGCCCGGTCGATCTGCTGATCGTCGATACGGCCTACACGGAGGCCGAATATCCGCAGAAGGTCGGCTGGGGACATGGCACCTTCGATACCGCGGTGGCCCTGGCGCGGCGCGTCCGGGCGAAGCGGCTGATCTTCACCCATCACGAGCCGACGCGCAGCGATGATGCACTCGAGGGGATCTTCGCCGAGGTGCTGGCGCGCTATCCCGACATCGGCTGCGAGCTGATGCTGGCGCGCGAAGGGATGGAGATCGTCTTCTAGTCCTGCGCCAGCGCGGCCGCGTCATCCAGCGCGGCCTGCGCCTGCAGGATCTGGTCGTCGAGACGGGCGGCCATCTCGGCCAGCAGATCGCGACCCTGGCGGGCCGCCAGTCTTGCGGCGGCGAACAGTTCGTAGAGCCTGGAGCCGTAGAGTCGATCGAGTTCGCTGCCGATGGCTGCGATGCGGCGGCGGATGGCCTCGACCTGGGTCGCCAGCGCCGCGGCGGAAGAAGTCGGCGCCGGCGGAACGGCGTCGCATTCCGCCCGGCTCCCCCGATTGCCTTCGAGCCAGAGGGACAGCACCTCGTCCAGGGCGGCGGCGTCCCCGGTACGGTAGGCCCGGTTGGCTTCGCTCATCAACTGGGTGCGCCAGGCACGATCGGCCTCGTCGCGCGCCCGGTCCGGGTGGATCTTCTGCGCCAGCTGGCGAAACCGCTTCTTGAGACTGTCGCCTGGCCGGAACGGCTCGTCGGCCGCTGTCGTGCATTCCCGATACCGGTGGCGTTCCTGGCTGGAACGGGCGGCACGGGCTTCGGCCTCCTGCGCGGTCGCGCGGACCGCAGGATCTTCCGGTGACTGCTGCATGCGCAGCTGTGCCAGATCGGCCTGCAGACGGTCGAGCTCGGCGAGCCGCCCTGCAATGGTCGCGTGATAGCGGGTGCTGAAGTTCGCCAACTCTCCCTGCGCTGTTGCCAGCTCGAGCTCCATTTCGGCGAGTTCCTGGCCGAGCACCTCGAGTTCGGCGCGCAGGCGGACGGCCTCGTCGATGCAGGCGAGACCGGTGGGTCCGCAAATGGCCGCCGAGTTTGCCGCGGACAAGGCCAGCGTTTGGCGTGCCCCCGTGTCCGCACTCGCGCAGCTGGTGCCGACGAGCATCGCCCAGTCGGACGGGGTGGCCAGTCGCTGGACGAGCGTCTGCGGACCGATGCGCACCGGGAACAGTTGCGCCATGTCCGCAGGGGGAGGCTCGCTGTCGAGGCCGCGGGCACTCCAGGCCAAACAGTTCCGCCACAGGTCGGCCTGGCTGTCGAGGCGCGATTTCTGTGCAGTCCAGGCGGGACCGGCACTGTCCGCTCCGTCGCGGGCAAGGCGGCTTTTCAGCAGCGAGAGGGTGGCGCGCAGGGCGATGCGTCCCGCATAGCCGGCCGCGGGCAGGACGAGGCAGAGCGGCCGCAAGTGCAGGTCGAGCGCATTGGAGATCTCCGGCAGCAGGCTGTCGTCGGCGGTCACGATCCACAGCGTGCGGTCGCGCGCGAGCGCTTCTGCGGCCAAGGCCGCCAGGGCGGCGACCGTGGCGGCGGGATCGGCCGGCGGACGGGTTTCCCGAAAAATCGGCGCCGGCGGGACGGCGCAGAAATGCGCAAGCCAGTCGTGCAGAGTGGTGGCGATATCCGGAGCGGAATCCATGCGCCATTGTAGAGGCCGCTGCTGCGCCGCAGTCCGAATCCAAGCCCGGACAAGCGGGCGGAAAGCGGCCCATTTCGGCGCACCGGCGGCGCTTTCCGGAGCGGCGATCGTAGTAAAGTCATGCTCCGTCTGCATTGCCCGGAGGACTGTCCGTGTTTTCCATCATTCAGGCCGCCGGCTGGCCGATCTGGTTCCTGCTTCTGGCCTCCGTCATCGCCGTCGCGCTCATCATCGAACGCACCACCGCCCTGCGCCGGTCCAAGGTCGTGCCGAACGGTCTGCTGCAAAGCGCGATTTCCGAGTATCGCCGTACCGGCGTCACCGAGGATCTGCTGCGGCGGCTCGACACCCATTCTCCGCTCGGCCGGGTCTTCGCCGCCGGCCTCAGAAACGATCGCAGTTCCCGCGAAGTCATGAAGGAGGCGATCGAGGAAGCCGGCCGCGGTGCTGCACATGAGCTCGAACGCTTCCTCACCACGCTCGGCACCATCGCCTCGATCAGTCCGCTGATGGGCCTGTTCGGCACCATCGTCGGCATGATCGAGATCTTCGGCTCGGCGACGGCGGCGGGCAACAATCCGCAACAGCTCGCCCACGGCATCTCGGTCGCGCTCTACAACACCGGCTTCGGCCTCATCATCGCGATTCCCGCGATGATCGCCTACCGGCATTTCCGCGCCTTCGTCGACAGCTGCGTGATCGAGATGGAGCAGCAGGCGCTCAAGCTCGTCGAGCAACTGCACGGAGAGCGCAAGTGAACTTCCAGCGTGGCCGCACGCGTGAGGAACCGGAGATCAACCTGATCCCGATGATCGACGTGCTGCTGGTGATCCTGATCTTCCTCATGATCACCACGACCTATTCGAAATTCGCCGGCCTCGAGATCAACCTGCCGACCGCCGATGCGCAGGCGCAGCAGGACAAGCCGCGCGAGATCGATGTCGTGGTCACCGCCACCGGGACCGTGATGGTGAACAAGACACCGCTGACCGGCGGCGTCGAGGCCATCGGCATCGCCCTGCGCCGTGCCGCGGAAGGGGTGCAGGAGCCGGTGGTCGTCATCAATGCCGATGCGAAGGCGGCGCACCAGAACGTCATCGACGTCATGCAGGCGGCCCGCAATGCTGGCCTGTCCCACATCTCCTTTGCCACCCAGCAGAAGCAGTGACTGGCTGATGGGCGTCTGGCGGACGCGCGGACTGTTCGCGTATCTGCTCTGGCCGGTCGGCCTCTGCTTCCTCGTCCTCGTCGCCATCCGTCGCGTCGTCTATCGCCTCGGCCTGCTGCACGGCGAGCGCCTGTCGGTACCGGTCGTGGTGATAGGCAATCTCGTCGCGGGCGGGGCCGGCAAGACGCCGCTGACGCTCTGGCTGGCACAGCAGTTGCGCACGCGCGGTCGTCGGCCCGGCATCGTCAGTCGCGGCTATGGTCGGGTAGATGATGCGGTACGAAAAGTCGGTGCCGGCGAGACGGCGGAAACGGTCGGCGACGAGCCGCTGCTGCTGGCCCGGCGCAGCGGCTGCCCGGTGACCGTCGGCGCCGACCGCGTCGCGGCGGCACGCGCACTGCTGGCGGCGCATCCCGATTGCGACATGATCCTGTGCGACGATGGCCTGCAGCATTACCGGCTGCAGCGCGATGTCGAGATCGCGGTCCTCGACCGGCGCGGCCTGATGAACGGCTGGCCCCTGCCGGCCGGTCCCCTGCGCGAGCCGGCATCACGCCTGCGCTCGGTCGATGCCGTCGTGCGGCACGATTGCGCCGCGGATCTTGCGCATGGGACCTCGACATTCAGGATGCACCTGCGGGGCGATCGCTTCTACCGGCTCGATGCGCCGGACATGCAGGCCACCGCCGGCGAACTCGCCAAGTTGCGCCTGCATGCCATCGCCGGCATCGGCGAGCCCCGGCGTTTTTTCGATCATCTCGCGACGCTCGGGCTCGTGTTCGAAGCGCACGCATTTCCGGATCATCACCGTTACGCCGGAACCGACTTCTCTTTCGCCGGCGACGCGATCCTGACGACGGAAAAGGACGCGCTAAAATGCGCCGGCCTGACCACCCTGCCGATCTGGGTGTTGCCGGTCGATGCAGTGATCGAGCCGGATCTGGCCGCACTTGTCCTGGAGAAAATCGATGGATCCGCGTCTGCTTGAAATCCTCGTCTGCCCGATCTGCAAGGGACCGCTCGACTATCGCAAGCCGCAGTCCGAGCTGGTCTGCAAGGCCTGCCGCCTCGCTTTCCCGGTCAGGGACGACATCCCGGTGATGCTGGAGGACGAGGCCCGGCAACTCGGGCCGGACGAGACCTAGCCGACGATGGATTTTCGCGTCGTCATTCCGGCGCGCATGGCCTCGACGCGGCTGCCAGGCAAACCGCTCGCCGACATTGCGGGCAAACCGATGGTGGTGCGGGTGTGCGAGGTAGCCGCACGCAGCGGTGCCGGCGAGATCGTCGTCGCGACCGACGACCGGCGCGTGATGGACGCGGTATCTGCCCATGGCTACCCGGCAATGCTGACGCGCGCCGATCATCCGAGCGGCACGGACCGCATCGCCGAAGTCGCGCACGAGCGCGGCTGGCACGATGACGATATCGTGGTCAATGTGCAGGGCGACGAACCGCTCATCGATCCGGCCCTGATCGCGCAGGTCGCACAGGCGCTGGCCGGCGATGCGACGGCCGCAATCGCCACGGCCGCCCATGCGATCGATGACATCGCCGATTTCATGAACCCGAATGTCGTCAAGGTCGTCACCGCCGCGAACGGCCGCGCCCTCTACTTTTCGCGTGCGCCGATTCCTTGGCATCGCGACGGCCTGGCCATGACCCGGGAGCGTCTTCCGCAAGGCTTCATGCCGCTTCGGCATGTCGGCCTGTATGCCTATCGCGTCGCTTTCCTGCATCGCTATGGCGCACTCGCGACCGCGCCGGTCGAGGCATTCGAGTCACTCGAACAGTTGCGTGCGCTGTGGCATGGATTCCCGATCCGTGTCATCGAATGCGTGCAACGACCGGCCCCGGGGGTCGATACGGCCGAAGATCTCGAACGCGTCCGTGACCTTTTTGCCGTCGAGGATAAGTCGTGAGAATCCCGTCATTTGCACATCTGCTCAAGCGGATTGGGGATTGGGAGTAAGTTCCCGTTCGCATGGAGTGGAGTCTTATAAAATAATATAATCGTTCCATAAGATCATTAAAGAAGGAGACACCATGCGTCTGATTTTGTTGGGCCCTCCCGGTGCGGGCAAGGGTACGCAGGCCAATTTCATCAAGGAAAAATTCGGCATCCCGCAGATTTCGACCGGCGACATGCTGCGTGCTGCCGTCAAGGCGGGGACCCCGCTCGGCCTCGAAGCCAAGAAGATCATGGATGCCGGCGGCCTCGTCCGTGACGACATCATCATCGGGCTGGTCAAGGATCGCCTCAAGGAAGACGACTGCAAGAGCGGCTACATGTTCGACGGCTTCCCGCGCACGATTCCCCAGGCAGAAGCGATGAAGGAGGCCGGCGTACCGATCGACTTCGTGCTCGAGATCGACGTACCCGACAGCGAGATCGTCGCCCGCATGAGCGGTCGTCGCGTGCATGTGGCATCGGGCCGTACTTACCATGTCAAATTCAATCCGCCCAAGACCGAGGGCAAGGACGACGTGACCGGCGAGCCGCTGATCCAGCGCGACGACGACCGGGAAGAAACCGTGCTGAAGCGGCTCGAGGTCTATCACCAGCAGACCGAGGCGCTCGTCAGCTACTACGGCAAGTGGGCTGAAAGTGGTGCCGCCGGTGCGCCCAAGTATCGCAAGATCAACGGTCTCGGCAAGGTGGATGACGTCCGTGACGCCGCCTTCGCTGCGCTGAAATAATCGATACCGTCAGGGAGAACAGCACATGGCAGTCAAGAAAATGAACGCGTTCTACGCCCAGTCGGGCGGTGTGACCGCAGTCATCAACGCTTCCGCCTGCGGCGTGATCGAGACGGCACGCAAGCACAAGGACAAGATCGGCAAGGTCTATGCCGGCCGCAACGGCATCATCGGTGCGCTGACCGAAGACCTGATCGATACCACGAAGGAGTCCGCATCCGCGATCGCCGCGTTGCGCCACACGCCGTCGGGCGGCTTCGGTTCCTGCCGCTACAAGCTCAAGTCGCTGGAAGCCAACAAGCGCGAATACGAGCGCCTCATCGAGATTTTCAAGGCGCACAACATCGGCTACTTCTTCTACAACGGCGGCGGCGACTCCGCCGATACCTGCTTCAAGGTCTCGCAGTTGTCCGAGAAGCTTGGCTATCCGGTACAGGCCATCCATGTGCCCAAGACGGTCGACAACGACCTGCCGATCACCGACAACTGTCCGGGGTTCGGTTCCGTCGCCAAGTACATCGCCGTATCGACGCTGGAAGCGACCTACGATGTGCGCTCGATGTGCGCCACCTCGACCAAGGTCTTCGTGCTCGAGGTGATGGGCCGCCATGCCGGCTGGATCGCCGCAGCGGGTGCCATGGCTTCGACCAGTGACACCGAACTGCCGATCGTCGTGCTGTTCCCCGAGGTGCTGTTCGACCAGAAGAAGTTCCTGGCCAAGGTGCAAGGACTGGTCAGGAAGTTCGGCTTCTGCACGGTCGTCGTCTCCGAGGGCTGCCACTGGCCCGACGGCAAGTTCCTCGCCGAGCAGGGTACGCGCGACGCCTTTGGTCATGCCCAGCTGGGCGGCGCTGCGCCGGTGGTCGCCAACATGATCAAGGATGCGCTCGGCTACAAGTTCCACTGGGGCGTTGCCGACTACATGCAGCGCGCCGCGCGTCACATCGCCTCGAAGAGCGATGTGGATCAGGCCTACGCAATGGGCAAGGCGGCCGTCGAGTTCGCGCTCAAGGGCCACAATTCGGTGATGCCGACGGTCGAGCGCGTCTCGAACAAGCCCTACAAGTGGAAGGTCGGCATGGCACCGCTGTCCAAGGTCGCCAACGTCGAGAAGATGATGCCGAAGAGCTTCATCACCAAGGATGGCTTCGGTATCACCGAGAAGTGCCGCGAGTATCTCGGCCCGCTGATGAAGGGCGAGGACTATCCGCCCTACGGAGCGGACGGCTTGCCGAAGTACGTGACATTGAAGAATGTCGCAGTGAGTAAAAAATTGCCAGAGTTCAAGCTGTAAGTTGAAATTCGAAGGGCGCACCGTAGGGTGCGCCCTTCAAGCTTCTGGCTGTGTGGTGTGTTGATCTGGATCAATCTACAGTAGGGGGGGGTATATGTCTTCAGGTCTGATGTTCGCATTGGTCTGTGCAGTCGGTGCGATTGCATATGGCTGGATTTCCGCTCAGTGGATTCTCGCGCAACCGACCGGCAACGATCGCATGCGCGCCATCTCGGCAGCGGTGCAGGAAGGGGCGCAAGCCTATCTCAAGCGCCAATACACGACGATCGCCATGGTCGGCATCGTGCTGGCAGTGCTGATCGCGGTTTTTCTCGGTTTGTCCACGGCGATCGGCTTCGTGCTGGGGGCCGTGCTGTCGGGTGCCGCCGGCTTCATCGGCATGAACGTTTCGGTGCGCGCCAACGTGCGTACGGCCGAAGCGGCCAGCAAGGGGTTGAATGAAGCACTGAACGTCGCCTTCCGCGGTGGTGCCATCACCGGCATGCTGGTGGTCGGCCTCGGCCTGCTCGGCGTGGCAGGTTACTACGCCATCCTGAGGGCGACGGCAGGCGATACCAGTCTCGACCACATCCTGCATCCGCTGGTCGGCCTGGGCTTCGGTTCCTCGCTGATCTCGATTTTCGCCCGTCTCGGTGGCGGCATCTTCACCAAGGGTGCGGACGTCGGCGCGGACCTCGTCGGCAAGGTGGAGGCCGGCATTCCAGAAGACGACCCGCGCAACCCGGCGGTGATCGCCGACAACGTCGGCGACAACGTCGGCGACTGCGCCGGCATGGCGGCCGACCTGTTCGAGACCTATGCGGTCACGATCGTCGCGACGATGCTGCTGGGCGCCCTGCTGTTCAAGGCGAACGGGGCCGCGGCGGAGACGGCGGTGCTGTATCCGCTGGTGCTGGGCGGCTTCTCGATCATCGCCTCCATCATCGGCGCGATGTTCGTCAAGACTTCGCCTGGCGCGAAGATCATGAACGCGCTCTACAAGGGGCTGATTGTCGCCGGCGTGCTTGCACTGGTGGCCTTCTATCCGCTGACCGGCTGGATCGTCGATGACCACCTGCTCGACCAGGTGCTCGGCGTGAGCGGCGGTTCGCAGATGCGCCTCTATGGCGCCGCAGTCATCGGCCTCGTGCTGACCGGCCTGATGGTCTACATTACCGAGTACTACACCGCGACCGAGTTCAAGCCGGTGCGCCACATCGCCGAAGCTTCGACGACCGGCCACGGCACGAACGTGATCGCCGGTCTCGGCGTATCGATGAAGGCGACGGCCTGGCCGGTGCTGGCGGTCTGTGCATCGATCTGGTCAGCCTATGTGATGGGCGGCCTCTACGGCATCGCCATCGCCGCGACCTCGATGCTCTCGATGGCCGGCATCATCGTCGCACTCGACGCCTACGGTCCGATCACCGACAACGCCGGCGGCATCGCCGAGATGGCCGAATTGCCCGAGTCGGTGCGCAACATCACCGATCCGCTCGACGCCGTCGGCAATACGACCAAGGCGGTGACGAAAGGCTACGCGATCGGCTCAGCCGGCCTTGCCGCCCTGGTGCTGTTCGCCGACTTCACGCACGGTCTCGAGGCGGTGAAGCCCGGTACGCATTTCGCTTTCGATCTGGCCGACCCGGCGGTCATCATCGGTCTGTTCATTGGCGGCATGGTGCCGTATCTGTTCGGCGCGATGGGCATGGAGGCCGTTGGTCGTTCGGCCGGCGCGATCGTCATCGAAGTGCGTCGGCAGTTCCGCGAGATCAAGGGCATCATGGAGGGCACGGCCAAACCGGAATACGGTACCTGCGTCGACATGCTGACCAAGGCGGCGATCCGCGAGATGATGATTCCATCGCTCTTGCCCGTGCTCGTGCCGATCGTCGTCGCCGTGGCGATGAACTTCCTGATGCCGCCGATCGACGGCGTCGGTGCCGGGGTGCGTGCGCTGGGCGGCGTGCTGATGGGCACCATCGTCACCGGCCTGTTCGTCGCGATCTCGATGACGACCGGCGGTGGTGCCTGGGACAACGCCAAGAAGTACATCGAGGAAGGCAATTTCGGCGGCAAGGGCTCCGACGCGCACAAGGCGGCGGTAACCGGCGACACGGTCGGCGATCCCTACAAGGACACGGCAGGTCCCGCGGTCAACCCGTTGATCAAGATCATCAACATCGTGGCGCTGCTGATCGTGCCGCTGGTGGCCTGATCGCGGTTTGCGCTTCATGGAAACGGGCGGCTTCGGCCGCCCGTTTTGTTTGCAAAAGTCGGCGCTGGCGGGACGGCGTTCAGGACGCGGAACGCCGGCGGAAGTCGCGCAGTCGGAAACCCAGCAGCCAGAGTGTGGCGAAATAGGCTGCAGCACCTCCCGTCACCAGCAGGCCGAGATGCACGGCGCGATCCAGTGCGCCTGCCGACAGCCAGGCGCTTTCCGGTCCCGTGCCCAGCCACAGGACGGTCCCCAGAACGACCAGTGCTAGTGCGATTTTCAGCATGAAGCGGCGCCACCCCGGCTGCGCGTGGTACGCGTCACGGTGGCGCAGGCCGCGAAACAGCAGGGTCGCATTCAGGCAGGAGGCCAGACCGATCGAGAGTGCCAGCCCGGCGTGCTGCAGCGGGATGATGAAGGCGAGGTTCATCGCCTGTGTCGCGGCGAGCGTGATCAGGGCGAATTTCACCGGCGTGCGGATGTTCTGGCGGGCGTAGAAGCCCGGCGCCAGCACTTTCACGAGGATCAGGCCGATCAGTCCGATGCTGTAGGCGACCAGCGCCTGGCGGGTTTGCAGGACGTCCGCAGCCGTGAAGGCGCCGTGCTGGAACAGCGTCGAGATCAATGGCACGGCCAGCATGGCGAGACCGAGCGCGGCCGGCAGGGTGAGCAGGAAGGTCAGTCGCAAGCCCCAGTCGAGCAGGGCGGAAAATTCCTGCGGGTTTTCGGTGGAGTGCGCCTTGGCCAGGCTCGGCAGGAGGATCGTTCCGAGCGCAGCGCCGAGCAGCCCGGCGGGGAACTCCATCAGGCGATCGGCGTAATAGAGCCAGGAGACGCTGCCGGATGTCAGGAACGAGGCGAAGATCGTGTTGATCAGCAGGGAGATCTGGGCGACCGAGACGCCGAGCACGGCCGGGCCCATCAGCTTGAGAACACGCCGCACGCCGGGGTCGCCCGGAGCGAAGGCGAAGCGCGGCAGCATGCCGATCCTCTTGAGGGCCGGCAACTGGAGCGCCAGTTGCAGCAGGCCACCGAGAAAGACGGCCCAGGCTAGCGCGAGTATCGGCGGGTCGAAGTAAGGCGCGGCGAAGAGCGCCATGCCGATGAACGAGAGGTTCAGCAGCACCGGGGTGAATGCTGGCAGCGCGAAGCGGCTCCAGGTGTTCAGGATGCCGGCGGCGAGCGCCACCAGCGCCATGAAGAGAATGTAGGGGAAGGCGATGCGGGTCAGCGTCACCGTCAGGGCGAACTTGTCGGGATCCGCCGCGAAGCCCGGGGCGGAGACATGGATCAGCAGCGGGGCGCCGATGACGCCCAGCATCGCCACGCCGAGGACGACGAGAAACAGCATCGTGGCGACCCGGTCGACGAGCTGGCGGGTGGCTTCCTCGCCGCGCTGATTGCGGTATTCGGCCAATAGCGGGACGAAGGCCTGGGAGAATGCACCCTCGGCGAACAGCCGGCGCAACAGGTTGGGCAGTCGGAAGGCGACGAAAAACGCGTCGGTCAGCATCCCGGCGCCGAAGGCGCGGGCAATGACGAAATCGCGGATGAAACCGAGAATTCGCGACAACAGCGTCAGGCTGCTGACGGTGGCGAGCACGCGCAGAAGATTCATGGCTGGATGGTAACCATTCGACCCGGGGCGGAAACCGGGAAATGTACCTTGCAAAGCGGCGCAACTCTACCTATAATCGCGCGCTTTCAACGAATTCCCACCGAGCTTACCCATGGCCAATACCGCCCAAGCCCGCAAGCGCGCCCGTCAATCCGACGTGCGTCGCGTCCATAACATGAGCCAGCGTTCCGAATTGCGCACCGCCATCAAGAAAGTGCGCAAGGCCGTCGCTGCCGGCGACAAGGCTGCCGCCCAGGCCGTCTTCAAGGAATCGCAGTGCGTCATCGACTCGATCGCCGACAAGAAGATCATTCACAAGAACGCCGCCGCCCGTCACAAGAGCCGCCTGTCTGCCGCCATCAAGGCACTGGCAGCCTGATCTCCCGACGGGTTGCTGAACATGGACACGGCCATCCGCAAGGATGGCCGTGTCTTTTGCATTTTCAGTCGTCCGCTTTGGCTTCTTCCGTCCAGGGATCGACGCGCAACTCGTTGTCGCGCGCGAAATTGACGAGGAACGTATAGGCCATCGGTTCGATGTCGTGGATGCGGCCATCCACGAAGACACATTTTTCGCCATCCAGGTTGCCGGGCTGCACATAGGGCGAGTAGGTCATGCGCCGTTGCGAACCAAAGGCCGACATGACGCCGCACAGCCGCTCCGCCCAGTCGCTGGGACGGAATTTGCGGCCCGCCTGCGTAACCCCGACGATGATGAAATTTTCGGCGACGAATGCGGGCATGCGGAAGATGAGGGGGCTGTCGGCGGGATTGTTATTAACTGAGTGAATTGTAGCAAAAATCCAATTTAATCCGTTCGGGCCGCTTGCCGTGATGCTTCCGATGCCTCGGGAACACCATCGCGGTGCCTATACAGCCCCGCTTTTTTCACTTATGATCTTTGTCCCGCAAAAACGAAACGGCGGCCATCTTCCGGCCGCCGTCTTCTTTTCAAAAGGCTGGATCCGATGTCGCACTTGATGAACAACTACGCCCGTCAGCCGGTGGCATTCACGCACGGGGAAGGCTGTCAGCTGTACGATGCCGAAGGACGGCGCTATCTTGACGGCCTTGCCGGCATTGCCGTGAATACGCTGGGACACAATCACCCGCGCCTGGTCGCCGCGCTCGGTACCCAGATCGGCAAGCTGATCCATGTGTCCAATGTCTACCGGGTCGCCGAGCAGGAAGCGTTGGCGGACCGCCTCGCCGCGCTGGCCGCGATGGACGAGGTCTTCTTCTGCAATTCCGGCTGCGAGGCCAACGAGGCTGCCATCAAGCTGGCACGCCTGTTCGGCCACCAGAAGGGCGTCGACCAGCCGGCCGTCATCGTCATGGAGCATGCCTTTCACGGCCGGACGCTGGCGACCCTGTCCGCGACCGGCAACCGCAAGGTGCAGGCCGGCTTCGAGCCGCTCGTGCCGGGCTTCGTGCGCGTTCCCTTCGACGACCTTGCCGCCATCGAGCAGGTCGCCGCCAACAACCCCAACGTCGTTGCCGTCCTGTTCGAGCCATTGCAGGGCGAGGGCGGCATCCATATCGCGCATGATGATTTCATGCGCGGCCTGCGTCGCGTCTGCGACGAGCGCGGCTGGCTGTTCATGGTCGATGAAGTGCAGTGCGGCATCGGCCGTACCGGCCGATGGTTCGCGCACCAGCATGCCGGTATCCGGCCCGATGTGATGACGCTGGCCAAGGGACTCGGCTCCGGCGTGCCGGTAGGCGCCTGCCTGACGGCCGGACTGGCCGCAGGCGTCTTCAAGCCGGGCAATCATGGCTCTACCTTCGGTGGCAATCCGCTGGCCTGTGTTGCGGCGCTGACCACGCTCGCCGTGCTCGAAGAAGAAAACCTGCTGACCCATGTCGCATCGCTGGGCGAGCGCATCCGTACCCGCTGCCGGGACGCGCTGGCGGGGCAGGGCGGTGTCGTGGACGTCCGGGGCTGCGGACTGATGATCGGCATCGAACTCGATCGACCCTGCAGTGCGCTGGTCGCAGCCGGTCTCGAAGCCGGCATCCTGATCAACGTCACGGCCGACAGAGTGGTCCGCTTGCTGCCGCCGCTGGTGATGAGCGATGCCGAGGCCGACGAACTCATCGACCGGCTGGCCGGCCTCATCCGCCAGTTCCTGGTCGCGTAGGAAGTTTCGTCATGAACGCCCCGCGACATTTTCTGCAGTTCAAGGATTTCACCCGCGCCGAGTTCGAATACCTTTTCGAGCGTGCCGCGACGATCAAGCAGCGTTTCAAGTCCTACCAGAAGTATTGGCCGCTGGAGGACCGTACCCTGGTCATGATCTTCGAGAAGGCGAGTACGCGCACGCGTCTCTCCTTCGAGGCCGGCATGCACCAGCTCGGCGGTTCCGCGATCTACCTGAACACGCGCGATTCCCAGCTCGGGCGTGGCGAGCCGGTCGAGGACGCCGCCGAGGTGATCTCGCGCATGAGCGATGCGGTGATGATCCGCACCTTCGAGCAGGACATCATCGAGCGCTTCGCCGCCCATTCGCGCGTGCCCGTGATCAACGGCCTGACCAATGAATATCACCCCTGCCAGATCATGGCGGACATCTTCACCTACATCGAGCAGCGCGGACCGATCCAGGGCAAGACGGTGGCCTGGATCGGCGATTCCAACAACATGTGCAATACCTGGCTGCAGGCCGCCGAGGTACTCGACTTCAACGTCCATGTCTCGACGCCGCCCGGCTATGAGGTCGAGCCAGAGCGGGCCGGCCTCTACGGCACCGACCACTTCGAACAGTTCGCCGATCCGATGGATGCCGCACGCGATGCCGATCTGGTCACGACGGACGTGTGGACATCGATGGGCTTCGAGGCGGAGAACGAGCAGCGTCTCAAGGCATTCGCCGACTGGCAGGTGGATGGGGAGATGATGCGCGTGGCGAAGCCGGATGCGGTGTTCATGCACTGCCTGCCGGCGCATCGCGGCGAAGAGGTCGCGGCCGAGGTGATCGACGGGCCGCAAAGCGTCGTCTGGGACGAGGCGGAGAACCGCCTGCATACCCAGAAGGCGCTGCTGGAGTTTCTGGTGCTGGGCAAGGTTAAAGATTAAAGGAAACGGGAATGGCAAAAGCGAAAAGCAAGTCGGGTGTCAACAAGGTCGTGCTGGCCTACTCGGGCGGACTCGATACCTCGGTGATCCTCAAGTGGCTGCAGGACACCTACCAGTGCGAAGTGGTGACCTTCACCGCCGACCTTGGCCAGGGCGAGGAACTCGAGCCGGCGCGTGCCAAGGCGCTCAAGCTCGGCATCAAGAAGCAGAACATCTTCATCGACGACCTGCGCGAGGAATTCGTGCGCGACTTCGTCTTCCCGATGTTCCGCGCCAACACCATCTACGAGGGCGAATACCTGCTCGGCACCTCGATCGCGCGGCCGCTGATCGCCAAGCGCATGATCGAGATCGCCCGCAAGGTTGGCGCCGACGCCATCTCGCACGGCGCCACCGGCAAGGGCAACGACCAGGTGCGCTTCGAACTCGGCGCCTACGCGCTGATGCCCAACGTCAAGGTGATCGCGCCGTGGCGCGAGTGGGATCTGCTGTCGCGCGAGAAGCTGATGGCCTACGCCGAGACGCACGGCATTCCCATCGACATGAAGCACAAGAAGGGCGGCTCGCCCTACTCGATGGACGCCAACCTGCTGCACATCTCCTACGAGGGGCGCCATCTCGAAAACCCGTCGGCCGAGGCCGAGGAATCGATGTGGCGCTGGACGGTTTCACCCGAGAAGGCTCCGAACAAGCCCGAATACCTCGACCTCGAGTTCAAGGCCGGCGACCTCGTCGCCATCAACGGCAAGAAGATGAAAGCGCACGAACTGCTCGCCACGCTGAACCAGATCGGCGGCAGGCATGGCGTCGGTCGCCTCGATCTCGTCGAGAACCGCTACGTCGGCATGAAGTCGCGCGGCTGTTACGAGACGCCCGGCGGCACCATCCTGCTCAAGGCCCATCGCGGCATCGAATCGGTCTGCCTCGACCGCGAAGTCGCGCATCTCAAGGACGACCTGATGCCGCGCTACGCCAGCCTGGTCTACAACGGCTACTGGTGGGCGCCTGAGCGCCAGGCGCTGCAGGTGCTGATCGACCACACGCAGCAGAGCGTCAATGGCTGGGTGCGCGTCAAGCTCTACAAGGGCAGCGTCAGCGTCGTCAGCCGCGATTCGAAGACCGACTCGCTGTTCGATCCGACCATCGCCACATTCGAGGACGACGCCGGCGCCTACGACCAGAAGGACGCGGGCGGCTTCATCAAGCTCAACGCGCTGCGCATGCGCATTGCCGAAAACGCCCGTCAGAAGCGCAGCCGGAAGAAGTAAATGTTCGGCTACACGGAAGAGCAGATCGCCCATTTCGGCATGACGTTCGGCCTCGGGGCCTTCATGCTGTACATGCTCTTCATCATCGGGGAACTGGCTTATCGGTCGAAGGCGGGCAAGGTCGGTACCTTCGCATTGTTCTTCGTGCTCGCCTTCGGCATGCTGGGTTTCGTCGCCAAGAACATCATCGAGAAAATGTGGGGAATCTGATCATGTCGCAATTCGAAAACGTTTCTGTCGTCAAGCAAGCCAACGTCTACTTCGACGGCAAGTGCGTGAGCCATACCGTGCAGTTCGCCGACGGCACGAGGAAGAGCGTCGGCGTCATCCTGCCGGCGCTGCTGACCTTCAATACCGGTGCGCCGGAAATCATGGAGACCGTCGCGGGCGCCTGCCGCTATCGGCTGAAGGGCGGCGACTGGAAATCCTGTGCCGCCGGCGAGTCCTTCAATGTGCCCGGCAACTCGTCCTTCGACATCGAAGTGACCGGCGAGCCCTACCACTACGTCTGCCACTTCGGGTAAGCATCATGCCCTCGTTCGACATCACCTCCGAAGCCGACATGGTGGCGCTGAAAAATGCCGTCGATGTCGCCGGCCGACAGATCGGCAACCGCTACGACTTCAAGGGCACGAGCGCGAAGGCCGAACTCAACGAGAAGGACAAGCTGATCACGCTCTGGGGCGACTCGGAGTTCCAGCTCGGCCAGATCAAGGACATCCTTTTCCCCGAGATGGAAAAGAAGGAGCGCGAGAGTACCAAGCGCCTCGACATCGGCGCCGTGCAGAGCGTCTCCGGCAACAAGGCCAAGCAGGAACTGAAGATCAAGTCCGGCATCGAGCAGGAGCTGGCGAAGAAGCTCGTCAAGCTGATCAAGGACAGCAAGATCAAGGTGCAGGCGACGATCCAGGGCGACGCCGTGCGCGTGACCGGGGCGAAGCGCGACGATCTGCAGGCCGCGATCGCTCTGGTCAAGAAGACGATCACCGACTTTCCGCTCAGCTACGGCAATTTCCGCGACTGATTGCCGTCCCGCCGGCGCCGACTTTTATTCGAGCCCGCCGATCCAGCGGGTATAGAGCCGGTCGGCAGCGACACGCATCTTGGTGATGCGCTCGGCCATCCTCTCGTACATTTCCTCGGGGCGTTGCACCGACGGGCCGGGGGCAGCCTTCTCGTCGTCCCAGACCTTGTTCCAGAGGCGGATCATCGCCTCGGTCATCTCGACATGGCACTGCAGGCCGAGGTGCGGGCCCATGACGAAGGCCTGGTTGTCGCAGTACGCGCTTTTCAGGATGCGCGTCGCGCCGGGGGGAATCGAGAAGGTTTCGCCGTGCCAGTGGAAGGCCTCGAAACTGACGAGATCGTCGAGCCACTCGGCTGCGACAGGATCGGTCGTCGTCACCGTCCCCCAGCCGAGTTCCTTGAGCGGGTTACGCGTTACCGCCCCACCGAGCGCTTTGGCGATCAGCTGTCCGCCGAGGCAGTGACCGATGACGGGGACGTCGGTCGCGACAGCGCCGCGGATCAGCGCCAGCGCGGGCGGAATCCAGGGCAGGTCGTCATTCACGCTCATCGGGCCGCCCATGAAGCAGAGACCGGAAAAGTCGCCGAAAGTCGGCGGTGGCGGGACGCCGGCATCGATGCAGACCAGTTGCCAGGGAATCCCGTGGGCGTCGAGGAAAGTGGCAAAATAGCCGGGGCCTTCCCCGGCATGGTGACGAAAGATGGCGACGGGTTTCATGGGCGGCGGGAGCGGAAGATGAGCAGGTTGGTCAGGTGATTCTAGCGTCGGAACAACTATCGGCAGCGTGGCTGCGATCACGGTGTGCGGGTGCGATGCCCCGGGCCGCGATGACGGAAGGGCATGAGCCCGGCCGGGACGTCATCGCCGCTGCAGTCCTCGTTCCGATCGTCGACCGGCCGAGCGGGCTGACGGTCCTGCTGACGCAACGGACGGCCCATCTGCGCGACCACCCCGGCCAGATCAGCTTTCCCGGCGGCCGTTGCGAACCGCAGGATGCCAACCCGCAGGCAACCGCCCTGCGCGAATGCGAAGAGGAGGTCGGCCTCCGGCCCGAACAGGTCGAGGTACTGGGTTGCCTGCCGGAATATTCCACCAGCACCGGTTTTCGCGTCACGCCGGTGGTCGGACTGGTCACGCCGCCCCTGAATCTGCGCCTGGACGATTTCGAGGTGGCGGATGTCTTCGAAACGCCTCTGGCATTCCTGCTCGACGCCGCGAACTACCGGCGCGAATCGGTCCTCCATCAGGGCGTGCAGCGCGAGTTCTGGGCGGTCCCATGGCAGGAACGATTCATCTGGGGCGCGACCGCCGGCATGCTGGTCGGCCTGCGCGAATGCCTGCTGTCGCCCGCATGACGGCCGGGCAAGGGCGAGTGTGATATCTTCGCCGGGCGGCCCGCACGGTAATCCTTCATGACCTTCCTCAGCATCCTCTGCGTACTCGTCATCGAACAGATCAAGGCCTCGCCGATGGCGCGCATCTGCTCCGCGGTGGGTGGCTTCGCCGACTTTCTCGAACAGCGCTTCAACGGCGGCGAGCGCCGTCATGGCATGACGGCCTGGGGCGTCGGCGTGCTGCTGCCGGCTCTGCTGGTCCTGGCACTCCAGATCCTCGCCTGTGCCGTGCATCCGCTGGCGGCCTTCCTTTTCAATGTCGGCGTGCTCTACTTCACCTTGGGCTTTCGCCAGTTCAGTCACTACTTCACCGACATCCAGCTCGCTTTGCGCATGGGTGAGACCGAGCGCGCCCGGCAACTGCTCGCGGAGTGGCGCGGCACGGGCGCCGAGCGGCTCGGCCCGGCCGAGATCGCCCGGTTGAGCATCGAGCAGGGCATCATCGCGTCGCACCGCCATGTTTTCGCCCCGCTGTTGTGGTTCGTCGTCCTCGGGCCGGCGGGTGCGGTGTTCTACCGGCTCGGCCTCGGCATGACGCAGCACTGGTCGCGGGGCGCCTTGCCGACCGGCGAGGAGGGGCAGTTCGACCGGTTCGCGCGCGAAGCCTTCCAGATGGTCGACTGGCTGCCGGCACGGCTGACGGCCGCCACCTTCGCCGTCGTCGGCGACTTCGAGGATGCCGTGTATTGCTGGCGTACCCAGGCGGGACAATGGGCGGATGCCGCGACCGGTATACTGCTGGCCAGCGGTGCCGGCGCCCTCGGCATCAAGCTCGGCCAGCCGTTGCCGGGTGCCGCCGAGATCGAGGCGCGGCCCGAACTGGGCCTCGGCGACGATGCCGACATCGAGCATCTGCAGAGTGCGACCGGACTCGTCTGGCGCGCGCTGGTGTTGTGCCTGCTGCTGCTGGCGCTGCTGACGGTGGCCAGCTGGGTGGGTTAGTGCTGAAAGCGTTTTCGATTCATAAAAAACCAGGAGTGGAAAAATGTCGAACAAGGAAGTTGTCGTACTGAGTGCCGTGCGTTCCGCCGTCGGGGCCTTTGGCGGGTCGTTGAGCAGCATCGAGCCCGCCGAACTGGGCGGCATGGTCGTCAAGGAAGCGATCGCCCGCGCCGGCGTCGATCCGCAGCAGGTCACCTTCGCCACGGTCGGAAACTGCATTCCGACCGAATCGCGCTATCCCTATGTCGCGCGTGTCGCCACCATCCAGGGCGGCATGTCGATGGATTCCGTGGCCTTCGCGGTCAACCGCCTGTGCGGTTCCGCCCAGCAGGCCATCGTCAACTCCGCCCAGGCGATCATGCTCGGCGATGCCGACTTCGCCATCGGCGGCGGTGTCGAAGTCATGTCGCGCGGCGCCTATCTGCTGCCCGCGCTGCGTTCCGGCGCGCGCATGGGCGATACCCAGGCCATCGACGCGATGGTGTCCGTACTGACGGATCCCTTCGGCGTCGGCCACATGGGCATCACGGCCGAGAATCTGGCCGCCAAGTGGGGCATCAGCCGCGAAGAGCAGGATGCCTTCGCCGTCGAATCGCAAAAGCGCGCCGCCGCCGCCCAGGCCGCCGGCTACTTCAAGTCGCAGATCGCCCCGATCACCCTCAAGACCCGCAAGGGCGATGTCGTGTTCGATACCGACGAGCACCTGAAGCCCACCACGACCATGGAAACCCTCGCGAAGATGCGTCCCGCCTTCAAGAAGGACGGTACCGTCACCGCCGGCAATGCTTCCGGCATCAACGACGCCGCCGCCTTCCTGGTGCTGGCCGATGCCGCCAAGGCCGCTGCCGGCGGCCACAAGCCGATCGCCCGCCTGGTCTCCTACGCCATCGCCGGCGTGCCGAACGACATCATGGGCGAAGGCCCGATCCCGTCGTCGAAAGTTGCGCTGCAGAAAGCCGGCCTGACGCTCGACCAGATGGACGTCATCGAGTCGAACGAAGCCTTTGCCGCCCAGTCGATCGCCGTGTCGCGCGGCCTCGGCCTCGACCCGGTCAAGACCAACCCGAACGGTGGCGCCATCGCCATCGGCCACCCGGTCGGCGCCACCGGCTCCGTCATCATCACCAAGCTGCTGCACGAGATGATCCGCACCAGCAAGCGCTACGGCATGGCCACGATGTGCATCGGCGGCGGCCAGGGTATCACGACGATCTGGGAAAGGGTCTGAACTTTCCGGGTCGCCACGGAGAAACGGGCCGCAAGGCCCGTTTTTCGTTTCAGTGCGCCGTCCTGCCGGCGCCGACTATTACGCGGCCTTGAGGTAGCGCTCCTTGGCGGCGCGCGCTTCGGCCGCCTCGGCGGGCGAGTAGGCCTTGCCGGACCACAGCATGCGGTAGGCGATTTCCTCGTTGCCGTTCTCGCACAGTTCGAGGACCTGCCTGAACAGCGGCTGGAAGGTTTCGCTGCGGTGCGAGGCCTCGTGCTCTTCGAAGGAGTTCCAGAAGGTGACGATGAGCGCCTCGCGGTCCTTGAGCGGATTTTCGACCGCCTGGCCGAGGGTGCTGCCTTCGTTCGACACCTGTCCGCTGTTGAGCACGACCATCCCGCCGACGAAGCCGGTGTCGGAATGGTAGGTCTTGACGTTCTCGCAGAGCATGGCGACGCGCTCCTCGAGATCCTCGACCGAAAACTGCGGCTTGAGGATGACGCGGTTGACGGTGACGACACCGTCGCTATCGAAACCGGGAATGAATGACATGTCGATCTCCTGTCGGGGTGGGGTTGGGGTTTTTCGTTGTACGGTTTAGTTCGGGTCTTTCTGCTAAAGTTCAAGACAAATCAAAACCCTGCGAGCAACATGGAATGGGCCGAAGGCATGACCGAAACTGACTTCATCGAAGAGACGCTCGAGAGCGAGCAGGTGTTCGACGGCTGCCTGCTCAAGGTGTTTTCGGACAAGGTGCGGCTGCCCGACGGGCACGAGTCGACGCGCGAGATCATTCGCCACCAGGGCGCGGTCGTCGTCGTCGCCGTGCTCGACAACGGCAAGCTGCTGTTCGAACGCCAGTTCCGTTATCCGCTGCGGCGCGTATTCATCGAACTGCCGGCCGGCAAGATCGATGCGGGCGAGCACATCCTCGACACCGCGCGCCGCGAATTGCGCGAGGAGACCGGCTACAAGGCGAAGCTCTGGCGCCATCTCGGCACCATGCATCCGGCCATCGGCTATTCGGACGAGCGCATCGAGATCTTCTGGGCGCAGGGCCTCAGCTTCGTCGGCGAGGACCCGGACCACGGCGAGATTCTCGAGATCGTCGAGCTGAGCCTCGCCGATGCGCTGCTCGCCGTGCGCGACGGCGAGATCACGGACGCCAAGACCGTCACCGCGCTGCTGTGGGCCGAGAAAACCCTGTCGGGAGAGTGGCCGCTTCCCGTGTAATCGCCCGCCTGACGGCCGTTTCCGGACGGCGGAAGGGGTTAGAATGTTTGCACAATATCGCCCGATGCCACGCTGCGTGGAAGCCATAGCGCCACATCGCGTGGCATAACGAGAGGAGTAGGCCAGGATGGAAGCCCCCGCCACGCTCCGGTCCGTCATGCCGGAAGTGGATGCCGACGAGCATTCGCGACTGCTCGCGCTCGATATCTTCTCCGCCGTCTCGGCGAGCCTCGCCGACGAGGACGATGTCGAGGAACTGCTCGGCCGCTTCCTCGGCACGATGCTGAAGCTGACGCAGGCCAACGCCGGCGCGGTGCGCGTCGTGACCTCCGACGGCAAGCACCTGCGGCTGGTGGCGGCGCGGGGCCTGCCGCCCGAGGTGGTGGAGCGCGAACGGCTGGTGCCCATCGACTGCGGCCAGTGCGGCAATGCCATCGCCGACAACCACTCGCGCTACGAGATCGACCTGCACGCCTGCGCCGTGCGGACGCAACATCCCTATTTCGACCGCGACTGCCAGGCGATGGTGGTCGTGCCGCTGCAGCACGGCGGCCAGTTGCAGGGCACCTACAACCTGTTCCTGCCCGAGCGCTTCGAACTGCCCGAGGAAGTCGCGCTGCTGTTTCGCTCCATCAGCGAGCACCTCGGCATGGCCCTCGAAAACGCGCGCCTCAAGCGCGAGAACCTGCGCATCACCCTGATGAACGAGCGGCAGATGATGGCGGCCGAGGTGCACGATTCGCTGGCCCAGACGCTCGCCTACATGAAGATGCGCATGGCCCTGCTGCAGGACGCGCTGCGCGAGGAGGGCAAGGAGGGCGACGAGGGGGCCGGTAAATATGCGGCCGACGTCACCCAGGCGCTCGACGAAGCCTATAGCCAGCTGCGGGCATTGCTGTCCCAGTTCCGCAACCGCATGGACCCGATGGGCCTGCAGCAGGCGCTGACGCGCCTGACCGGGGATTTCCAGGACCGCACCGGCATCCAGCTCGAGTTCCGTAACCGCGTCAAGGATCTGCGGCTCAGCGTGGATCAGGAAGCCCAGGTGTTCTTCATCGTCCAGGAAGCGCTCGCCAACGTCGGCCGCCACTCCGAGGCGACGCAGGCCCGCCTGACGATCGAGGGGGCCGGCGACCATTACGTGGCGACGATCGACGACAACGGTCGCGGCGGGCAGGGCTTCTTCGCCATCGCCAACCGCACCGGCGGCTTCGAGGAACACCCGCATCTGCGCGACCACTTCGGCCTGTCGATCATGCGCGAACGTGCGCGGCTGATCGGCGGGCGTGTCGAGGTGGCGAACCTGCCGTCGGGCGGCTTCCGCGTCCGGCTCGTTTTCCCCGCCGTGAGTCCGGCGGGCAACAGGATGACTGCATGAACGACAAGAACCGTATCCGGGTCCTGCTGGTCGATGACCACACCCTGTTCCGCAAGGGATTGGCCGAACTGCTGGAGCAGCGTGGCGAGATCAGCGTCGCCGGCATCGCCGGCAATGGCGACGAGGCCCTCCAGCTGCTGAAGGAAACCCAGCCCGACGTCGTCATCAGCGACCTCAACATGCCGCCGCACGGCGGCCTGGCGCTGCTGCGCCAGGTGCGTGCCGACGGCTGGCGCGGCCCGGTGCTGATGCTCACCGTCAGCGATGCCGAGGACGACCTCGCCAGCGCGATGAGCGCCGGCGCGCAGGGCTACCTGCTCAAGGACATGGAGCCCGACGACGTCGTCGATGCGGTGCAGCGCGCCGTGCGTGGCGAGACGGTGGTCGCGCCGGCGATGACGCTCAAGCTGGTGCATCTCCTGCAGGGGGGCGGGCAACCGACCAAGGCGGATGCCCTGCAGCAGCTGACGGCCCGCGAGCGCGAAATCCTCGAGTATCTCGCGCAGGGCCTGTCCAACAAGGCGATCGCCCGCCAGCTCGACATCAGCCACGATACCGTCAAGCTGCACGTCCGCCATATCCTGGCCAAGCTCAACCTCACCTCGCGTGTCGAGGCGGCGGTGTTCGCGGTCGAGCAGAAGGTCGGCCAGAGCAAGAGTCGTCAATAGTCGGCGCTGGCGGGACGGCGGCCCGGTGCTTGCGGGGCGGCGAGTCTGCGATAATGCGACCCTTGCAGGCCTGCCCTGCCTTTTTTCCACCCGCCCGGCGGGCATACCCCATGACGCAGACCATCGACAGCTTCGCGGCACTCGCCCTGCCGCCCTTCCTCCTTTCCTCGCTGGCGGAGGTCGGCTACGAAACCCCGTCACCGATCCAGGCCGCCTGTATCCCGCATCTGCTGGCCGGCAGCGACCTGCTGGGCGAGGCGCAGACCGGCACCGGCAAGACGGCGGCCTTCGCGCTGCCGCTGCTGGCGAAGCTCGATCCGGCGGACAAGCGGCCGCAGGCGCTGGTGCTGACACCGACGCGCGAACTGGCGATACAGGTGGCGGAGGCCTTCCAGAAGTACGCGCACCACATGCCCGGTTTCCACGTGCTGCCGATCTATGGCGGCCAGAGCATGGTGATCCAGCTGCGCGCGCTGTCGCGCGGCGCGCACATCATCGTCGGTACGCCGGGGCGCGTCATGGACCACCTGGAACGCAAGAGCCTCTCCCTCGACAACCTCAAGACGCTGGTGCTCGACGAGGCCGACGAGATGCTGCGCATGGGTTTCATCGACGACGTCGAGTGGATCCTCGAACACACGCCGGCGACGCGCCAGACCGCGCTGTTCTCGGCGACCATGCCGGATCCGATCCGCCGCATCGCGCAGCGTTACCTGAAGGATCCGCAGCAGGTGAAGATCCGCGCGGCGACGGCCACCGTGGCCGCCATCAAGCAGAAATACTGGCAGGTGCGCGGTGCCGACAAGCTGGAAGCGTTGACGCGCATGCTCGAGATCGAGGAAGAGTTCGACGCCGCGATCATCTTCGTCCGCACCAAGACGGCGACGGTCGACCTCGCCGACAAGCTCGAGGCACGCGGCTACGAGGCAGCGGCCCTGAACGGCGACATGACCCAGGGCCTGCGCGAACAGGTGATCGAGCGGCTCAAGTCGGGTTCCCTCGACATCGTCGTCGCCACGGATGTCGCGGCCCGCGGCATCGACGTGCCGCGCGTCACCCATGTCATCAACTATGACGTGCCCTACGACACCGAGGCCTATGTGCACCGCATCGGCCGCACCGGGCGTGCGGGCCGCACGGGCGTGGCGATCCTCTTCGTCGCGCCGCGCGAGATGCGCATGCTCAAGGCGATCGAACGCGCCACGCGCCAGCCGATCGAGCCGATCGCGCTGCCGACGCGCGGCGAGGTGGCCGAGCGGCGCGTGCAGCAGTTCCGCCAGCAGATCCTCGACACGCTGGCCGAAGAGAATCTCGACTTTTTCTACGACGTGGTGCGGCGCATGGAGGGCGAGGACAATATCGCGACGCGCCAGATCGCCGCGGCACTGGCTTTTCTCGCCCAGCGCGAGCGTCCGTTGCAGCCCGAGGGACTGCCCGAGCCGGCCGCTCCGGAGGCGCGTGCCGTCCCCATGCCGCGCAGCGGCCCGGCGAATGCCGTCCCGCCGGCACCAACTTTTGAACGGGAAGACAGGCCGGAGCGTCCGCGACGCGAAAAGCCGGTCGAGAAGCGCGATTTCGGCAATGCGCCGGTGCTGCGCTACCGCATCGAAGTCGGCAGGAATCAGGGCGCGCTGCCCAAGGAGATCGTCGGTGCCATCGCCAACGAGGGCGGCATCGACGGCCGGTTGATCGGGCAGATCAATCTGTTCGACGACTACAGTACCGTGGAGCTGCCGGAACTGCCGGCGGACGTGCTGGAAAACCTGAAGCGCACGCGCGTGCGCCAGCTGCCGTTGCGGATCCGTCCCGCCGCCCCGGGGGAAGGCGACAAGCCCGCGTTCGGTCGTGGCCGCCGTCCCCGCGAAGAGGATGCGGGCCGGCCGCGCCGTCCCGCGGGCGCCGACTTTTCGGACCGGCCGGTCCGGACGTCCAAACCTTCACCGCGGCCCGGTTTCGCGGCAAAATCCACCCCGCATGACCGGCGGCCAGCAGGGGAGCGGGCGGGCAGCCGGGGAGTGAGCAAGGGCGGAGCCAAAAAGCGCGGAAGCTGATTCCGCCGCAGGTCTCCGGGACGCTGTCGACCAACCGAGAAGTGAGGGCTTCACGGTGCGTACATGGATTGACCGGACGATATGGCCAATAGGGCTGCTGATTCTGGCAGGCATCGGCCTGCCGGGAAAGTTGCATGCCGAGCCGCGCGAGGTGCGTGTCGGTGTCTATGCCAATGAGCCGAAGCTGTTCGTCGCCGAGGACAATCGCCCTGGCGGCATTCTCGGCGAACTGCTGAACGAGATCGCCGCCCGCGAAGGCTGGACGCTGCAGACCGTTCCCTGCGACTGGAACGACTGCCTGCAGGCCCTGCAGGCGGGGCGCATCGATGTGCTGCCGGACCTGGCCTACAACGAGCGGCGCGGTGAGCGTTTCGATTTTCACAGCACGCCGGCATTGCACAGCTGGTCGGAAATCTATCGCCCGGCCGGCATGCCGATCCACACCATGCTCGACCTGCGCGACAAGCGGGTTGCCGTCCTGCAGGGCTCGGTCCAGGAAGAGTATCTGCGCGAACTGCTCGCCGACTTTGGCGTGCGGGCCGAACTGCTGGCCGTCGACTCGCTGCTGGCCGGTTTTCGCAAGGTCGTCGCGGGCGAAGCGGATGCCGTCGTCGCCAACCGTTTCTTCGGCGAGCTGCATGCCCGCGAGCACGGCCTGCAGGCTTCGCCGATCATGTTCCAGCCGGCGCCGCTTTTCTATGGCGTCCGCCGCGGCAGCAATCCCGATCTGCTCGTCGCCATCGACCGTCATCTCGGGGCCTGGATCGGGCAGGACGGCTCGCCTTATTTCCGGATTCTCGAAAAATGGATGGGCCAGCCGCCGCAGACAGTCGTGCCGCGCTGGCTGTGGTGGATGCTGGCGAGTCTTGCCGCGATCCTGCTGCTCGTCGTGGCCGGCAATGCCTGGCTGAGGCACCAGGTCCGCGAGAAAACCCGCGAACTGCGGGCCGACAAGGTCGAGCTCGACCGCTATCGGCGGCACCTCGAAACGCTCGTTGCGGATCGTACCGCCCAGCTGGAGGAAGCGAAGACGGCGGCCGAGGCGGCGAACGTCGCCAAGAGCGCCTTTCTTGCCAACATGTCGCACGAAATCCGCACGCCGCTCAACGCGATCACCGGCATGGCCCACCTGATCCGGCGGAAGGGGGTATCCGCCGAACAGGCGGAGCGCCTCGACAAGCTGGAGCAGGCGGGCGAACACCTCCTCGAAGTCATCAACGCCATCCTCGATCTTTCCAAGATCGAAGCCGGACGGTTCGAGCTCGACACCCGGGCGGTCAATGTCGCCGAGCTGCTGGACCGGGTCGCGGCACTGTTCCATGATCGCGCCCAGGCCAAGGGATTGCGCCTCGTCCATGCCACGGAGGGACTACCAGCCTGCCTGCGGGGCGATCCCACGCGCCTGCAGCAGGCCTTGATCAACTACGTCGCGAATGCCCTCAAGTTCACCGAGCGCGGGACGATCAGCCTGCGCGCCCGCTGCATGGAGGAGGGGCCCGACAGCCTGCTGGTGCGCTTCGAGGTCGCCGACACGGGCATCGGCATCGATGCGGCGACCCTGGGCCGGCTGTTCGTCGCCTTCGAGCAGGCCGACAACACCAATACCCGCAAGTTCGGTGGCACGGGTCTGGGCCTGGCCATCACCCGCAGGCTCGCGCAACTGATGGGCGGTGCTGCGGGCGCCGACAGTACGCCGGGCGCAGGCAGCACCTTCTGGTTGACTGCCCGTCTGGGCAAGTGCAGGCCGGACGACATGGCGGCAGAAGCCCGTGCGGACGGACTGACGCAGCCGCAGCCCCGGATACCGGCTGGCCGACGTATCCTGCTGGTCGAGGACGAGCCGGTCAATCGTGAAATCGCGCTGGCCATTCTGGAGGACGCAGGGCTGGGCGTCGATGTGGCGATGGACGGCGAAGCGGCACTGGAGCGGGCGGGCGAGTGCCGCTACGACCTGATCCTGATGGACGTGCAGATGCCCCGCATGAACGGACTGGAGGCGACGCGCCGGATTCGCCAGTGGCCGCAGGGGGGCGACGTGCCGATCATCGCCATGACGGCGAACGCGTTCGCCGAGGATCGGGCGCTCTGCCTCGAAGCGGGGATGAACGATTTCATCGCCAAGCCGGTGTCGCCCGATGACCTGCTCGCCTTCCTGAAGAAGTGG
>JAVEWF010000061.1:9710-13649 GCA_034004665.1 Rhodocyclaceae bacterium | reverse complement strand
CGCCGCAGCGCCATGCCCAGCACCAGACCGGAGCCGCCATGTCCCAGACCGACCACATTGCCATCGACGACTTCATGAAGGTCGACCTGCGCATCGCGCGCATTGCCAATGCCGAGCACGTCGAGGGTGCGGAAAAACTGCTGAAGCTCACGCTCGACCTCGGTCCGCTCGGCACGCGTCAGGTCTTCGCCGGCATCAAGTCGGCCTACGATCCGGCCACGCTGGTCGGGCGGCTGACCGTGATGGTCGCCAACCTCGCGCCGCGCAAGATGAAGTTCGGCATGTCCGAAGGCATGGTGCTCGCCGCCTCCGATCCTGACAACAAGACGGCCGGACTGTTCATCCTCTCGCCGGATTCCGGCGCCACGCCGGGGATGCAGGTCAAGTAGTGGAGATCCGGCATCTCGTCATCACCGGCAAGGTGCAGGGCGTCTGGTATCGCGCCGGCATGGCGCAGGAGGCGCAGCGGCTCGGCGTGACCGGCTGGGTACGGAACCGCAGCGACGGCAGCGTCGAGGCGATGGTCGCCGGGACGGCGGAACAAGTCGCCGCGATCATGAACTGGGCAAGGCGCGGCCCGCCGGCCGCGCAGGTCGAGCACGTCGCCGTCGAGATCGGCAGCGGCGCGTACAGTGGTTTCGAGCAGCGCGCTTCGGTGTGAAAGTCGGCGTCGGCAGGACGGCAGTCAAGGAAACTTTCTCGGCCTATCGCGCCCCGCGATGGCTCCCCGGCGGCCATGCCCAGACGCTCTGGCCGCTGCTGATCAAGGCCGCGCCGCCGGCTTGCCGTCGCGAACGCTGGGACACCCCGGACGGCGACTTTATCGACCTCGACTGGGCCGATGCCCCCGGCGATGCGCCACTCGTCCTGCTGTTCCACGGCCTCGAAGGCAGTTCGGCCAGCCATTACGCCACGGCGCTGCTGACGGCATTGCGGGAGTTCGGCTGGGCCGGCGCGGTGGCGCATTTCCGCGGCTGTTCGGGCGAGCCGAACCGCCTGCCGCGCGCCTACCACTCGGGCGATTCGGCCGAGATCGACTGGATCCTGCGCCGCCTGCGGCACGCGCATCCGCAGCGGCGCCTCTACGCCGCCGGGGTGTCGCTCGGCGGCAATGCGCTGCTCAAGTGGCTCGGCGAACAGGGGAGCGATGCTGACGCCATTGTCGACGCCGCGGCGGCGATCTCCGCACCGCTCGACCTGACCGCCTGCGGCCACCACCTCGGGCGCGGCTTCAACCGCGTCTACACGCAGCACTTCCTGCGCACCCTCAAGCCGGGCGCGGCCGAAAAGCTCCTGCGCTTTCCGGGGCTCTTCGACGGATCGCGCATGGCCCGTGCCCGCAACCTGCACGACTTCGACGATGCCGTGACGGCGCCGCTGCACGGCTTCCGCGACGTCGCGGACTACTGGCGGCGGGCTTCCGCCAAGCCCTTCCTGAACGGCATCCGGGTGCCGACCCTGCTGCTCAATGCGCGCAACGATCCCTTTCTGCCCGCGCATGTCCTGCCGCAGGCCGGCGAGGTGTCCGCGGCCGTGACGCTGGAACAGCCGCAGGAAGGCGGCCATGTCGGCTTCGTCAGCGGTGCCTGGCCCGGCCGGCTCGACTGGCTGCCGCGGCGCCTGCTGCATTTCTTCGCACAGCATCACTGATCGAAAAGTCGGCGCCGGCGGGACGGCGCCATTTGCCGATGCGCCGCGGACAATCGTGATTTAATCCCGGCGCGAGCCCACATTCGGAGAAACGATCATGAGCGTGTCCCTGCTGGTGTCCTTCGGCATCGTCGCCGTGCTGCTGGTCTACGGCATCTCGACCTACAACCGTCTGGTGACGCTCAAGCACGGCGTCGACAAGGCCTGGGCGAACATCGACGTGCTGCTCAAGCAGCGGCATGACGAACTGCCCAAGCTGGTCGAGACCTGCAAGCAGTATGCGCAGTTCGAACAGAAGACGCTGCAGCAGGTCGTCGAGGCGCGCAGCAGGGTGCAGGCGGCGCGCGAAACGCAGGACATGGCGGCGCTCGGCAAGGCGGAAGGCATGCTGCGCATGGGTCTCGGCCAGATCTTCGCCGTCGCCGAGGCCTACCCCGAGCTGCGCGCCAACGAAAGCTTCATGCAGCTGCAGTCGCGCATCAGCCAGCTCGAAAACGCCATCGCCGACCGCCGCGAGTTCTACAACGAGGCGGTCAACATCAACAACGTGCGCGTCGAGCAGTTCCCGGACTCGGTCATCGCCGGGCTGTTCCGCTTCGGCGCCAAACCGCTGCTGCAGTTCTCCGCCGGCGAGAAGAAGGATGTCGACCTGAAGAAGCTGTTCGCCTGAGCGTTTCATGCTGGCCCGCCTGCGCCGCGGCTATGTGCAGTGGATCGCCTCGGGCGGCTACGTGCTGCTCGTCTTGGCCGGCCTGCAGCTCGAATCGCCGCTCGCCTGGAAATGGGTCGCCATCGCCATCGCCGCAATGGCACTGCCGGCCTGGGGCATCGTCCTGCGGCGGGCCCGGGCGATCGCCGACACGCCGACCTCGCGCATCGCTTCCGCCGCGCAGGGCTACGTCGAACTGCTCGGCCGCGGCGAGCCGCTCGCAGGACAGCCGCTGCATGCGCCGCTCAACGGATTGCCCTGTCTCTGGTACCGCTTCAAGATCGAGCGCAAGCGCGACGACAAGTGGCATCTGGAAAGCAGCGGCGAGTCGTCGGATTCCTTCCTGCTCGATGACGGCAGCGGTGTGTGCGTCGTCGACCCCGAGGGTGCCGAAGTGCTGCCGCGCAGCACCGACGTCTGGTACCCGCAGCCGGACTATCGCCACACGCAGGCCGTGCTGATCCCGGGCGAACCGATCTACGCGATCGGCGCCTTTCGCACCTGGGGCGGCGACAGTGTCGACCTGAACGTCGCCGAGGACGTGAAGCATCTGCTGGCCGAATGGAAGCAGGACATGCCGAAGCTGCTCGAACGCTTCGACCTCGACGGCGACGGCACGCTCGATATGCGCGAATGGCAGCTGGCCCGTTCGCAGGCGAAGCGCGAGGTGCTGCGCAATCACCGGGAACTGCGGGCCGCCCCGGATACCCATGCGATGGGCGCACCGGCAGATGGCCGCCTGTTTCTCGTTTCCTCGTTGCCGCCGGAAAAAATCCAGCGCCGCTATCTGCTCTGGGCCATCGGGCATCTGGGCGTTTTCTTCGCCGCCCTGTGGGGCGTCGCGCATTACTGGTCGGCGGGATAAAAAAGTCGGCGCCGGCGGGACGGTGCGGTCAGTCCAGTCCCGAAGCGGCCTGCCGGATCGCGGCGAGTTCGGTCAGCTTCGTTTCGACGAGCCGGCTGCCGCGCCGCTTGATGCGTTCGGAGCGGATGGGAAAGTTGATGCCCGGCACGGCCCAGAGCCTGAATTCGACCTGCGTCGATCCGCGCTCGCCTTCCGACCAGCCGAGCGCCTCGATGCGGAAGGCCTGGTATTCGCCCGCCGGCACGCGGATCGTTTCGCGGGCCTGGATGCGGACATCCAGCTCGACGCGGTTGGTCTTTCCGGCGAGCGGCCCTTTCTTGAAGGTCACGCTGTAGAGGGCCGTCCAGCGCTTGCCGACCTGCAGTTCGGCGGGGAAGAGCTGTTGCGGCACACTGCTGGAAGCGAGCGGCGAATCGACGGTATTGCCCATCAGGTCGACGACCAGCTTGCCCTGGTTGAGTTCGACACGGTCGTTGTCTTCGTCGACGCGCGTGACCTTGAAGCGCTTCTCGCCCTCCGCGACGCCGGTCAGCAGGTCGCTTTCGCGCATGACCACACGGTCGCCGACCGTGAACTTGCGGCCGAGCGGGAAGCGGCCGGCGGAGTAGGGGTTCTTCGTCACCGCGGCGAGCGCAGCCTGGGGAACCGCGGCCTCGCCGGCAGCGATGGATTCGTCTTCGGCCGTCGCGGCGGGCGGGGTGGTTGCCGGCGCGGC
>JAVEWF010000061.1:0-9610 GCA_034004665.1 Rhodocyclaceae bacterium | reverse complement strand
CGTTCGACGGCGGCCAGCAGCCGGTTAAGGCGGGTTTGGGCGACCTCGCTGAAGCGTCCGTTCGGGAAGCGGCGCAGGTACTCGACCCAGTCCTCGATGCGCCGGGAGGACTTCACACGTCCCCAGTGCACGATTTCTTCCTCGATCTGGCGCTCCTGTTCCTCCTCGGACAGCTTCCCGGTCGCACGCGGGAAGATGAACACGTCGCTTTCGAGCGAGGTCGATTCCCAGGGGATTTGCCCGCCCTCGGAAGCCAGCCGTACGCTGAGCCGCACGCGCTTGAGCGCATCCTCGATGCGGACGTCCTGCCGTGACAGTTCCTTGACGAGATTTTCGGTGTAGAGGCCATTGCGTCCCTCGCCATCCGAGGCGACGCTGCCGGGAGCCGTGGCGTAGGCGAGCAGGCTGCCGACCGGGGCATCGAACTGGCTGAGCCCCTTGTTCGGTGTCCGGAAGCCGGTGCCGAAAGGATTGTCGCGACAGGCATCGAGGATGACCACGAAGGTTTTCCCCTCGGCCTGCCGTTGCGCCCGGGCCAGCTGGTCCAGCACCAGTCCGAGATCGATGCAGCCGGCCTTGAGCGTCTCCGCCGAACGGACGGAAACATCCACCGGCAGCAGGTAATTGCGCCAGTCGAGCTGGGCGCCATGGCCGGCATAGTAGAAGACGGCCAGGCGGGTATCCGATGCCTGCACGCGCCGGCCGAAGCGCTCGATCGCCTCGATCATCGCGTCGCGGCGGGCATCGAGCTGCAGGTCGACGGAGAAGCCGGCTTGGCCGAGCAGGCCATGCATGGCTTTCGCATCGTTGACCGGATTGACCAGCCCGGCCTGTCCGTAGGCGGCATTGCCGATCACCAGTGCCGCTTGTCCGCCTTCCGCCGCCCACAGCGGCCGGCCCGGCATCAGGCAGGGTGCCAGGGCCAGGGTTTGCAGGAACGTGCGGCGGGTGGGCATGCGGCCTCCTCCGGAAATCTATCCGTAGACCACGCGCACGTTATCGGGAGACAGCCAGTCCTGCAACTGGACGAGGAGGGCGTCGTCCAGCCGGACGCGCCAGCTTTCCGGCAGGGAGAGCTCGGTTTCCGCCTCGGCGTTGCGGTAGCGGATGCGCACCGGGCAGGCGCCGTCGGCGGCGTGCCCGGAACAGCGATAAGGCGACAGCAGGCTGCGCAGGCGGCCGGCGGTCTCGGGCGTGGAGCTTCCGTTCATGGCCAGCTTGAGCACGCGCGCGTAGCGGCCGCGCGCCTCGGCCAGCGTCAGCAGCTTCTCGGCGGAAACGCGCAGGCCGCCGCTGTAGTCGTCGCGCTGTACCTTGCCCTCGATCACCAGCAGCTCGTCTTCCCTGATCTTGTTGCGCTCGGCGTCCCACAGCTCGTTGAACACCGTGACCTCGACCTGCGCGGAGGCATCGTCGAGCATGACGATGGCCATCTTGCCGCGGCGCGACATCTGCGTGCGCACGCCGAGTACCACGCCGGCGAGCAGCACCGGCTCGCGCTGCGGCTCGATGTCGGCGAGCCGCCGTCGCGCGAATGCCCCGATTTCGGCGGCGTAGGCGTTGAAAGGATGGCCGGAGAGGAAGAAGCCGAGCGCCTGCTTCTCGTTGAGCAGTTGCTCGCGTTCGGTCCAGCGCGGCACGGCGACGTAGTGGATGTCGGGCGGTGCGTCATCGCCGGGGGTGTCGAACAGCCCGCCCTGATGGGCGTTGCGCTCGGCCTGCTCGGCCGCCTCGAGCGCCCGGCCGGCGGAGGCGAGCAGCTTGGCGCGGTCGTCGTCGATGCTGTCGAAGGCGCCGGCCCGGATCAGCGCCTCGATGACGCGGCGGTTGACGACCCGCCGGTCGATGCGGCGGCAGAAGTCGAACAGGTCGACGAACGGTGCGGTCTGGCGTGCGGCGATGATGACGGACAACGCTGATTCGCCCGTGCCCTTGATGGCGCCGAGGCCGTAGCGGATGGTCTGGCCATCCACCGGCGTGAAGCGCACCAGCCCGGTGTTGATGTCGGGCGGCAGGAAGGTGATGCCGTTGGCCTGCGCGTCGGCGAAGAAGAATTGCAGCTTGTCGGTGTCGGCCATTTCGGACGACATCGTCGCCGCCATGAAGGCCGCGGGGTGGTGGCACTTGAGCCAGGCCGTGTGGTAGGCGACCAGCGAATAGGCGGCGGCGTGCGACTTGTTGAAGCCGTAGCCGGCGAACTTCTCCATCGTGTCGAAGATCTCGTTCGCCTTGCCTGCGTCGATCTGGTTCTCGGCCGCGCCCGCGACGAAGATCTCGCGCTGCTTCGCCATCTCCTCGGGCTTCTTCTTGCCCATCGCGCGGCGCAGCAGGTCAGCGCCGCCGAGCGAGTACCTGGCGATCACCTGCGCGGTCTGCATCACCTGTTCCTGGTACACCATGATGCCGTAGGTGTTGCCGAGGACCTTTTCCAGCGAGGGATGCGGCAGTACGACCTTCTCGCGCCCGTGCTTGCGGTTGATGAAGTTCGGGATGAAGTCCATCGGCCCGGGACGGTAGAGCGCGTTCAGCGCGATCAGGTCTTCGAGGCAATCGGGGCGCGCCTGCACCAGCGTGTCCTTCATGCCGCGCGATTCGAACTGGAACACTGCCGTGGTGTTGGCGTTCTTGAAGACCTTTTCGTACGTGGGCTTGTCGTCGAGCGGCAGGTTGTCGAGATTCACGTCGACGCCTTCGACATCCTTCACGAACTGCACCGCTTCGGCCAGGATGGTCAGCGTGCGCAGGCCGAGGAAGTCGAACTTCACCAGCCCCGCCTTCTCCACGTCGTCCTTGTCGAACTGGCTCACGGTGGCGCCGCCGTCGGCCGAGTAGAGCGGGCAGAAGTCGGTGAGCTTGCCCGGTGCGATCAGCACGCCGCCGGCGTGCATGCCGACGTTGCGCGTCATGCCTTCGAGCTTCTCGGCGAGCGTCCACAGCTCGGCGAGTTCCTCCTCCTGCTGCAGGCGCTCGTTGATCTGCGGCTCCTTGGCGCGCGCGTCGGCGAGCGTGATGCCCAGCTCGTTGGGGATCAGCTTGGCGAACTGGTCGACGAAGTTGAAGCCGAGATCGAGCACACGGCCGACATCGCGGATCACGGCCTTGGCCGCCATCGTGCCGAAGGTGGCGATCTGCGACACGGCGTGCTGGCCGTAGCGCTGGCGCACGTAGTCGATGACCCGGTCGCGGCCTTCCTGGCAGAAGTCGATGTCGAAGTCGGGCATCGACACGCGCTCGGGATTCAGGAAGCGCTCGAACAGCAGTTCGTAGCGCAGCGGGTCGAGGTCGGTGATGCCGAGGCTGTAGGCGACCAGCGAGCCGGCGCCCGAGCCGCGCCCGGGGCCCACGGGCACGCCGTTGCTCTTGCCCCAGTTGATGAAGTCCGCGACGATCAGGAAGTAGCCGGGGAAGCCCATCTGCACGATGGTCCGGATCTCGAATTCGAGCCGCTCGCCGTACTGCGGGCGCCGACTTTCGCGCTCGGCCGCATCGGGGTAGAGATGGGCGAGGCGCTTCTCCAGTCCTGCACGCGCCGCCTGGGCGAGGTAATCCTCGATCGATTCACCGTTCGGCGTCGGGAATTCGGGCAGGAAGCTCTTGCCGAGCGGCACCGAGAGATTGCAGCGCTGCGCGATCTCGACGCTGTTGGCCAGGGCCTCGGGCAGGTCGGCGAACAGGTTCGCCATCTCGTCCTGCGTCCGGAAGTACTGCGCCTCGCTGAAGGCCTGCGGGCGGCGCTTGTCGCCCATCACGTAGCCCTCGGCGATGCAGACGCGCGCCTCGTGGGCGCGGAAGTCGCCGGGATCGAGGAACTGCACCGGGTGCGTCGCGACGGTCGGCAGGTCCAGTTCGGCACCGAGCTGCAATGTCGCGGCGATCAGGCGCTCCTGCGCCGGCGTGTCGGCGCGGCCGTTCGGCCGCTGCACCTCGAGGTAGAAGCTGCCGGGGAAGCGGTCCGCCCAGTCGCGGGCGGCGATGGCGGCCTTGTCCGGCTTGTCGGCGGCCAGCCACTGTCCGATCTCGCCGGACAGCGCACCCGACAGGGCGATCAGCCCGCTGTTGTCGCCGTCGAAGGCGCTGCGCGCGATCTCGGCGCGGCCGTGTCGCCGCGGCCGCAGGTAGGCGGAGGAGAGCAGTTCGCACAGGCGCAGGTAGCCGGCGCGGTTCTTCGCCAGCAACAGCAGGCGCGAGCTCGTCTCGCGGGTCGGGTCGGGTGCCGTGCCGGTCTCTTCGGCGATCCACACGTCGCAGCCGACAATGGGCTTGATGCCGGCACCGCGCGCCGCCGTGTAGAACTTGACCATGCCGAACAGGTTGGCGAGGTCGGTCAGCGCCAGCGCCGGCATGCCGTCCGCCGCCGCGCGGTTCACGGCGTCATCGAGACGCGTCAGGCCGTCGGTGATCGAGTATTCGCTGTGGAGGCGGAGATGGACGAAGCGGGGGGCGGACATTGCCGGGGGATTTTACCCCCGGGCCCAGATCAGCAATCCCTGTGCATCGAGGTCGATATCCATCGCCCAGAGCTTGCGGATCTCGGCTTCCGGCATCGAGCTGCCGTGAGCACGCACTTCGCTGACGATGTAGTCGCCGAGCTTCTGCATGAGTATCGGCTGGGCCTTGCCGTCGCCCGCCTCGCGCAAGGCTTCCTTCGCCATTCGCACGCATTCGTCGAGGCGGTGCAGCAGCTGGGCCGCGAGTTCGCGCGGCGGCGTCAGGCGGCTGAAGTGGGTCAGATAGACCGCTTCCGGGTCGAGGACGATCATGCGCTCGACGCTGTCGCGCCAGTCGACCGGATCGAACTGCGAGGGCGTCGGCGCGGGAAAGACGAAATGGCGTCCGTCGGTGTCGAACTCGCGGTAGCCGATGCCGAAGGTGTCGCCGGTGAAGATGCCCCTGGCGGCACGGTCGTGGATGAAGACGTGGTGCTTGGCGTGGCCGGGGCAGTCGTAGATCGCGAGTTCGCGGCGGCCGAGCGTCAGCACCATGCCGTCGTGCGTTTCGATCACGCGGTCGGCCGGCACGGGGATCAGCGTGCCGTAGAGGCGTTGCGCGTTCTCCTTGCCGTAGACCTCTTCGGTCGCGGCCATCAGCCTGCCCGGATCGATCATGTGGCGCGCGCCGCGCGGATGCACGACGAACTTCGCGTTGGGGAAGGCCTGCATGTAGGCGCCCGAGCCGCCGGCGTGGTCGAGGTGGATGTGCGTGACGATGACGTAGTCCACCGCTTCCGGCCCGAGGCCGAGTTCCGCGAGCGCGCGTTGCGCGCGCGGCAGGCTGGCGTTGCTGCCGTTATCGACAAAGGCGGCGCGGCCGTCATCGACGATGAGGTGGACGGCGGCGAGCTGGTGGCGGACGTAGCCGGCATCGAAGGCGTGGATGCCGTTGCGGTAGTCGAGGAGCTTGAATTCCATGATCGAAAAGTCGGTGCGGGTGGGACGGCACCCGAGTCTACATCGCTTCGATCTCGAGCACCGCGACACTGATGTGCCGGCCGAAGTTGAGATCGAAGCCTTCCCAGCCGGTATAGCGGCCCATTTTTGCGCGGATGGTGTCCTTCATCTCGTAATCCTGCTTGCCCTGGTCGTATTCGACGCGCGCGGTTTCGAAGAGGATGGACAGGTAGTCGCGATAGGCGGCGACGATCTCCTTGCCGGCGGTACGGCCATGGCCGGGGACGAAGATCTTCGCCGGTACCGCGGACGCGCGGTCGCAGGCGGCGATGTTGCCGCGGAAGGTGCCGTCGCCCATGCCCCCGAGGCGGCCGTTCATGACGTTGTCGCCGAGGAACAGCACGTCCTCTTCGACGACATGGATCATGATGTCCGTGCCCGAGTGGGCCTTGGGCGGTGCGAAGATGCGGAAGGTGACGCCGCCGACGCTGAACTGCTGGTCCTCGACGACCGGCACGGTCGGGATCACCGGGCGCGTGCCGCGCGTGAAGCCTTTGGTCAGCTGGTCGATGAGGTCGAGCCAGCGCTTCGCCTGGCCGCCGTGCGCGCCTTCGATCATGCGCGGATGGGCCATGAACTTGGCATCCGGAAAAACATCGTGGAACGCGTGGTTGCCGAGCCAGTGGTCGCCATGCACATGGGTATTGAGCACGTGAGTGACCGGCTGGTCGGTGATCTTGCGGATCTGGCGCAGCACCATCCGGCCGGCGTGGACGCTGGAGCCCGGATCGATCACCACGACGCCGGCGGCGGTGACGACGAACGCGGGATTGTTCATGAAGCCCTGGTTCGCCACCGACGGGTCGCCGAGTGGGCCATGGATGACCCAGGTCCGCGGGGCGATCTGCTCGGCAGCGTGGTCGCGAACCTCGCTGGCGAAGCCGGCGGTCGCCAGCAGCCAGCCAGCCAGCAGAAGTGCGATGCGCGCCATCATGACGTCAGGCCAGTCCGGGGTTGCCGGTGATCCCGATTAGGCGCGGCGTGTTGAGTTGCCGCGGCGTGACCGTCTTCTTGTCGCGCAGCCACTTGCTGACGACGTCCCAGATCGGCTCGCCCTGCGCGTTCTCCGCCACGGGGGCCCAGCCGGCGACCTTGTACTTCTTGGTCGCGTCGAGCGGCTTGCCGGCCAGGCGCATGTCCTGGATGCGATGGCCGATCTTCGCGTTGGGATCGCAGGCGTAGGTGAGCCCGCCGACGCGCACCATGTCGCCGCCCTGCTGGTAGTAGGGGTCGGGATTGAACAGGTTGTCGCAGACGTCCTCGAGGATGGTCTTGATCTGCTCGCCCGTCATCTCGGTGAGCGTGGACATCGGGTAAGTGATCGCGGTCTGGTCCATGACGTGCTCGAAGGTGATGGCCTGGCCCGGCAGGATCGAGGTGCCCCAGCGGAAGCCGGGCGAGAAGGCGAGGTCGGCGCCCTTTACCTCCATCATCGCGTCGAGGATCAGCTGGTCCCAGCTGCCGTTGAAGTTGCCGCGGCGGTAGAGCAGGCCCTCGCTGACGGCGAGTTTTTCCTCCAGCTTGCCGAGGTAGGGGGCGCGGACCTTGTCGATCAGCGCCGCCATGTCCTTGTCGGCGGCGAGCAGATTCGAGAAGACGGGCAGCAGCTTGTAGCGGAAGTCGGACACCTTGCCGCCCTTGACGTCGAAGTCGAGCACGCCGAGAAACTTGCCGTTCGAGCCGGCGTTGGTGACCAGCGTGACGCCGCCCTTGTTCTGCACCTTGACCGGCTGCGGCACGCCGTCGTGCGTGTGTCCGCCGAGGATGGCGTCGATGCCCGTCACGCGCGACGCCATCTTGAGGTCGACGTCCATGCCGTTGTGCGAGAGCACCACCACGACCTTGGCGCCTTCCGCACGTGCCGCATCGACGGCCTTCTGCATCTCCTCGTCCTGGATGCCGAAGGTCCAGTCCGGCACCATGTAGCGCGGGTTGGCGATCGGGGTGTAGGGGAAGGCCTGGCCGACCACGGCGATCTTGACGCCGTTCATCTCGCGGGTCGCATAGGGCTTGAACACCGGGTCGCCGAAGTCGGTGGTCTTGACGTTCTGGGCGAGGAATTCGATCTTGCCGGCGAAGTCTTTCTCGACGATCTGCTTGACGCGCTCGTGGCCGAGCGTGAATTCCCAGTGGGGCGACATCATGTCGACGCCGAGCAGCTTGCAGGCATCGACCATGTCCTGGCCGTTCGTCCAGAGGGCCGTGCCGGAGCCCTGCCAGGTGTCGCCGCCGTCGAGCAGCAGCGCGTTCGGCCGGCCGGCGCGCAGCTGTTTGACGAGCGTGGCGAGATGGGCGAAGCCGCCGACCTGGCCGTAGGTCTTGGCCGCCTGTGCGAAGTCGAGGTAGGTGAAGGCATGCGCCTCGGCGCTGCCCGGCTTGATGCCGTAGGTCTTGAGCAGTTTCTCGCCGACGATGTGCGGTACCTTGCCGACGGCGCCGCCGATGCCGATATTGACGTTCGGCTCGCGGAACCAGATGGGCAGCAACTGCGCGTGGCAATCGGTGAAATGCAGGAAGTGGACGTTGCCGAAGCGCGGCAGGTCGTACAGTTTTTCGCCGCCCTGCGCGGCCAGCAGTTCGCGGCTGTTCAATGCGAAGCCGGCGGCGGACGCGGCGGCGAGAATCTGTAGAAACTCTCTACGATTCATGGACATAGGCTGTCTCCTCGGGGAGCTCCGGGCGAAAAAAAGCCTGGCGACGCCAGGCTTTTCCCGGTGGGTTTGTTATTTGTTGACCGGTGATTCGGGATCGAGCAGCAGGGCGACGAGATCCTTGATCTGGTTCGTGCCGAGTGCTTCGATGCGACCGAAGCGCGGCATTTCGGAACACAGGTTGTGCGCCTTCGCGTTGTAGATCTTGCTGTAGACGTACTTTTGCGTTTCCGCCGTGTTGCCGCGCAGCTTGCCGAAATGCAGCAGGCTCGGGCCGACCGTTCCGTAGGCCTGTTCCTTCGGGCTGATCTGGTGGCAGTTGTAGCAGTTGCCGCCGACCGGCAGGCCCGGCTTGTCCTTCCAGGTGAAGCCCTTGCCGCTCTGGGCCAGCTTCTCGCCTTTCTTCCAGTCGCCCATCAGGTTGCCGTCGGCGGGGTAGACGACGGCATCCATCTGGTCGGCTTCGAGCACCTTGGCGATTTCAGCGGGCGGGTTGTTGCCGGTACGGTTGCAGATGGCCTGCACGCCGTCTTCGGCCAGGCGATCCAGCGAGGCCTGGCCGCGCGGCTTGAAATCCTTCTGGATCATGGCGACGGCTTTCGCGCGATAGACACCGTCGGCCTGCGCAGGCAGGGCAGCAGCCAGGAAGGGAACAGCCACCAGGGTGGCAAGGATGATTTTCTTCGTCATGTCTTGTCTCCTCGGGGCGAATTAGCGCTTGATGCCAGGACCTTTGTACATGACGCCATTGGCGTTGGCCGTCATGTAGGTCAGCAGGGCGGTGATGGTGTCGGACGCGTATTTCGGCTCGGGGAAGCGCTGCTGGCGGAAGCAGTCGTTCATGCGCCACTGGTGGGTCAGCATCACGCCGCCCGTCATGCGGTAGCCGGGCCAGCCCATGACGCTCTTCGTCGCCCCTTCCTTCGAACCGATGTTCGGCAGGTTCTGCATGCGGATGCGCTTGCCGTCGGAGCCGTGGCAGGTGTTGCAGGAGAAGTCGTAGGGACCCGCACGGTAGTTGGCGATTTCCTTGCCGGTCTCGTAGATTTCGCGCACCTTCGGATCCTTGAGGTTGACGGCGAACTTCTTGTTGCGCGAATGTCCGGCGACGTAAGTCACCAGGCTGGTGATCTCCGGCGTGTAGTTGCCCGAGGCGAAGGGCTTCTTGGCGATGTCGTCGAACTTGAAGCCCTGCTTCTCGGTCATGCACCAGACGACGCGGCGCTCGGCGTCCATCACCGCGTCCGCGTCCTTGAAGTAGCGCGGCATCAGGACGTAGGCGCCATCGAGCTTGCCGACGCCGAGCCCGAGATCGCAGCTTTCGGCCAGCGAGACGTTGTTCGGGCCGCGCTTGGCCTTCCAGAGTTCCTCCCCCTTCAGTTCGAACAGTTCGGCCGGGTTGCTGTCTTCCATCTCGGCCCGGAACTTGGCGAATTCGGCGTCGGCCTTGGCGTGGTCGACTTCCTGTGCTTGCACATGGGCAGCGAAGACGCCGGCCGATGTGAGGGCGCA
>JAVEWF010000060.1:0-13890 GCA_034004665.1 Rhodocyclaceae bacterium | reverse complement strand
GCGCTTGCCGGGCGTATTGAAGGCCGCGATTGCCGCCACCGCATCCGCGTAAATCTCGGCGTTGAACCACTCGGTATGCCCATAGGCCCCGAATGGCACGCAATCCGGGGGCGTGGTGTTGGCATTGGCCTTGTGGAAGAAATCTTTAGCCATCGTCTCGGCGGCCAAGGCGGTCTTCTTGTCGCTGCCGAAGTGGATACCAATGCTTCGGTCCAGATCAAAGCCGTCCAGGCTGTCGTCGCTCGTAAACCGGAAGACCCGGCGCGTCCAGTCGCCCGAAACCCCAATCTTGAGTTTCCGGCTTGGCGCGTGCACCAGAACATAGACGCGATAAATTGGCACGTTCACCGGTGCGAAAAGCCGCGCCGGCACCCTAACCCCGTACCTCTTCAGAAGCACGGAAACGAAAATCCGCGAACCCGGGTATTTCTCGCTATACCGTGCGGCGCTGCCTTCCACCTTGGCGGCCCCGACTTGCTCAACCAGGTAGCGCAGCCGACGAGCGTCCATCTCGTTTTCAACGTGGACGCCGTAGTGGTGCGCCGGCAGCTCGGGAAGAAAGGGGCTCGGGGAGTTCAAAGCGCTCAGGTTGGATCATGCAAGGCACGGATCGCGGTGATGTGCTCATCACCGGACAGTTCGCCGTCGATGTAACGCTGATTGATGGCCTCGACCTCGGGCGAGAGGGTGAAGCCTTCCAGCTCGACACTGGCCCGCGCGAAGTCGATTGCTTTCTGCCGCGTCGCCCGCTCTTGGGCACTGATACCCATTGAAACCGGCTTCGAGATCGCACTCATGGGCCGTCTCCTAAAAGCGTCAATGCGCCAGTTCGAACGGATGGACTTGAATCTCGGCATCCGGAAAGGACGCCACGAGCTTCAATTCGCCGCCGAGCGCCTTGACGTACTCGCGCAGCGTGCTCACGTACATGTCTTCGCGGCGTTCGAGTTTGGAAACCGCGGCCTGCTCGACGTTCATGGCGCGGGCGACCTCGACCTGGGTTACGTGGCGGGCGCGGCGTAGCTCCTGGAGCTGCATTTCAAGCAGCATGGCTTCCGCGCGGGCGGCCGCGCGGGCTTGCGCCTCTGGCGACATCCTGGAGCGTAGTTCGGTGAATTTCTTAGCCATCGATCAGCCCTTCCTTTCTCAGCGTTGCAAGGTGCGTGTCGTACAGCTTGTCGGCTATCGGCACATGAACGTCATACCAGCGGTCGTCGCCCGTCTTGTCGCCGCCGACCAGTAGGATGGCGCAGCGGCGCGGATCGAACGCATAGAGGACGCGGTACGGTCGCCCTTCGTGCTGCACCCTCAGCTCGCGCATATGCGTATGCCTTGAGCCTTCGATTCCCGAGGTGTGGGGGAAGCCGAGATTCGGCCCCTTTTCTTCGAGGAGGCGCACCGAGGCATCTATCGACTCTTGTTCGGCCTCGGTCAGCAACCCCCACCACTCGCCAAGTTCGTCGGTGTACTCCACCTCCCACTTACTGGACATTATTCCCTCTAAAAACTATTCCGTCAAGTGCATATTTCGTTGGGTGCGGAAGATTGCTTGAGCGTCGCGAATGCCTCGTGCTCGCTGACGCCTGGCAGGCGCTCTCGCGGCACCGGCTCGGCCGCCCGCCAGTCAGTTTCTCCCACGGCCTGGAAACGGTCGATGGCCAGATCGATGGCGGCCCGGTCGATGATCTCCACATCCAGAACAATGCGCAGCCCGATGCCATAAACGTAGCTGCGGTCGAGGCTGAACGACTCGAACACGATTGGCGGTTCGTTGCGAACGATCTCGGCTTCCAGCGCCTCCAACTTCTCGAAGAAGGTCATGCCGCCGAATTGCGCGTATCGAACTGGCTCACGCTTGACCATCTGGTAAGTCAGCACCTTTCCCGTGCGGGAATACGATGCGGGCTCGAATTCCAGCTGGGCTTCGGCCTCGCATTCTTCCGGCGTTCTCAAAGCGTCCGCGCGGTCGTAGGCGAGGCCGTTTGCCGCATCCCAGAACGCCCGTCGGGCGGTCACGATCTCCGCGTTCCAGATCGTGAAGCGATCCTTCCCCACAAAGTAGAAATCGAACCACTGCTTGTAGATGTCCGGCCGATCCGGTTCGTCCAGGACGAGATGGCTGGTGAATCGTCCGCCGTAGTCGCCCGCGTCGCGGTGAATACGACCTCTAAGCTTGATAACCTCGTCGCTGCGCCTGTGGCGCGGCAGGGCGACGAAGGGCAGCCGCTTTTTCGAATCCCGGCGTTTCACCGTCAGGTTCCCTCCGAAGGAGGCGAGACATGAGAGGCGGTTTCGCTGCCGGCTTGATCCCTTGCAGCTTGTCGGCGAGCCAGCTCGGCCCGCATCCATTCGGAGGATTCGGCCATGTCCTGGCGCAATGCGGCCCGCTCGCCGACGGTCAGTGAGTGCACCTTCGCGGCCTGCTCGGCCTGGTGCCGGGCGATGGCCTCATTCAGCGATTCGCCAGGCTGCCAGCCATACAACTCTCGGATGTTGGTCGTTGTGGGAACCGGGGGGAGATCGGCGCTCGGGCCTTCGTCGTCCAGGAACGCTGGTTCATCCGGGTGGGCGGTCATGCCGCCACCTCACGACCAGACGCGCGGCAGGTGGAACGGCAGGATGAAAAAGGCGATTGCAGGATCATGATGGAATAATGTCCATTCTGTCACGGCTGGCAAACTTTAGCCGCTAAAATCTTGCGCGGCGCACAGGCCGCCCCATGGATTGTAGTTGTATGTTGTACGCTACAACATACAACACGCTACATGCCACGAGAGGCCAGGCAAGCCACTTTCGCGCGCAATTCCGCCAGGTTTTCGGCAGGGAGTCGTTGGCAATTGAGGTGGTAGACCATCATGGCGTTCACATCCGTCATGGCATACAGGAGTTTCGTGATTGCCCGCCGATCCGCCGGCGTGACTTGACGCCGAGGGGTTTCGAGGACAGTCACCACTTCATTCAGCATGACGGCATAGTCCGTCATGCGCTCGCGGATCGTTATTGCGCTCATGGTCAGGCTCCTTGGGTTTTGTTCACGAAGGCGGCGACCTCATCGTCAACGCCGGCGGATGCGAGGCTGTTGCCGTCGAATGCCGGTGCGTCCTTTGTTGCGCTTGCCCGGATTGCGGAAGCCACCTGGCCAGGAACGCTCTTGCCGACGCCCTCCTGGAAGTCGGCCGCCAGTTGCGCTGCCTTGCCTTTCATCAGGTTACCGACTCCGGCTGCCAGATTGGCCGCGGTGCCCACGGTCAACGCGGCAGCACGCCCCAAACTGTTGCCGCCGCCCTGGCCACGCTTGGCGTCGTTGGCCTTGGCTTGGCCGGTGCCGCCGGCATTCTTGCCCTTGGCGTCCCCGCCTTCCGATTTCTCGCCCTTCGTGTCGCTGCCAGCACTGCCAAAACCAGAGGATTCGCCGCCCATCGCGGAACTGCCCGAGAATCCGGCCGCTTGCGCGAATGGCGTACTGCCAGCGCTGCCGTCACCGCCGCCGCTGCTTGATCCGCCGAAGCTGGGCATCTGCCCGCTGCCGTTATCCATCCCGGCTTGCGCCTTTTCGAAAGCCGCCTTGATCGCCGAAGCGCCCCCGGCGATGCTCTGCGCGCCGCCCATCACGGCCGCGCCAGCCATGCTCGCCGCCGTTGCCGCCATGCCGACTGCGCCCATCGCCGCGCCGGCGACAGCACCAGCGCCGAAGTTGCCGATGCCGGCATGACCGATGCCAGCGCCGGTGATGACGCCGGACAGCAGCCCCGGAACCTTGCTGACCAGCATCAGCAGGGCGAAGCAGAAAACCAGCATCACGCCCAGCTCTTCAAAGTTGAGCGCGCCCTTGTTCATTTTTGCGTAGAAGGTCGAAAGCAAATCGTTGCCGATGCCGACCAGGAGCACCATAGCGAAGAGCTGCACGGCCACCCCGAGGACGGTCTTGTAATAGTTGATCGCCATGTCGGAAGTCCAACGCGATCCACCGAAGCCGAGAAAGAAGATTCCGGCGTACATCAAGATCCAAGCCGACACTAGGATCAGTAGCATATTCACCGCGACGGCCGCCAGCAGAAGCATGATTCCGGCGCTCAAGGCCGTGCCGACGAAACTATCGATGGGGCTCCACAGCGACAAGCTGGAAATGGCCTGCTTCCAAATCATGAAGCCGATATCGACAATGCCCGAGGGCGTGACTGACGAAACACCAGAGGCTTGTTCGCCGAGTTGCTGTAAGGATCGGATGATCGAGGAGGCGAAGGCCGGCCCGTTCCTGAGCAGCCAGAGGAAGAAACCGAAGAACATGATGAAGCGGAAGAACTCCGCGAAAAACTCGCCTATGTCGGCCTTGCGCAGAATGAGCATGCCGCCCGTCCACACCAGGCTGATAGTGCCCAGCGTCCAGAACAGCCACATGGCCGCGTTCAGCACCACGGTTTGCCAACTCGATGCGCGAGTAGCGAACTCTGTTACTACCTGGTCAAGCATGCCCTGATTGGTGAGCTGGGCAGCAGCGCTGGCCGAGTACAGCATCAGGGCCGCGCCGATGAGTACCGCTGTTTTGATTTCCTTCATGGCGTCACCTCTTTGGGTCGGTCAGTTCGAGCCAGTTCTTCGGCTGCTCGGTTGGCGCGATACGGCTCTCGGTCGATGCCTTGTGCGCGCATTGCTGCCGCTCTTCCTGGTTGCGCGGGTTTCCGCAGTCCGGCTCGCGCTGATCGCACCCGGAAGCCAGTAGCACCGCGACCACGGCGGCAGCAAAAGGCGTGATGTGCTTGACGTACATGGCGTGCTTCTCCTGGTTAGCGGGTCAGTTCGAGCCAGTTCTTCGGGCTGGTGGTTTTGCCGATCCGGCTTTCGGTCGATGTGGCGTGGGCAGCCGACTGCTGCGCTTCTTTGTCGGCGTCTGCCTGCATCTTGGTTGCCACGGCGTTTTGCTGCGCGATCAACAGGCCGCGAATCTGCAAGAGCTGGTTGGCCTGCTGACTGGCGAGCTGGTTGGCATAGCCGATGGCCTGCATCTGACCCGTCGCCCCTTGGGCGGCCGATTGCAGGCGCTGCAACGTCGATGCATCGCTTTGAAGGTTGTCTTGCTGCTTTTCCAGACCCCGGAAAAGCGCATCGTTCGCCTTCTTCTGCGACTGGCTGGCGAGCTGCTGCACTTGCTTCATGGCGTTCCACTCGGCGGCCGAACAACCGGCGTTGGTGAAGCACGGCGAGGACTTGTAGTAATTCACGTCCTGGAACTTGTCCAAGTAGCCGTCGATACTGCCGAGCTGCTGCTTGTAATAGTTCAGCGTGTTGGTCGCGTTCATCAGCCCGTTAATGGTCGATTGCGCTTGATCCCAAATGTAGGCCGCCGGCGCAGCGGTGTTTTGCAGCATGTTTTCGTACTGCTGCAACTGCGTCCGGTATTGCTCAATCTGCTTGAGCGTCTGCGCTACCGACTCAACGGCGGTCATGATGTTTTGCGCCAGGTTCGTGCCGTCGATGACGGGGATGCCCGCATGTACAGGCATCGACAGCGTGCCGGCCATCAAGGCGACAGCGACGGTTTTTTTAGCGGCTAAAATTTTCTGCTTCACTGGTTTTTCCTTTCGGTCTATCGGTGGATGCCCCGAGGGCGGTTCGCCGACAGCCGGTCGGCACGGTTGGCGGCCAGATGGACGAGCCGCCGCTTTTCGGTTTCCGGGTCGGCGAAACGCACTGTGAGATTCGCGGCGGCAGCCGCTCGCGCAACCTGCTCCTTGAATTCGGCCGTGCCGTTGACGGTGAGCGTCTGGCCATAGCGCAACGCGGCCATGCTCAGAACGGCGATCAATCCGTCCTGCGACGCACTCCGCGACACATTCAGCTTGTCGCCGTCATCGCGAATGGCGGTATTGCCGACGCGGTAGATCAGCGTGCCTTGCTTGGTGATGTGCTCCGGCGTCGCCAAGGGCGCATTGCTCCGGCGATACTGACCGGCGACGGTGTTCCCCTTGAGTCCCTGGGCGGCCTCGCGTGCGCGCAAAGCCGCCAACGCCTGCTGGTCGCCCGCTTTCGCCTGGTGTTGCAGCCAGTCGTTCCACGTGTGCCGCTGGCTTCGTTGGCGGATCGCCTGACTATCCTTGCGACGCTGCGCGTGGATCTCCTGGATGCGGTGGTGCAGCGCCTTGCTGGCGAGCGCATAAAGCAGCTTCTTGCTGACGCCCGGCCCGCCCATCAGCTTGATGGCCGCCCGTTTCAATTTGCCCGCCCGCTTGGCTGCGTCGATTTCGCGGGCCTTGCGTTCGCGCACGGTCAGTAGCTCGAACGAGCGAGAATCGGCGATGGCTTGCTGTTCGGTCTTATATCGTGCGTAAAGCGCGCTTGTGTCGATGCGAGCGCGCACCGGCCGTGCCTCGTAGCGCCGTGTTGGTTCTACTTGGTCGGCATGCCCCACAGCAAGCCGGAACATGCCAAGACGCGCCTCCAGTTTCGATTTGGACAAGTCGCGTGATACGGAACTGGCCTTGACCATCGTTCCGTCGCCAGCCTCGATGACTAGGCCGTTGCCGCGTTCTCGAAGCATCAGGCTGTTGTCGTGCATGACCTGGTGCAAGGCCATCCAGGATGCCGCGCCCTGGATTTGCGGCAGGCATTCGCGCTTCACCCAGCCCAAAAGGCTTTCGACACCGGCCGCGTGTTCCATGTCGGCGGCGCGGTTTTCGGCTCCGCGCTTCCTGGCCTGGTGGTTGTCTGGCTCAAGCCCGTATTCGGCTTCCAACGCGGTGCACAACCCAACCAGCGTGCGGTAGGCGCGGAACGGCTCATGCATCGTGAGGCGCGTCGGGTGAATTTTGCTGATGGCGACGTGGACATGAAGGTTGTCGGTGTCGTGGTGGACGGCGCTGATCCGCTGATGCTCGCCAAACCCCAGCCCGACGCAAATGCGCCGCTCGATCTCGGCCAAGACGGTGTCCGGCGGCTGTTCGCCGGCGTGGAAGGAGATGATGAGGTGATAGGTCTTGTCCCCCTCGGCGCGGGTGTTCCGTGCCTGTGTCGCCATGACTTCAAGGACGGCGTCGGCCAACTCGTCGGCATGGCAATTCGCGATGCGAATGTCGCCGATACGCTCATTTCGCTCTTGCGGATCGGACAAGTAACGCGCCAGCTCGCCGAAATTGCTCTTGCGAACCGCCTTCATCGCGACGTGCTTGACGATCATGGCCGCCCCGTTTTTTTAGCGGCTAAAGGCATGACGACCTGCGCCATGATTTCGCGGATCGCGGTTTGGTTGGCGCGGATTTCGTCCAGCACGCCGACGATGGTCTTGCTCATCTGTGCCATGCCAAATGCGGTCAGCTTCGCGTCGTCGGTCAGCCAGAGTTTCAGCAGGCCGCCCAGCCGGCCAAGGTCGCCGTTGATCTTGGCCAGTTCCTCGACGCGCTCATAGTCGAGAATGCTGCGCATGACATAGCCCTGCCCGACCAGGCGCAGGTAGCTCGATGCGCTGTGCCCGCTTGCCTTCGCCATCGCTTCGATCTGCGCCTTCTCCTCGGGCAGGCAATAGACGTAGATCGGGGGGCACCCTTTGCGGGTGGCGGGCTTTTCACTCATGGCGTGCCACCTCTTGCGGCGTCAGCCGCAGGCCCCGCAGGGCAGGATTCCCGTTGAGCGCCGCAGGTGCGAATAAGGGATGTGTGAAGGACTCGAACCGGCTTGCCGGTGCGGGTACTTCACCTATCCTGCCCCGTAACCACCGCAGTTTTTCGCGCGACAAGCCTTGCATTGACCTGTGCATTTCGTGCAATTCGTGGTCATGTACGGTGATTGCACGGCATTTCGCCGCGCTGAACTGAAATTGAACGCCAAGGAATGGCTTGGCAACGCCAATGCAACAGCGGGGTGAACAGCGCAGAACAGGCATCAGCACAACTCCTCTTTGTTCGGGGAAGGGTTGAAACTGAAGCCGGGCACTGGTGCGACACTGCTTTTGAAAGCGGTTTTGCCGGCCTGCTTCCGCCTGCGTTTTTCGGGCGAAGTCCTGCCAAGGTGAATCTGATTCACATAACGCCGAAACGTCTGGTAGCTGAACGTCACCCGGCCCTCGTCGTGCAGCGTTTGGTGGACTGCGAGCACCGACCAGCCGTCGTCGAGCGCCTGCTGAATGTCGGCACGCAGCGCCAGCACGATAGCCCGGTTTGAATGCGGCGCACTGGCGGATTTCACGCGGGCGCGTTCGGCGATCCGCTCCGACAGGGTTTTCATCGGCTCAGACCTCGTAGCCGTGGGAGCTGAAAACCTGGGCCATGTTGGAACCTTCCCAGCTTCCGGGCCGGGTGATGACCATTGCGGCATCCTCGGCCAGCATCGTCATCAAGGCCGTTACGTCCAATGGGCCGTGGGTGGTCGCACCATCGCGGCGCTTGTTCTGCCGAGTGCAGGCCGATGCCAGGCTGGCAAGGCGGTCGGCGATTTCATCGCTGACTTGGATCGTGATTCGCTTCATGGGGACTCCTTCGTGTTGCTGTGTGGATATTGGCCGCCGAGTTGCTGGCGTAGCACGGCGAGGCGCGTCCGAGCCGCCTCGCGCGCCTGTGGGGTGGATTGCTGCTGGCGGTGCTGTTCATCGGTAATCCGTGCTTGATCTGCCCTGGCTTGGGATTCAAGCTTGCGCCGATGCTCCAGCGCGGCGGCCGGAACAAACTGTCCCTGCCTTGCGCGTTCCACGAGCTTGCGCAAGAGTCCGAGCGGATGGCGGACGGTGCCTCTGTCGGCCAAGCCGGCGATTTCATGAAGAACAAGTTGACGGTGGGCGAGAGGGCAATCGTGGAGGATTTGTCTGGCTGAGCCCTTCACGTCTTCCCGCAACGCGGGAGGCCAGACGAGTTCATCGTCATCTACTACTACGTCATGATCGTGTGCCAGCGGGGCAGGCGATGCCGCCTGGGTAGTAGTAGGTACTTGTTCAGTAGGTTCTTGTTGAATACCAGTACTTGGTAGTGTCGGCTTTTCCTGACTCGGAAAAACCGTACCCGGATTTACCGTATTCGGATTTTCCGAACGTGGTGGAATGCCAGCAGGGACGCCGCCTGCCGGCGAGTCGGTGACCTCCCAGACGACTTGGGCGAACCGGCCGGAGCGCCGTTCGCGGCGGATCGTGAGGTATCCGGCCGCTTCCAGTTCTTTCAGGCCGGCTCGGGTTCCGTCTCTGCCCGTTGGTTTCTGCTTCGTGAGGTATTTCAGGTGCAGACGGAAATCGTCGGGGAGCGAGAGCACGTAGACGAGCAATCCGAGGGCCTTCCAGGACAGGCGCGGGTCGCGCACGACATCGTTCGGCAGGATCGTGAAATCCCGCTGAACGCGCCGGCGGACGATGATCGGATTGCTCATGATGCCGAGGTGGCCGTTTAACCGTTCGCCAGCAGGTCGGCGACTTGCGACGTGCGGAAGTACACGCGCCGCCCGATTTTCAGGCGCGCCGAGTTGATTTTCGTTGACCAGTCGCCGGGGCTGCGAAGGCTGATGCGCAGACCTTCGGGCGATCTGTCGAGCACGGTTGCCAATTGGCCGATGCTGAGCAGCGGGCCATAGCGATTCAAGAGCGTGTCTTCAATCGTCGTCATGCGATGTTCTCCGGTGGGTCACGTAAACAACGCACAGATTCGCGCACATGACGCCGAAAATTTGGGAAAATAAATTCCGGCGTGAGGGCGAGAAAATGAACGGCGATCAGGTTTGGAATGCAAAACGCGGGAGAGGGCGGCCATCTGGTGCGGTCAAATCGGATACAGCCCGCGTGGGCGATCAGGTTCGAACCGTGACTACGCTCTATGAGCTGTTTCTTCGTACCGGCCGCGTGAATAACGTAAACCAGTTCGCGTCCTGGTTTGATGGCACCATGCGTCGGCTACACCCTGGGCGAGCTTGGGAGACCGCCGCGAACAACAAGTGGCGCAAGAATTTTTCGGGCAAGGCGGCCCTGACCGCCGACTCCATCGATTGGCTGGGCGAACTGTTTCCGGACGCGGCTTCTTTATTCCACTGCGGGCCGGGAAGGCTGTGGGAAGCCTTGTGGGGGTCGGCCTCGTCCCCCTGCGATCTGTGGAACCTCTACGGCGCCGACGATGCCCCGTGGGGGGCGGAATGTTTCGACGCTGCCTTGGAAGCACTGCAAATCAAGGTTTATTGCAGTCTCGACTTCAATGATCCCCTGGACGAGGGAGACCTTGGCCGGGCAATCGTGCTCAAGAGATTGAACGAGCAGTTCGGAGTGGGCACGCCAGAAGATGGGGTCGAGTTGTACCTGTGCGTGAAGGCGGCCTTGGCGGACTCCGGTATCAAGTACAGCGACACCGGCGTTTTCCATGAGATCGCCGACCATCTCGCCGACAGGGAGCTATGCAAGGTCGAAGCGGATTGGGTTTATCGCAAGGCCGTCAAACAGCGCTGGGCGGGCGGGCGGCGGTTCGGCGAGTGCGGGTTGTGGGAATACGTGGAAAATCCCTTTCCACGAATGGCCGAATGCGCTCCGAGCCCGCATCTGGCGCACCGGTGGTGGTCGCTTGCGGCATTGACTCACGACAATTACCGGCGATCCGAAGCGGCTGCTCGGAAGTCGATCCGGATTGGCTGAAAACCGGAGAGGTTTCAGTTCTCGCGGCGGTTTGCCGAGGGTGCGCGATTGCGCGTGCCGGACTGGTTGGCAAGATTGTCCAGCCGCCCCACCAGGTCTTCGGCGCGAAGATGGGTGTAGCGCTTCAGCATCTGCATGGACTTGTGCCCGCTGATGGCTGACACTTCCTGATCGCTCAGACCGGCTTCCACAAAGCGGCTGACGGCCTCATGCCGCAAGTCGTGAAACCTGAAATCGGCACAGCCGACAGAGCGCTTGATGTCGAGCCATACTTTGTTGAAGTTGTACGGTCGACGCTTGCCATCCTTCCCAGGTTCGCCAAAGAAAATCAGGTCGGTGTCGATGGGGCGGATCGGGTGCGCCAAGGCTTCCTGAAAAATCGCCGTGGCGGTTGTGGTCAGCGGCACGGTGCGCGGCAAGGTGTTCTTGGTTTCCAGAAGCCGCACGATGCGCCGCTCAAGATCGACCTGGTTGCGCCTCAGCGTGGCGATCTCGGAAGAACGCATGCCGGTTTCCAGAGCGATGCGAACGATCCAACGCAGCATCGGGTTGGAATGCGCGTCCGCGGCCGCGAGGAGCCGCACCTCCTCGTCTGCATCAAGCCGACGATTTCGACCGGCACCAGGTGCAGGCCTGCGCACGTTCAGAACCGGGTTGTACGCCAAGCCAAGCCCCCATTCCTTGACCGCCACAGTAAAAAGGTGGCCGAGCAGCGCCAGTTCAAGCCGAACGGTGTTCGCGGCCCGTGGGATCGGCTTGCCGCCATCGTCCCTTCTGTCGTCGCCGGCCAGGCGTTTGTCCCGGTACTGTGCGATCAATTCTGGCGTGACGGCCGCCAGGGAGTATTTGCCGAAAAAGTCTATCAAGGGCACGGAGCGCTTGCGCTCGCCACTTTGCGTCATGGGACGCTTGATTGGCGTCACTTCGGCAAGGTAGCGCTGCATGGCCTTCTCGAACGTGAGGCGTTCGGCCGGCGCGCGTTGCACAAATAGCCCGCGCACCATTTCATCCTCGGTGCGTCGCGCCCAGTCCTCGGCATCCTTTTTCAGCCGAAAGGTTTTGATAGTGGTCGGAAAACCGGTCTTCCGAATGACCGCCTTCCACGTGCCAGAGGGTGTCTTGACGATGGTTGCCATGGGTCTCGGTACAGTGCTCGCGTTTTGGCACTGTACCGAAACTGTACCGATCTGGCAAACATTGGGGATATGGTGGGCCCTGCCGGGCTCGAACCGGCAACCGACGGATTATGAGTCCGCAGCTCTAACCTATTGAGCTAAAGGCCCTTTTTGATTTTTGACCGACTTCTATGTCCGGTTCTGGTTGCTTTCCTTGGCGGTCTCGCGTGGCTCGTGCTTGTGGATTATGAGTCCCCTGCTCTAACCAACTGAGCTACAGGCCCGAAAGGCGGGCGCGACCGGCTTATTGCTCGCCGCTGCCGACGAAGCTTTTCAGCTTTTCGGAACGACTGGGGTGGCGCAGCTTGCGCAGGGCCTTGGCCTCGATCTGGCGGATCCGTTCGCGGGTGACGTCGAACTGCTTGCCGACTTCCTCCAGCGTGTGGTCGGTGTTCATCTCGATGCCGAAGCGCATGCGCAGCACCTTGGCCTCGCGCGAGGTCAGGCTGTCCAGCACTTCGCGGGTGGCGTCGCGCAGGTTGGCGTAGATCGCGGAATCGTCGGGCGACAGCGTGCTGGCGTCCTCGATGAAGTCGCCCAGGTGGGAATCCTCGTCGTCGCCGATCGGCGTCTCCATCGAGATCGGCTCCTTGGCGATTTTCATGATCTTGCGGATCTTGTCTTCCGGCATTTCCATCTTGACCGCCAGCGTCGCCGGATCGGGCTCGACACCGGTTTCCTGCAGGATCTGGCGGCTGATGCGGTTCATCTTGTTGATCGTCTCGATCATGTGCACCGGGATGCGGATGGTGCGCGCCTGGTCGGCGATCGAACGGGTGATCGCCTGGCGGATCCACCAGGTGGCGTAGGTCGAGAATTTGTAGCCGCGACGGTATTCGAACTTGTCGACGGCCTTCATCAGGCCGATGTTGCCTTCCTGGATCAGGTCGAGGAACTGCAGGCCGCGGTTGGTGTATTTCTTGGCGATGGAAATCACCAGGCGCAGGTTGGCCTCGATCATCTCGCGCTTGGCGCGGCGCGCCTTGGCCTCGCCGGTCGACATCTGCTTGTTGATGTCCTTCAGATTCTTGATCGGCAGGCCGACGCGGTCCTGCATGGCGACCAGGGCTTCCTGGTGCGCCTTGATCTCGTACTGCAGGCGGGCCAGCGTGGAGCAGTAGCCTTTCTTCGCGGCGATTTCCTTGTCCAGCCAGGCCAGATTGGTCTCGTTGCCGGGGAAGGTCTTGATGAAATGGGAGCGCGGCATGCCTGCGCGGTTGACGCAGAAGTCCATGATCTTACGTTCGTGCGAGCGCACTTCCTCCACCGCGCTGCGGATCTGCTCGCACAGGCTGTCGACCTGCCGCACCGAGAAGCGGATCGCCATCAGGAGTTCGGTGACCTCGGTCTGCGCCTTCAGGTGCTGGGGGCTGCCCAGGCCGTACTTCGTCATGGCGCTCTGGGCCTTCTTGTACGCCTTGCGGATGAAATCGAACTGGGCGAGCGCCTCGGCCTTGAGCTGCGCGAGATTGGCGGCGGCGACGGCGGCGCTGGTGTCCTCGTCGTCCTCGTCCTCGCTCTCGCTTTCGCTGCTGCCTGCCGCATCGTTCTCGGCGGAGGCTGCGGTCTCGGTCTCGACGAAGCCGTCGATCAGTTCGTCGATGCGCAGTTCGTCCTTCTCGACCTGGGCCGCCATGTCGAGAATCTGCTGGATCGTCAGCGGGCACGAGGAGATCGCCTGGACCATGTGGCGCAGGCCTTCCTCGATGCGCTTGGCGATCTCGATCTCGCCCTCGCGCGTGAGCAGGTCGACCGAGCCCATCTCGCGCATGTACATGCGCACCGGGTCGGTGGTGCGGCCGAATTCGGAATCGACGGTGGTAAGCGCCTGCTCGGCTTCCGCGACGACGTCCTCGTCGGCGACCGCCGGCGCGGCTTCCTGCATCAGCAGCGTCTCGGCGTCGGGCGCCTCGTCGTAGACCTGGATGCCCATGTCGTTGATCATGCTGATCACGCCTTCGATCTGGTCGGCGTCCAGCACCTCGTCGGGCAGGTGGTCGTTGATTTCGGCGTAGGTCAGGAAGCCGCGCTCCTTGCCCAGGATGATCAGGTTCTTCAACTGGGTGCGGCGGGCCTCGGCTTCCAGGGGCGTCAGCTCCTTGGTCGTGATGAGCGCTTCGGGTTTTTTGGCGC
>JAVEWF010000007.1:0-60412 GCA_034004665.1 Rhodocyclaceae bacterium | reverse complement strand
AGCAGTTCGATCATGCGCGCGACGATGTAGGGCTGCGAGATGGTCTGGCCGAGAATGAGTGGAAGCGCCGTGTCCTCGTAGGCGCGGTGCGCCATCGCCTCCTCGACGAAGACGTGGCGCGGCACGACGCCGATCGCGCGCAGCACCTCCTCGTTGCGGATGCCCTGTTCGCGCAGGCGCTCGACCATGCGCGCCCGGGTGCGCTCGGAGGTCATGCCCATGCCGGGAAAGGCCGCCAGCGCGTTCATGCGGTCAGCCACCCCTGCACGCCCTCGATCTGGCCGGCATGGGTCAGGTCGATCTGCAGCGGCGTCACGGACACCCAGCCGTTGTCCACGGCATGGAAGTCGGTACCCTCGCCGGCATCGGCGGCCGCACCCGCGGCACCGACCCAGTAGACAGCCTCGCCGCGCGGCGAAACCTGCTTCACCACCGGCTCGGCCTTGTGGCGCCGGCCCAGCCGCGTCACGCGCATGCCTTGCAGCAGGTCCCACGGCACGTCGGGCACATTCACGTTGAGCAGCACCGGCGCGCCGAAGGGACGGTCGCGGAAGCGTTCGGCGAGCTGCCGTGCGACGCGCCCGGCCGTGGCGAAATTGCGCCCGGAGAAACTCGCGAGCGACAGCGCGATGGCCGGCACGCCGAGCAGATGGCCTTCCATCGCCGCGGCCACCGTGCCCGAATAGATCGTGTCGTCACCCATGTTCGGCCCCCAGTTGATGCCCGAAAGCACCATGTCCGGCTCGTGGTCGAGCATGCCGGTGACGGCCAGATGCACGCAGTCGGTCGGCGTGCCGTTGACGTAGAAGAATCCGTTGGGGGCTTCCTTGAGGTGCAGCGGCCGGTCGAGCGTCAGCGAATTGGAGGCGCCGCTGCGATTGCGCTCGGGCGCCACGACGGTCACCTCGCCCATGCCGCGCATGGCTTCGGCCAGCGCCGCGAGACCGGGGGCGAGATAGCCGTCGTCGTTGGAAAGCAGGATGCGCACGTTATTTGAGGAAATTTTTGCTGATGTCGCGAAACACGTCCGTGCCGGCGACGTGCAGCCATTCGAAGGCGGCCATCTCGCGGCACACGATCGTGATGCCGTGCTGGCGCATGCGCTCCAGCGCCAGCGCCTTGTGTGCCGGATCGCGCGAACCGACCGCCTCCTCGACGACGAACACCTGCTTGCCGTGGGCGGCCAGTTCGAGCACGGTCTGCAGCACGCAGACATGCGCCTCGGTGCCGCAGACGACGACCTGCGGCCGCTCCATGCCCGGCAATCCCGGCAGGCAGTTGCCGGCGACGCAGGAGAAGTGCATCTTGGCGCCCACGCTGCCGGCCGGCAGCCGCGCGGCAATCAGCGGATGCGTGTGGCCGATGCCTTTCGGATACTGCTCGGTCGCGGCGACGGGAACGTTCAGGCGCTGTGCCACCTGCACCAGCCAGTCGGCATGGCCGAGCACGCGCTGCCAGTCGTGGATGTGCGGCAGCAGGCGTTCCTGCACATCGACCACCAGCAGGGCGGAAGTTTCGGCGCGGATCAGGGGAGAGGAAGGATGGCTCATGGGCCGATTTTACCGAAGCCCCGCCATCGTCTTGCGCATGAAACAGAGGTCTTCCCAGGCCTTTGCCTTGTCGGGCAGGTTGCGCAGCAGGTAGGCCGGATGGTAGGTGACGATCAGCGGGATGCCGGCGAAGTCCTGCACCACGCCGCGCGCACGGGAAATGGTCACTTCCTCCTGCAGCAGCGTCTGCGCCGCCGGCTTGCCGAGCGTGACGATCAGCTTCGGCCGGATCAGCTCGATCTGCCGCGCGAGGAATGGCCAGCAGGCCGCCGTTTCGCCCGCTTCCGGCGTGCGGTTGTTGGGCGGCCGGCATTTCACCGCATTGGCGATGTACACCCGCTGGCCGCGCTTCAGGTCGATGGCCGCCAGCATCGCGTCGAGCAACTTGCCGGCCTGGCCGACGAAGGGCTCGCCGCGCTCGTCCTCCTCGGCTCCCGGCCCTTCGCCGACGAAAAGCCAGTCGGCGTCCGGATCGCCGACGCCGAGCACGGCCTGCTTGCGCGTCTGGCACAGTTCGCAGGCGGTGCAGCTGGCGACCGCCTGCTTCAGCTCGTCCCAGCCCATCGCGGCAATGGCCGCCGTGCGGTCATCCACCGGTGCGACAGGCTCCGGCTCGGGCGCGGCACCCCGCTTCTTCTTCGGCGGCTGGCGCAGTTTCCAGATCGGGCCGAGGCCCATTTCCTTCAGCATCTGATCACGGTTCATGGATTCATAGGTCCCTGGCCATCACGATGGCGTCTTCCCTTCCAGTCGAAGCGGGATAGTACCCGCGCCGGCGGCCGATCTCGTCGAAACCGGCGGACCGGTAGAAAGCGATGGCGCCGATGTTCGACGGACGCACCTCCAGCAGCATGCGCGTCATGCCGCTTTCGCGTGCCTGCGTCGTGGCGTAATCGAGCAACGCGCGCCCGCGTCCCGCGCGCTGCCATTCCGGGGCGATGCCGATCACCAGCAGATGGATCTCGTCGACCGCGCGCATCAGCACCGTGAAGCCGAAGGGAATGTCGCCCTCGCAAGCCAGCCAGCCATCGTAGCCCGCAGCCAGCGCATCGGCGAAGTTGCCGCGCGTCCAGGGAAATGCCTGGACACGCGCCTCGATGGCCAGCACCGTATCGATGTCGGCCGAGGCCATCGGTTTCACGATCACTTGCGGCCGCCCCGGGCGAGACGTTCGGTGGTCGTCAGCGCCACCTTGTCGCGCACGTAGAACGGCTGCGCCTGCGCCGCCATGACGCCTTCACCGCGAGACAGCACCGGTGCCGCGAGCCGCGCGACCGCAGCGGCGGTCGGATACACGGCGGCATCGACGCTGACGAGGCGCGCACTCATGCGCCGACGCAGCACCTCGCCATACGGCGTGGCGAAGCCGTCGCCCGCACCGCGCCAGTCGTCTTCAGGAAGAGGCACCGTCTCGCCGGCACCGACTTTCGGCGGCAGCGTTTCCTCCGCTTCGCCACCGTTCACGACATAGGCGGCGACATAGATCTCGTGCATGCGGGCATCGAGGCAGGCGAGTATCCGGCCATCCCCTGCCGCGAGCGCCAGTGCCGCGAGCGTACCGACCGGGACCACGGGCCGGTCGAGGCCGAAGGCCAGTCCCTGCGTCACGCCGCAGGCGAGCCGCAGGCCCGTGAAGCCGCCGGGGCCGGCGCCGAAGGCCAGGCCGTCGAGTTGGCCCAACCCAAGGCCAGCTTCGGCCAGCAGCTCGTGCGCCCACGGGAGCAGCCTTTCGGAGCCTCCGCTCGGCACGTCGGCCGACTTTTCGGCGAGCGCGCCATCGACCCAAAGGGCGGCGGAAAGACGACGGGTGGAGGCTTCGAAGGCGAGGAGTTTCACCCCGCCGATTCTAGCCGAGCCGCCCGGCCGCCCCGTCCCGACGCGTGCCGGGCGGATATCTCAATGCACGCTGCCGAACGAGCGATTCACGGTGCCGTGGGGCAACGGCAGGCCAGCCAGGCGGCAACCCTGTGCCAGCGGCCCCTGCGGAAACAGGGCATACAGGTAGCGCAATCCGCCGAAGGGGGCGAAATCGCGCGCCATTTCGCGCGTGACGCGACGCGCCGTCCAGTCGGGGCCGGTTTCCCAGAAACGCTCGCGCAGGCAGTAGATGACCTGCCAGTGATCCTCGCTGAGCGTGAGCCCCTCGGATTCGGCCAATCGGTGGGCGATGCGCGGCGACCAGCGGGCGAGCCCGGCCAGATGCCCGGCCGGATCGCGATCCGACGATCCGCGGTCGAGGATGTACTTGTTGATGTCGTACATGGCACTCTCCTTTCGGTGCGTGGGCAGTCACAATACCCGACTGCCTTACTTGGTCTTCATTGAAGTCCGCGGAAAGGGAAATGTCAAGCCGCTGCAGCGGCCCGCTCCGGGGCCCGCAAGTCAAGCTGGCGCCCGATATCGCGCAGATGTTCGAGCAGCGAGCCGTCGAATTCCTCGATATGGCGTCGTTTCCACTCGCGCAGGTAACGGGAAGCCTCCTTCGACACATCCTGCTTCAGGGAAGCGATCATGAGCGACCTCAACCGGTCCACCAGATCGGCATGGTCTGCGGTATGCGCCTTCAGTTGCGGATGGTGGAACAGGCGCATCAGGCACTCCTCCACCGCGAAATGCACGGCCGCCCATTGTGAAATCCGGACCAGCACGTTATGCACGACATGCCACCGGTCGCCATTGATGACCGCGCGGTCGAGTTCCTCCAGCAGATTGAACAACTGCCCATGCTGCTCATCGATTTCGATGAGGCTCAGATCGCAATCGACCGTGTCCTGATTCTGCATTCCTGCGTCCCCCACCGGATGTTCGGGACGCAACTATAAGATATATACAAAGTTATATCCATAGCGCGGAGCGACTTTTTGCCGGAGTCGTCCGGCCACGCGCATCCGCGCCGGCCGGACCGCCCTCACTGACGCATGTCGCGTCCGCGTTGCCGGCCGGGATAGAGCGAACGCCCGGCATCGCGAATGTCGCTGCGCAACCGATGCCGTTCCTCGGGACTCATCTGGCGCCAGCTGTCGCGGCGCTGGCGGTTCTCTTCCCGCCGCTCCATGCGTTCCTCGGGGGAAAGCTGCTGACCGGGCCCGCCTTCCGGACCGACGCCATAATGGGCGGCGGGCGGGCGCGGATATTCCTGCGCCATGCCATTCAGCGACAGCAGGCAGCAGAACGACAGGAGGAAAAATCGCACGGCCTTGTTCATGGGCGCATTGTAGAACCCCGCCGAGGCCGATTATCACGGGCTTTGTAACAATCCATTGCTCCCCGGACGGCTCGTAACATCTCGCAATGCCCGCCGGACAAACGGCAGTATCCTTCGCGCCATGAACGAAGCCCGCAAACCCAAGATCCTGGTCGTCGACGACGACCTGCGCCTGCGCAGCCAGCTGGAACGCTATCTCGGCGAACAGGGATTCAGCGTCAAGGCCGTGGCGGACGCCCCCGGGCTCGACCGGGCGCTGGAGCGCGAACTCTACGACCTGGTCGTGCTCGACCTGATGCTGCCCGGCGAGGACGGCCTGTCGATCTGCCGGCGCCTGCGCGGCAGGGGCGACGAAACGAGCGGCATCGCCATCCTCATGCTGACGGCCAAGGGCGACGACATCGACCGCATCGTCGGCCTGGAGCTCGGCGCCGACGACTACCTCCCCAAGCCCTTCAACCCGCGCGAACTGGTGGCCCGCATCCATGCCGTCCTGCGCCGGCGCACCGCCCCCCCGCCGGCCGGCGCACCGGCCGCCACGCAGGAAACCGTCAGCTTCGGCAAGGTGACGGTGAACCTCGCCACGCGCGAACTGGCGCGGGAGGACAGCGTCACCCTGCTGACCACCGGCGAATTCGGCCTGCTCGCCGTCCTCCTCAAGCATCCGCGCCAGCCGCTGTCGCGCGACAAGCTGATGGAGCTCGCGCGCGGCCGCGAACACGGCGTATTCGACCGTGCCATCGACGTGCAGGTGTCGCGCCTGCGCAAGCTGGTCGAGGACGACCCGTCCAAGCCGCGCCACATCCAGACGGTCTGGGGCTTCGGCTACGTGTTCGTGCCCGACGGCCGGGATGCGGCCTGAGCCTTGCGACTCCTGCCCCACAGCCTGCTCTGGCGCGCCTTCCTGCTGATCGCCACGCTGATGCTGCTGGCCGTGGCGGCCTGGCTGTCGATTTTCCAGGAAGCCGAGCTGGACCGCCGTTCGCGCCAGCTTTCACAGATGGTGGCGAGCGTCACCAATCTCACGCGTGCCGCCCTGCTCGCCGCCCACCCCGAGCATCGCCATGAACTGCTCGCCGAGCTGTCCGACCGGGAAGGCGTGCGCGTCTATCCCGCCGACGCCACCGACCAGGTCGTCCCGCCGCCTTCCCGCGAGCTCACGCGCCGCATCGAATCCCGCCTGAACGAACAGCTCGGCCCGGAAACCCGGCTCGCCTTCGGCCTCAACGGCGAATCCGGCGTGTTCGTGCGCTTCCGCATCTTCGAAGGCAGCGAAGGGGACTTCTGGCTCGCCCTGCCGCGCGATCGCCTGGAACGCCACTTCCCGTGGCAATGGCTCGGCTGGGGCGCCGCCGTGCTGCTGCTGTCGCTCGCAGGCGCCTGGCTGATCGTCTTCCGCATCACGCATCCGCTCAAGGCGCTCGAAGCCGCGGCGCGAAAAGTCGGCGCCGGCGGGACGGCGCCCCCGCTGGCCGAACAGGGCCCGCAGGAGATCGCCGCCGTCACGCACGCCTTCAACCAGATGAGCGCCGGCCTGCGCCGGCTCGAAGAAGATCGCGCGCTGCTGCTCGCCGGCATCTCGCACGACCTGCGCACGCCGCTGGCGCGCCTGCGCATGGAAACGGAACTGTCGGTCGCCGATGCCGAGGCACGCGCCGGCATGGAGGCCGACATCGCCGAGATGGACTACACCATCGGCCAGTTTCTCGATTTCGCGCGCCCGCAATCGCAGGACGCCACGGAGCCGGAACCGCTCGACCTTGCCCCCATGCTGGACGATATCGCCGCACGCTACGGTCGCCGCGTCGTCGCGACCGCGGCACCCGGCAGCGGCCAGGTACGTGCCGCACCGGCCGCTTTGCGCCGCGCGGTGGTCAACCTGATCGAGAATGCGCTGCGTCACGGCGGCAGCGAGGTGTCCGCCGAACCCGTCGAGATCGCGCTGACGACGACCGGCGACGAGATCGTCATCGCCGTCCTGGATCGCGGTCCCGGCATTCCGCCGGAAGCGGTCGAGCGACTCAAGCAGCCGTTCACGCGCGGCGAGACCGCGCGTACCGGCGCCGGCGGTGCCGGCCTCGGACTGGCGATCGTCGAACGCATCGTGCGTGCGCAGGGCGGCCGGCTCGAACTGCTGCCCCGGGCGGGCGGCGGGCTGGCGGCGCAGATCATTCTGCGAAGACGCTCGTAATATCGGGCGCAGCGAGCATTCTCGAACCCCTGCGAGGAGGGGGACGAAGGGGACGGGACTTAATTGAGCGTCCGGCCGCGGCCGATGCGCTCGAGGAAGGCGCGCGCCTGCTCGTGTCCCTGGCCGGCCGCCATGCGCAGCCATTTCATCGCCAGGCGCAGGTTCCGCTCGACCAGCGTGCCGCGGTAGTAGGCGGCGCCGAGTTCGTACTGGGCATTCATCTCGCCGAGCACGGCGGCGCGGCGCAGGCGGCGCAGCCCCGGTTTCGGGTCGCGGCGCACGCCCTGCCCGTGCAGGAGCATGAAGCCGAGGCTGTAGAGGGCATAGGCGTCCTCGTGCTGGTCGGCGGCCTGTTCGAACCAGCGATAGGCCTCGCGATAGTTTCGCGTCACTCCTTCGCCATGGTAGTAGAGGTCGGCCAGCGCCAGCTTCGCATCGAACAGGGTCGCGGCCTGCCGATACCAGGTGACGGCCTGGGCCGTATCGACCGGGCCGCCGAGACCGTGCCGCAGGCATTCGGCCAGCATGCAGGCGGCGCGCCGGTGGCCGAGTTCGCCGGCCTTGCGATAGCACTCGCGCGCGCGCGCGGCATCGGTCACCACGCCATGGCCGTGGAAGTGGCGCTCGCCTTCGGCGAACCAGTAGCGCTCGAGTTCGTCCAGCGCCGGCTGCCAGCCGGCCTCCGCGGCCTGGCGCAACGACGACTCGCCGCGCCCGACATCGGCGTGGCCGCCGATGCCGTAGAGCTGGCAGCGGCCAAGCTCCGCGAGTCCGTGCGCCGAGCCCGCCTGCGCGGCGGCATGGTAATGACGACGGGCCGCGACCGGATCGGCGGCCGTGCCTTCGCCGTGTTCATGGCACTCGCCCAGCCAGATGTGGGCATCCGCCTGTCCGCCGTCGGCGGCGCGCCGGTACCAGGCGAGCGCGAGGGACTTGTTCTCCTCGACCCCTTCGCCCCAGCGATGGCAGTGGCCGAGCTTCAGCTGCGCGCGGGCATGCCCCTGCCGGGCCGCGGCACGCCACCAGCGCACCGCTTCGGCCAGGTCGCGCGGCTGGTGGGCCCGGCCCGCGGCACACGCCTCGCCCAGTTCGAACTCGGCCTCGCGGCTGCCGCGCTCCGCCGCGCGGCGATACCAGGCCAGTCCCAGTTCCGGATCGGGCGTGACGCCGAAGCCGAAGGTCGTGCACTGGCCGAGCAGGAACATCGCCGCCGCGACGCGCTTGCGCGCGGCCGCCCGGAACCAGGCGACCGCGTCGGCGTGGTTCTGCGCGACGCCTTCGCCGGCGTAAAGGCACAGACCGAGGCAGAACATCGCCGGCGCCACGCCCGCATCGGCCGCCTGCTGCCAGAGCGCGACGGCGGCGGCGCGGTCCTGCTTCACGCCACGGCCGAAGAAATGGCAGCGCGCCAGCAGGTCGGTGGCCCGTGCCATGCCATGCTCGCTGGCCCGCTTCAGCCACTGGACTGCCGAGCGGAAATCGCGCGGCAGATGCTGGCCGAGGTAGAGCAGCCGGCCGAGCCAGTACTGGGCGAGATGGCTGCCCTGTCCCGCGGCCTCGCGCAGCAGGGCGCCGCCGCGCTGCACATCGGTGCCGACCCCGTGGCCGCGCAGCAGGCACAGGGCGAACCAGGTGGCACCCCGGCTGTCCTGCGCCCCCGCCGCCCGCTCGAACAGGCGCGCCGCCTCGGCATAGTCGCGCGGCAACCCCATGCCCTGGTACAGCAGCCAGCCCAGCACCGCCTCGCCGGCCGGACATGAACGTTCGGCGCTGCGCGTCGCCCACTGCACTGCTTCATGCACCGATTTCGTCAGCCCCTCGCCGACGGCGAAGCGCCACGCGAGTTCGGCCTGCGCGTTCGGATTGCCGCCCTGCGCCATGCGCCGGAGTTCGGCCGCCGGGACCGTCCGCCAGAATTCGTCCGCATGGCCGAGAAGTTCGAGCCCTTGCGCGACGCCGCGTTCGACGAGGCTGCTTTCCAGCACTTCGCGGAACAGGCCCAGCAGGGCGGGTGCCCCCATGGGAGACAAGGGAATCAGTGACATCGTCCGAGCATACCTTGCCCCCTCTGCCGGCTTATCCACAAAAACTGTGGAAAAGTCTGTGAATCTCTTGCGCATGGACGCGCTAAGCACCCGTCCGGAAAGGACTTTTGTTGATCCGCGTCAAAACTTTCCTTTTGTTTTGTCATTATTTTTCAACGTGTTGCACGCAGCAATGCGGCCTGAAACATCGTTGTCATACGGGATAAGGCCGGCTGGAACGGGATGTGGATGGGATACCATCCCGCCCTGCCTTCCCGCCCCGCCCCGTCCTTTCACGATCTTGTCCGCGAACAACGAAATCCTCACCGTTTCCGAATTCAACCGTCGCGCACGCCAACTGCTCGAACGGCAGTTTCCGCTGCTGTGGATCGGCGGGGAGGTATCCAACCTGGTGCGCGCGGCTTCGGGGCATGTCTACTTCACCCTGAAGGACGCCCAGGCCCAGGTGCGTTGCGTCATGTTCCGTTCGCGGGTCCAACTGCTGTCCTGGCGCCTCGAAAACGGCCAGCAGGTCGAGGTGCAGGCGCTCGTCACCCTGTACGAAGCCCGCGGCGATTTCCAGCTCAATGTCGAGGCCATGCGCCGGGCCGGCATCGGACGACTCTACGAACTGTTCGTCCGGTTGCGCGAGAAACTGGCCGGCGAGGGACTGTTCGATGCGGAACGGAAACGAGCGATCCCGCGCTACCCGCGCCGGGTCGGCATCGTCACCTCGCCGCAGGCGGCCGCCCTGCGCGACGTCATCGCCGCCTTCGCCCGTCGCGCGCCGCATGTCGAGCTGATCGTCTATCCGACGCTGGTGCAGGGTGCCGAGGCACCGGCGGCCCTCGTCGCCGCCCTCGACGCCGCCCATGCGCGTGCGGAATGCGACCTGCTGCTGATCGTGCGCGGCGGCGGCAGCATGGAGGACCTGTGGGCCTTCAACGACGAGGCCGTGGCCCGCAAGCTCGCCGTCTCGCCGACGCCGACTATTGCGGGCGTGGGCCACGAGACCGACATCACCATCGCAGACTACGTCGCCGACCGCCGCGCCGCGACACCGACGGCGGCCGCGGAACTCGCCAGCGCCGGCTGGTTCGATGCGGCCGCGGAACTCGCCGGACTGGTCGAAACGATGCGCCGCAGCCTGCGGACCGAGATCGATGCCCGCATGCAGGCGGTGGACCGCCTCGCCCTGCGCCTCGTCCATCCGGCCCGCCGGCTGGACGCGAACCGGCAACGCCTCGAACTGCTCGGCCGCCGACTGCACGCCGCGGCCCGGCAGGGTATCGCCGAACGGCAGCAGCGGCTCGCGGCATGCCGTCTGCGTTTTCTGCGGGCACGGCCGGACATGCGCGCCGCGCAGCAGCGACTCGTACAGGCGGGGCAGCAGTTGCGGCAGTCGATGACGGTGCAACTTGCGCATGCACGCGACCGGCTCGCCCGCAGCGCCGGGGCTCTGCCGGCGCTCTCCCCCGCCGCGACACTGCAGCGCGGCTACAGCATCGTGCGCGACGCCGATGGCGTTATCGTGCGCGATGCGGCGCGGCTCGCGGCGGGGGATCCGCTGACGCTGCGCTTCGCCAGCGGCGCGGCGGACGCGACCGTCACTGCCGTCCGCAAGCCCGAAGGCTTGTAATCCCGTCCGCCGACCCCATATCATGGCGGCATCCTTGCCCCAACTTCAGGAGAAAACAACATGGAACACACCCTCCCCACCCTCCCCTATGCCAAGAACGCCCTGGTCCCGCACATGTCGGAAGAGACTTTCGACTACCACTACGCCAAGCACCACCAGGCCTACGTCACCAACCTGAACAACCTGATCAAGGGCACCGAGTACGAGAACCTCGACCTCGAAGCCATCGTCAAGAAGGCCCCGGCCGGCGGCATCTACAACAACGCCGCGCAGGTGTGGAACCACACGTTCTTCTGGAACTGCATGAAGCCGAACGGCGGCGGTGCTCCGTCCGGCACGCTAGCCGACGCCATCAACAAGAAGTGGGGTTCGCTCGACGAGTTCAAGAAGGCCTTCCAGACCTCCGCCGTCGGCAACTTCGGCTCGGGCTGGACCTGGCTGGTCAAGAAGGCCGACGGCTCGGTCGACATCGTCAACATGGGCGCCGCCGGCACCCCGCTGACCACCGGCGACAAGGCGCTGCTGTGCGTCGACGTCTGGGAGCACGCCTACTACATCGACTACCGCAACCTGCGCCCGAAGTTCGTCGAGACCTTCCTGGCCAACCTCGTGAATTGGGAATTCGCCGAGAAGAACTTCGGCTGATCAATCACGGAGCAGGCCGGAATCAGGGCCTGTCGAAAAGGCACTCGTCGATCGAGTGCCTTTTTCTTTGCTGCGTGCCGCCCGCGATCAGGCAACCCGCACGCAGGCCGTGCCGTCGTCCACGACTGCGGGTGTGCCGGCGAGATCGCCGGCCGCATAGATGTTGAGGTACTTGAGGCTGATCACGCGCAGGCAGGACGACAGGTTCTTGTCGTTGGCGACCAGGCAGCCGTCGAGGACGCGTTCGATGAGGCGCGGCACGGTCAGCCCGCAATCCTGCGCCATCGCCTCCAGCACGTTCCAGAAGGCGCGCTCGAGCGCGACGGTGGTGCTGTGGCCGTGCAGGCGAAAGCCGCGCTTCTCCGGAATGAATTCGTTGATCTGCGCGGTAGTGCACGAGTTGAACATGTGATCGAGAAAATCACGGGCCTCGTTGTAGATCGTCATTTCTCCTCCAGGGGATCATGGGCGACGGCTGCGGATCGTCGCACTGTTGTTTGCAATAAATACTACCTCAGTCCACCGCCGCCCACCTAAAGTTCGTCCCACTCGCAGTACTGGCCGCACCGCGGCACCGACCGTCCCCCACCCCACTTGAGGAGAAGGTGAAACGACATGGAGTTTTTCAAGAAGACCCTCGACCCGATCATCGCGCTGGCCGCCCTGGCCGTGCTCAACATCTTCATGTTCCTGCTGATGGGCGCCTGGACCGTCGGCGGCGGCGAAACGATGATGACGGGCCTCGCCGCGCAGGCGGTGCTCGGCGAAGACCTGCAGCGCATCCCCTTCTGGAGTGTCGTCTTCCCGCCCCACGCCGACTACTGGAAAATCTACATCAGCCTCGGCATGCTGTTCGGCGCCTTCGTCGGCGCGGTGCTGTCGAAGGAGTTCTACTGGCGCGTGCCGCGCCACCTGTCGGAATGGATCCTCATCACCATCGGCGGCCTGCTGATGGGTTTCGGCATCCGGCTCGCCTACATCTGCAACGTATCGACCTTCTTCGGCCTGATGCCGGAGATGAACATGGGCGGCTACCTCGCCATGTCCGGCATCATCGCCGGCGCCTGGGTGGGCTCGCTGATCTACAAGAAAATCCTGGAGGGCTGAAATGCTGTCACCCATCGTCGAATGCGTCGTCGCCTTCATTTTCGGTTCCGTGGCCGGCCTGCTGATGCAGCGCTCGCGCTTCTGCAATACCGCCGCCCTGCGCGACGCGATCATGTTCAAGACCTACCGCAACACCAAGGCCATGCTGGTGGCGATGATGATCCTCACCGTCGGCTTCACCGGCTTCATGAGCCTCGGCGCCGGCCATCCGCTGCGGTTCGACGTGGGCCTCAACACCTTCGCCGGCCTGTTCCTGTTCGGCATCGGCATGGTGCTGGCGGGCGCCTGCACGGTGTCCACCTGGGTCAAGACCGGCGAGGGCAACCTCGGCGCGCTGTGGGCGCTGATCTTCACCTTCGTCGGCATGTTCCTGTTCTCGGTGATCTGGTCGGCGAGCTGGTGGCCGCCCGCGCCGCAGAGCATGACGGGACAGATCAACGCGCCGGCGCTGCAGCTCGGCTTCGCCAACGCGCAGACACTGCAGGAAAAGCTCGGCATCCCGGCGATCGTCTTCGGGCTGGTGCAAGCGGCACTGCTGTTCGCCCTGTACCGCGGCATCCTGAAGCGCGAGCGCGCCCAGCACGTAGAGCACGAGAAGCATCAGAAGGAACACAAGAAAGCGAAAGCCCAGCCGGCGCAATCCGCTGCGGCCACCACCGAAACTGCTTGAGGAGGAAAACCATGGGACTGTTTGGATCGAAGAAGAAACCCGACGAGGTCAAGAGCGGCGGCGAGGCCACGCTCGGCGACGGCTCCGTCATCAAGGTCGCGCGCCAGGTCGACTGCTTGGGCGTCTCCTGCCCGCGCCCGCAGCTGATGACCAAGAAGGCGATCGGCGAGGTAGCGATCGGTGACGTGATCGAGGTGCTGGCCGACAACCCCTCCTCGGTCGAGGCCCTGCCGCCGATGTGCGACGAGCTCGACGCGACGCACATCGAAACGGTCAAGGCGCCCAACTGCTGGCGCATCTACATCCGCAAGGACTGAGGCCATGCTGCAACGACTGCTGATGCGCCTGTTCGTCGCCATCGCCGCTGTCGTCAGCATCGGCGGCTTCCTGTGGATGACCTTCGCGCCGCCGCCGGGCCTCAAGGCGAGCCGCGACGGCGTGCCCTACTTCAGCCCGCCGGTGCAGCACCCGGTCAGCGGCGAGGCGGTCCCGCTCGAGAAGCTGGTGCGCCACTACAAGGGAGAGAAATGATGGTGATCGATGCCCAGCTCATGTTCCACGGCGCCCTGTTCTGCCTCGCCTTCGGCGTGATCTATCTCGCGTTCTTCAGCGATTCGCTATAAGGAGGCAAACATGCTCGATCGCACCGGAGTGATCTTCTGTTCGGCCGGCGTGGTGATCGCGACGATCGCCTGCAGCGTCGGCTTTGCGCTGGCGGCCATGCCACCCGAAACCCTGCAGGCCACCCAGGCGCCCGTGCCGCCGGAAAGCCTGCCGGATGTCGTGATTCCCGGCTTCGGCACCGTCAGCGTGCCGGACCTGATGGGCTACTACATCGACAATCCGCCGGCTCCGCCGGGCGCCGCCGGCTCCGCCGCGCCGGCCGTCCAGCGCTTCGGCGGCTGCTGACGATGCGCTTCCGGCGGCATTTCCGGCTGCTCGGCTGCTGTCTGCTGGCGGCCCAGGCCTGGGCGGCCGGCGATCTCGCCTACACCGGGAAAGTCGGCGCCGGCGAGACGGTGATCGACACGCGTCCGCTCGACGCGTGCCGGCAAGCCTCGCTGCCGGGTGCGCGTTGCCTGCCGCCCGCGGAACTGCTCGGGCCGGCACGCGGCCTGCCCAGCGAGCGCGACCTGCTCTGGCTGTTCGGCACGCTGGGCCTGACGGGCGGGGAATCGGTACTGGTGGCGGGCGACACGGCCAGCGGCCGCGATTTCGTCGCCGGCCTGCTCCATCTCTCGGGGCAACAGAGCGTGCGCGTGCTCGACCGGCCGCTGACGCCCCTGCTGTCCGCACGCGCCGATGCCGCCCCGGGCGAAACGCGCGCCCTCGTGCGCACTGCCGTCTACACGGCACCCATGCGTGATGCGCTGTGGATCGTGCATCCCGACGAGCTGGCCGGACAAACCGACGGGTCGGCCATTCTCGCCGCCGATGCCTACACCGCCATCATCCGTTTCACGCGGCACGTCGCGGCGGGCAAGCCGGCCGTGCGTGTCGGCTGGAACCTGTCTTCAGGGAGCTTGACCCGATGAATATCCTGTTTCACGTCACCACCCCCGGCGGCGGTGCATTGCTCGCTCCGCTGGCGCTCGCGGCGGGCCGCAAGGGAGCGGGCTTCGCCGCCTTCTTCACCCACGAAGGCGTGCTCGGCCTGAAGGATCCCGCACTGCTCGCCGCGCTGGCCGGCGCGGAACGCGCCGTGGTGTGCGAAGAGTCCTGGCATCGTTTCTGCCCCGGCATCGACTGCCCGGTCGAGCACGGCAGCCAGACGACCAACAGCGCCCTGATGGCCGAAGCGGAAAGGGTGGTGGCCTTGTGAGCGAAAAATCGATCCTCGTGCTGGCGCGCCGCGATCATGCCGAATCCATGCGTGTCGCCGCCGGCCTGACCATCTTCGGCCACCGGGTCGGCCTCGTTTTCATGCGCGAGGCAGTAGCGGAAACGGCGGAGAACGCCGCCAATGCCGAACTGCTCGACATGTGCGAGATCGTGCCGGAAACGACCGTGGCGGCGATGGCCGACGACCTGACCCTGCTCGATGCCGCCGCGCTCGCCGCCCGCATGGCGGACGCCGACATCGTCCTGTCCCTGTGAGGCCAGCATGCACATTCTTCAACTGAACACCGGTCTGTTCCCCGACGCACAGACCGTGACCGCCGCCCTGCGGCAGATGGCGGATACGCATCCGGTATCCGTCGTCGATCTCACGCGCCGGGACCTGAGGGAAAGCGACTGGGACGCAGCCATGGAAGCCATGCTGGCCGCCGACCGGATCATCAGCATCTGAAACAACACCACTTCGCTGGAGGAGACAACCATGAATCAGACTTTGTTGAAGCACGTCCGCACGCTCGGGGTCGGCCTGACGTTCCTGTGCGGCATCGCCACGAGTGCCCTGGCCGCCGAACCGCTGGTCAATGTGGACTGGGTCAAGGCCAATGCCGGCAAGGCGGGGGTGGTCTTCATCGACTTCCAGCCGGCCTCCGACTTCCTGCGCGGCCACATCCCCGGGGCGGTCAACAGCAACTACGGCAAGGACGGCTGGCGCGAGGAACGCAGCGACAAGGTGCCGGACATGCTGCCCGCCAATCTCGACAAGCTGGCCGAAACGATCGGCAAGCTCGGCATCGACAACAATACCCACGTCGTGCTCGTGCCGCCCGGCGCCAACTCGACCGACATGGGGATCGGCACCCGCGTCTACTGGACCTTCAAGGTGCTCGGCCACGACAACGTTTCGCTGCTCGACGGCGGCATGGCGGCCTACGCCAAGGACAAGGCCAACAAGCTGGAAAACGGTGCGCCCAAGGCAGACGCGAAGACCTTCAAGATCAACCTGCGCAAGGACATGATCGTCACCGCCGAGGACGTCAAGAAGGCACAGGCCGCCAACGTCCTGCTCGTGGATAACCGGCCGGAAGACCAGTTCGTCGGCATCAACCGCCACCCGAAGGCGACGGCCAGCGGCACCCTCGCGGGCGCGCGCAACCTGCCGAACGCATGGATGACGGTGAACGGCATGGGCCAGTTCCGCAGCAAGGCCGAACTGGAAAAACTCTACAAGGTCGCCAACGTCCCCACCACCGGCGACCAGATCAACTTCTGCAATACCGGCCACTGGGCCTCGGTCGGCTGGTTCGTTTCCAGCGAGCTGATGGGCAACAAGAAGGCGCGGATCTACGACGGCTCGATGGTCGAATGGACCATCACCAAGGCCGGCGCGCTCGAGCAGAAGGTCAAGCTCGATTGAGATCGGGCCGTGCCGTTTCCTCCCTGTTGCCTCTGGCGCTGGTGGCGGCCTGTTGCTGGGCTGCCGCCGGGACCGCACGGGCAGCCGGCGAGGAAGCGCAGCGGCTCGCCGCGGAAATCGCGATCATGGCGGGCGATGCGCGCCGGCTCGTGCAGGACCCGGTCCGGCCGCTGGAACGCACCGGGCTCGAAAGGCGGCTGGCAGGCGCGCTCGCCTCGCTGCCCCTGACGCTGCGTCGCGCAGGCGGCGACCCGTCGCCCGTGCCGAAGCTGCGCCAGCTGGTCGGCCGGCATGACTGGCCGGCACTGCTCGCGCAACTGAACGACCTGAAGCGCCGCCATCCCTTCGATGCCGGCCGACTGCTCCGGGCAGCCGCGTCGCACGACGACATCGCGCTGGGCGCTTCGATCCACCGATCGACCTGCGCCGGCTGTCATGACTCGCCGGGAGCCGAAGACCAGTCGCTGCCGGCGAAAAATCTCGCCGCGCAGATGCAATCGATGCCGCCGGAGGAATTCGCCGCTCGCCTCTGGCTCGGAGTCCGCGGCGACAGCGGTACCGCGCTGGCGAATCCCTTCAGCGAAGCCGAACTGGCCGCACTGGTCGCCTGGTATCGGCAGCCCCGGTAAAAAGTCGGCGCCGGCGGGACGGCAGGTCTTTCGCCCTGTCACTCCTTGACGAAAGGCTTTTCCGCATTTCCCTCTTCGGCATCCTCGCGATAGGGAAAGCGCACATGACCGTAGCGGATCAGTAGCACTCCCAGGGTCAGCAGGAAGATGGCCATGGCGACCGCCAGCATCCGCCATTCCGTCATTTCCTTGATGTCGAGGATCAGGTAGCGTGCCAGCGCCACCATCGCGATATACATCGGGAAACGTACCGGCAACTGGCCGGACTTGAAGTACTGGCCGATCATCGCAAGCACTTCGAGGTACAGGAACATCAGCAGGAGATCGGCGAGCTGTACCTTGCTTGCCGCGACCATGACCATCACCTCGTGATACATCGCCACCGTGGTGGCGATGCCGATCACCATCAGACCGAGATACTCGACGAAATCCAGACTGCGGCTGAACACACAGCGGAAGCGATCGAAGGTGCGGGAACGGATATCCATGAAACGGAATGCGGGTCGAGGGTTTGGATGGGACGGACGGCGGGACTTTAGCGCAAAAGTCGGTGCCGGCCGTCAGAACTTCTCCGGCCGCAATATTTCAACTTCGTGCAGGCAGGCCACCATCGCATAGTTGGCGTAGTAGCGTTGTCGCAGGTGGGCCAGCACCACGTCGGCCAGCGGCCGGGCACAGATGATTTCGATGCGGATGTTGGCCGCTTCGCCCCAGTTGGCGTCGCGTACCCCGCGCGTGCCGCGCCCGCGCGCGTCGGTCACGGTATAACCGCGCACGCCGAGCCGCTCCAGGTCGGCCAGCAGCGCATTCTCGATGACGCTCTCGGTGACGATGGTCAGCATGATGCGCTTTTCGGTACTCATGAAACTGCTCCGATCTTTTCGGTGAGCCAGTGGTAGAAGGGGATGCCCGCAAGAATATTGAAGGGAAAGGTGACGCCCAGCACGGCTGCCAGCGACAGGGCCGGATTCGCCTCCGGCACCGCCAGACGCATGGTTGCCGGCACGGCGATGTAGGAGGCCGACGCGGCCAGCGTGGCCAGCAGCGTCACGCCGCCTGGCGACAGGCCGAGCAGGATGCCGCAGCCGATGCCCAGCAGCGCCGAGACGACCGGCATCAGCACGCCGAAGCCGACGAGGAATACCCCCTGGCGGCGCAATTCGCCTGCTTGGCGCGCCACGATCAGGCCCATTTCTAGCAGGAAGATCGCCAGCGCACCCTTGAACAGGTCGAAAAACATCGGTTTGATCGGCCCGAGCCCCGCGGGCCCTGCCACCCAGCCGATCGCCATGCCGCCCAGCAACAGCACGACGCCCTTGCCGAAAAAGGCTTCGTGGCCGAGCTTCCCCCAGTTCGTGCCCGTCTTGAGGCCGCGGGCGAGCAGGATGCCGAGCACGATCGGCGGTACTTCCATGATGGCGAGGAAGATCGGCAGCTGTGGTTCGAAATCGATGCCGCGCGCGTTGAGCCAATTGACGCCGACGGCGAAGGTGGCGACGCTGACCGAGCCGTAGTGGGCGGCGGTGGAGGCCGCATCGACGCTGGCGAAGCGCCGCCGCAGGACGACAAAGGCCAGCAGCGTCTGCAGGATGCCGAGCACGAGCACGGTACCGAATTGCGGCAACAACGGCAACAGCGGCTGTTTTGCCAGCCCCTCGCCGCCCTTGAGGCCGATGGCCAGCAACAGCACGAGCGACAGCGAATCGTAGAGCTGCGGCGGCAGCTTCAACTCGGAACGCGCCAGGCCGGCGAACAGGCCAAGCAGGAAGAAAAGGACGATGACGTCGATCATGTGCGGAAATTACAACACAGCCGGCCGCAAAAGTCGGCACCGGCGGGACGGCCTCCCCGGCGCCTAGCGCCCCCGCGGCGCCCGTTCGAGGCCGCCGATCGGATCGCCCGGCTTGAGGCCGCGCTGCGCGAACCAGCCGGCATTCATCTCGAGCGCGTAGCGCGCCGGCTTTGTCGCGCAATGATTGTTTTCGGTCTGCGGCTGCATTTCCTCGATATTGAGGATACGTCCGCCCTCGTCGAGAAAGGCGATGGAAAGCGGAATCAGCGTGTTCTTCATCCAGAAACAATGGGGTGCGGAGTTCGGGAAGACGAACAGCATGCCATGCTGCTGCGGCATGGCCTGGCGATGCATCAGACCCTGCATGCGGTCGGGATTGTTCGCCGCCACCTCGGCCTCGATGCGGTGGAAACCGGCTGTCAGCTCCATCATGGGCAGGCCCTGGGCATGCGCCGGCGCGGCCAGGACGGCGACGAGCAGAAGCAGTCTTTTCATTCGGGACATCCTGCGCCGAAACGGTTGCAGAAGCGCAGCTCTTCCGGATAGGGGTAGAAATCGCGGATGGCGCCGCGCCGGATGTCTTCCTGGGCACGCTGCCAGAAGGCGGCATCGAGCAGGTCGGCATGATGCCGCATGAAGGCGGCGCGGATCTTCGGCGAAGTGAGCAGGAAGGTGGCGAACTCCTCCGGGAAGATGTCGTTCCTGCCGACCGAATACCACGGCTCGCCGGACATCTCGGCCTCCTCGTTCGGCGCCGGCGGAATGCGGCGGAAGTTGCAGTCGGTCATGTATTCGATCTCGTCGTAGTCGTAGAACACGACGCGGCCGTAGCGCGTGACGCCGAAGTTCTTCCACAGCATGTCGCCGGGGAAGATGTTGGCGATCGCCAGTTCGCGGATGGCATTGCCGTATTCGATCACCGCCGGCTCGATCAGGTCGTCCCGTCCGGCTTTCTCGGCACGCTCGAGGTAGAGATTGAGCGGATCCATGCGCCGTTCGATGTAGAGGTGCTTGATGATGACTTCGTCGTCATCCTCTTCGAGCAGCGAGGGGATTTCGCGGCGCAGCTCATCGAGCAGTTCGGCCGAGAAGCGCCGCTTCGGCAGGGCGACCTGCGAAAACTCCAGGGTATCCGCCATGCGGCCGACGCGATCCACCTGCTTGACGAGCTGGTACTTGCGCTTGACGGTGGCATGGTCGACTTCCTTGGTCACGCCGAACTTGTCCTTGATGACCTTGAAGACGTAGGGATAGGACGGCAGCGTGAACACCAGCATGACGAGGCCGCGGATGCCCGGTGCGACGATGAACTGGTCGGCCGAATGATGCAGGTGCGAGAACAGGCCGCGATAGAAGGAGGTCTTGCCCTGCTTGCCGAGGCCGAGCATCGAATAGAGTTCGGCACGCGGCTTGTGCGGCATGATCGAGCGCAGGAACTGTACGGTATTGGCCGGCACCTGCATGTCCACCATGAAGTAGGCCCGCGACAGCGAGAACAGCAGGCTGATCCAGCCCGGATCGAGCAGGATCGCATCGACCGTCAGCCGGCCTGCGGAATCGTGCAGCACGGGAACCGCGAAGGGATACTCGTGGGGGCCGTTGATCGCCTTGCCGATCACGTAGGCCGCCTTGTTGCGATAGAAGGCCGAGGCCAGCACCTGGATCTGGAAATTCACTTCGCGCTGCGGCAATTCCGAAAAATGCTCAAGGACGGCCTGGCGGATGTCATCGACATCGCGGTCGAGGTCGGCGAAGGGGCGCTGCCAGCCGAAATCGAGCAGGATCTGGCGGATCGTTTCGCGAAAGCCCGAAGCATTCGGATAGTAGCTGCGGTAGGACGGCGGGTCGGACTCGATGTACTCGGTCGAGATCGCCGGCCGCACGAAGATGAAATCGTTGTGGAAGTAGGTCCGGTGCAGGATCTTGCAGAACACCGAGTTGAAGAAGGTCTCGGCGAGTTCCGGCTGGTCGTGGTTGGTGAGCAGGCCGATGTAGTAGAGCTTGGCCTGCTGCCAGACGACGTCATCGACCGTTTCGGCATTGAACTCGCGATGCAGGCGCTCGACGGTTTCCGCTACCCGGTCGTCGTAGAACTGGATGCGTTCCCTCACGGCACGCTGCACGGCCGTCCAGTCGCCTTGCTCGAACAGGGCCTTGGCGCCGGCCGAACTTTCCCGGAACAGGCGGTAGTGCTTGTTGAAGCCTTCGACCAGCGTCTGGGCGATCAGCAGCGCCTGCGCGGCTGTCGCGGCATCGGCATCCGCCGCCATTTTTACGGATAGGTTCATGTTTTACATGTATTTTTACGGATTCAAAGCGAGGCGATTCTAGCATTCGACCGCTAGCCTATAAGCTCGTTTTCATGGATAATAAAAAAATTCGCAACCGACACCACTGGAGCAGGCATGAGCACTTCCCACATCAAGGTTCCCACCGAAGGTCAGAAAATCATCGCCGGACAGCCCACCCCGGACAACCCCATCATCCCCTTCATCGAAGGTGACGGCATCGGCGTCGATATCACGCCGGTGATGAAGGCCGTCGTCGACGCTGCCGTGGCCAAGGCCTATGGCGGCAAGAAGAAGATTTCCTGGATGGAAGTGTATGCCGGCGAAAAGTCGACCCGCCTCTACGGCCCCGACGTCTGGCTGCCGGAAGACACCCTGAACGCATGCAAGGAATACTCCGTCTCGATCAAGGGTCCGATGACCACGCCGGTCGGCGGCGGCATCCGTTCGCTCAACGTCGCGCTGCGCCAGGAACTCGACCTCTACCAGTGCGTCCGCCCGGTGCGCTACTTCAAGGGCGTGCCGTCGCCGCTCAAGGACCCGACCAAGACCGACATGGTGATCTTCCGCGAGAACACCGAGGACATCTACGCCGGCATCGAGTGGGAAGCCGAATCCGCCAACGCGAAGAAGATCATCAAGTTCCTGCAGGACGAGATGGGCGTCAAGAAGATCCGCTTCCCGTCCACCTCCGGTATCGGCATCAAGCCCGTGTCGCGCGAAGGCACCGAGCGTCTCGTCCGCGCCGCGATCAAGTACGCCATCGCCAACGACCGCAAGTCGGTGACGATCGTCCACAAGGGCAACATCATGAAGTTCACCGAAGGCGGCTTCCGCGACTGGGCCTACGCCCTGGCGAAGAACGAGTTCGGCGCCCAGCCGATCGACGGCGGTCCGTGGTGCTCCTTCAAGAATCCGGACACCGGCCGCGAGATCGTCGTCAAGGACGCCATCGCCGACGCCTTCCTGCAGCAGATCCTGCTGCGCCCCGCCGAGTACGACGTGATCGCCACGCTCAACCTCAACGGCGACTACATCTCCGACGCGCTCGCCGCGCAGGTCGGCGGCATCGGCATCGCCCCGGGCGCCAACATCTCCGATCACTACGCGGTGTTCGAGGCCACCCACGGCACGGCGCCGAAGTACGCCGGCAAGGACTACGTGAACCCCGGTTCGCTGATCCTTTCCGCCGAGATGATGCTGCGCCACCTCGGCTGGAAGGAAGCCGCCGACCTGATCATCAAGTCGATGGAGGCCGCCATCGCCGACAAGATCGTCACCTACGACTTCGCCCGCCTGATGGAAGGCGCGACGGAAGTGAAGTGCTCGGCCTTTGGCCAGGCCATGATCGAGCGCATGTAGTCACGGTTGTCGATACGAACAAAAAACCCGCCAGTCGGCGGGTTTTTTGTTTCAGCGCCAGGAAAGTCGGCGCTGGCAAGACGGCGGACTAACGCAACCGAGCCGTCAAAATCAGGCCTTCTGGATATTCGAAGCCTGCTTGCCCTTGGGGCCCTGCACGACTTCGAAGCTGACCTTTTCGCCCTCTTTCAGGGACTTGAAGCCCTGCATGTTGATCGCGGAGAAATGCGCAAAAAGGTCTTCGCTGCCATCATCGGGAGTGATGAAACCGAAGCCCTTGGCGTCATTGAACCACTTGACGGTACCCGTTGCCATAAAACCTCTTTCATAAAACGTGACATATATCCGGCCGATCAAGATCGATCAGGCGGCGACATGTTTGTGTTGCAAGTTCTCGACAGCGCGGATACACAAGAGGCCCAGGCGATGAATCAGAAATCTGACGGACGGCGGGGTTTGCGGCACTGAGGTAAATCTTGAACCAAACACGGCCGCCTTTTACGCAGTTTTGCCAACTGCGTCAACACATTTTTATGCTGCATGACAGCATGACGAAAGGCCCGCCCAGCGCGAAACAAGGCGGCGTTTTTCACCCGCTTTTCCCCTGATGGCGGTCCGGTTGCATGGTGTTTTATTCACATTAGAATCATCGCATGGCAACACGCAAGCAGACTCGCCCGGAAGCGGGGGTCGCCCTTGAGCCGGAACGGCAGCAGATCAAGCCGCCGCCGCTCTACAAGGTGATCCTGCTGAATGACGACTTCACGCCGATGGACTTCGTGGTGGTGGTGCTGGAAAAGTTCTTCCGCATGAATCGCGAACAGGCGACGGTCGTCATGCTGAACGTGCACCGCAAGGGGCGCGGCGTCTGTGGCGTGTTTCCACGCGACCTCGCCGCCACCAAGGTCGAGCAGGTCGGCGCCTTCTCCCGGCGCCATCAGCACCCGCTTGCCTGCGTGATGGAAGAAAACTGAACGGAAAGGATCGCAATGATCGCGCAGGAACTCGAAGTCAGCTTGCACATGGCCTTCGTCGAGGCTCGCCAGAAACGCCATGAGTTCATCACGGTCGAGCATCTGCTGCTCGCGCTGCTGGACAATCCGTCCGCCGCCGAGGTATTGCGCGCCTGCGCCGCCGACATCGAGGAACTGCGCCGCGAAGTGACAGGCTTCATCGACCAGCACACGCCCGTCGTACCGGGCGATAGCGAGATCGACACCCAGCCGACGCTCGGCTTCCAGCGCGTGATCCAGCGCGCCATCCTGCACGTGCAATCCTCCGGCAAGAAGGAAGTGAATGGCGCCAACGTGCTCGTCGCGATCTTCGGCGAGAAGGATTCGCACGCCGTCTATTTCCTGCAGAAGCAGGCCATCTCGCGCCTCGACGTGGTGAACTTCATCTCCCACGGGATCACCAAGACCCCGCAGCCGGCCGGCAAGAGCGAAGAACCGGTCGAACCGGACAACGAGGCACAGCAGCAGAACTCCGCGCTCGACAACTTCACGCAGAACCTCAACCAGATGGCCCTGACCGGCAAGATCGACCCGCTGATCGGCCGCGAGAAGGAAGTCGAACGGGTGATCCAGACGCTCTGCCGCCGCCGCAAGAACAATCCGCTGCTGGTCGGCGAAGCCGGCGTCGGCAAGACTGCCATCGCCGAGGGGCTGGCGCGCCGCATCGTCGAAGGTCGCGTGCCGGAAATTCTCGCCGCCGCCACGGTGTATGCGCTGGACATGGGCGCCCTGTTGGCCGGCACCAAGTACCGCGGCGATTTCGAGCAGCGACTCAAGGCCGTGCTCAAGCAGCTCGCCGACAACCCGCACGCGATCCTGTTCATCGACGAAATCCACACCCTGATCGGTGCCGGTGCCGCCTCGGGCGGCACGCTCGATGCCTCGAACCTGCTCAAGCCGGCACTGTCGTCCGGTGCGGTGAAGTGCATCGGCGCGACGACCTACAACGAGTTCCGCGGCGTCTTCGAGAAGGATCACGCGCTATCGCGCCGCTTCCAGAAGATCGACGTCAACGAGCCGAGCGTCGAGGAGACCATCTCCATCCTGCGCGGCCTCAAGACGCGCTTCGAAGAGCACCACGGCATCAAGTATTCGGCCGCAGCCATCACCAATGCCGCCGAACTGGCCGACAAGTACATCACCGACCGCCACCTGCCCGACAAGGCCATCGACGTGATCGACGAAGCCGGTGCCGCGCAGCGCATCCTGCCCAAGTCGAAGCAGAAGAAGATGATCGGCAAACAGGAAATCGAGGAGATCGTCGCGAAGATCGCGCGCATCCCGCCGCAGCACGTCTCGGCCGACGACCGTTCGGCGCTGAAGAACCTCGACCGCGACCTGAAGAGCGTGGTGTTCGGTCAGGATCCCGCCATCGATGCGCTGGCCAAGGCGATCAAGATGTCCCGATCCGGTCTCGGCAGCCCGCAGAAGCCGATCGGCAGCTTCCTCTTTTCAGGCCCCACCGGCGTCGGCAAGACCGAGGTGGCCCGCCAGCTCGCCTACTGCATGGGCATCGAACTGATCCGCTTCGACATGTCGGAGTACATGGAGCGCCATGCCGTCAGCCGCCTGATCGGCGCGCCACCGGGCTACGTCGGCTTCGACCAGGGAGGCCTGCTCACCGAGGCGGTGACGAAAAAGCCTCACGCCGTACTGCTGCTCGACGAGATCGAGAAGGCCCATCCGGACATCTTCAACATCCTGCTCCAGGTGATGGACCACGGCACGCTGACCGACAACAACGGCCGCAAGGCCGACTTCCGCAATGTCGTCATCATCATGACCACCAACGCCGGTGCCGAAGCGCTGCAGAAGACGTCCATCGGCTTCACCTCGAACAAGCAGGCCGGCGACGAGATGGCCGACATCAAGCGCATGTTCACACCCGAGTTCAGGAACCGGCTCGACGCCATCATTTCCTTCAAGGCCCTCGACGGCGAGATCATCCTGCGCGTGGTGGACAAGTTCCTGATGCAGCTCGAAGCGCAGCTCCACGAGAAGAAGGTCGAGGCGGTCTTCAGCGATGCCCTGCGTGCCTGGCTGGCGGAAAAAGGCTTCGACCCGCTGATGGGCGCACGCCCGATGGCACGACTGATTCAGGACACGATCCGTGCCGCGCTCGCCGACGAGCTGCTGTTCGGCCGGCTGGTACAGGGTGGCAAGGTGACCATCGACCTCGATGAAAGCGAGAAGGTCAGCCTTGGCTTCGAGTCCGCGACGGCTACCGTGCCGACAACCACCCCTTCAGCCGCCTGACATGGACTCCGCTTCCGATTTTGCAACTGCGGATCTTTGCGATGCCCATGAGGGCAGGGCCCCCGGCATACGGGTGGCCGCCCCGATCTTCCGTGCCTACGGCGGCAAATCCTCGTTCTGCGGCTCCATCGCCACTCTGAAGCTGTTCGAGGACAACGGACTGGTAAGGAAAACGCTCGATACGCCGGGCAACGGACGCGTGCTCGTCATCGACGGTGGCGGCAGCCTGCGCTGCGCCCTGCTCGGCGACCAGCTCGCCGCGCTCGCCGTGAATAACGGCTGGGCGGGCGTCGTCGTCTGGGGTTGCATCCGCGACTCGGCCGCGATCGGCGCCATGGATCTCGGCGTGCTGGCCCTCGCGACCCATCCGCAAAAAACCGTCAAGAAAAATCTCGGCGAGGCCGGGGTACCAGTCAGCTTCGCCGGCATCGACTTCGTGCCTGGCGAATGGCTCTACGCCGACGCCGACGGGCTGATCGTCAGCGCAGAACCTCTCGCTCAGTGATGGCGCTGCCCGCTGTGATGGGCGCCGCCACGAGCCGGCGCCTTGCGGTTCGCCTGCACGGGTTTCGGCACATGCCTTGACGGCTTCGCCGCCGGTTCGCCGGTGCGTTGCTGGCGGCGGCCCTGACCTTCGGCGCCGCGCGGTTTCTGGATCGGCTCCGCCTTGATTTTCGGATCGGGTTCGAAGCCGGGCAGTACGCGTTTCTCGATCTCGCGCTTGAGCAAGCGTTCGATGTCGCGCAGCAGCTTGTGCTCGTCGATGCAGACCAGCGAGGTCGCTTCGCCCGACGCGCCAGCCCGGCCGGTACGGCCGATGCGGTGCACGTAGTCTTCGGGCACATTGGGCAGTTCGTAGTTCACCACGTGCGGCAGCTCGTCGATGTCAATGCCGCGCGCCGCGATGTCGGTCGCCACCAGCACGTTGATTTTCAGCTTCTTGAAGTCGTCGAGGGCACGAATCCGCTGCCCTTGGCTCTTGTTGCCGTGCAGGGCCGCCGCGGTAATGCGCGCCTTGCACAGACGCTCTGCCAGCGCATCGGCACCATGCTTGGTGCGGGTGAATACCAGGACCTGATGCCAATTATTGTCGGAGATGAGCCGGATGAGCAGATCGCGCTTCCGCTCGCGGTCGACGTGATAGACGCATTGCGCGACCGCCTCCGCGGGCGCGTTGCGGCGTGCCACCTCGACGTTGGCCGGATCGTGCAGCAGGCCGGTCGCCAGTTCGCGGATCTCGCCGGAAAAGGTCGCCGAAAACATCAGGCTCTGCTTGCGCTTCGGCAGCAGGGCCAGCACCTTGCGGATGTCGCGGATGAAGCCCATGTCGAGCATGCGATCCGCCTCATCGAGGACGAGGATCTCGATGCCCGACAGGTCGAGGCTGCGCTGCGCGACATGATCGAGCAGGCGGCCCGGCGTGGCCACGACGATGTCTACGCCGGACTTGAGCAGCTTGGTTTGCGGGCCGATGGCGACGCCGCCGTAGATCGCGGCGGAACGCAGGTGCAGGAACTTGCCGTAGGTGAATACGCTCTGCTGCACCTGCATGGCGAGTTCGCGCGTGGGTACCAGCACCAGTGCGCGGGGCTTGAAACGCTTGATCGACAGGCTGGAACCCTGCGACAGCAATTCGAGGATCGGCAGGGTAAAGCCGGCCGTCTTTCCTGTTCCGGTCTGGGCGGCGGCCATCAGGTCGCGACCGGAGAGCACTGCTGGAATGGCCTGCGCCTGGATCGGCGTAGGCGTGTCGTAACCCTGCTCGGCAATGGAACGCAAAATCTCGGCACGCAGGCCGAGTTCGGTGAACTTCATGGGGACTTCTCCTGGAATCGGCCACTCGTACCGGATAGGCACGAACCAGTCGGGGCGGAAACGCTGACGTGGGTGAATTGCGCGGCGGGGAAGTTCCGGCACGCGGCACGACCGATCGACTGACGAGGCGGGTGGTGCGGACGCGATTCTAGCACCGGACGACCTACCCTGTTGCCGCCGTCCCGCCGGCGCCGACTTTCGGGACAGAGACTTCGATACCCATCAAATCTTTCTATCATATGTCTTATATAAGACACTTGTTGCTTTGCAAAAACTTGCCTATACTGCGCCCACGCATTCGCGACATCGCCCCCAACCACCAACGAGAGGACGCAACCATGACCGATCGCAAAGCTCAAATCGCCGCCCTGGAAAAAGACTGGGCCACCAATCCGCGCTGGAAGGGCGTCAAGCGCGGCTACTCCGCCGCCGACGTCGTGCGCCTGCGCGGCTCGCAGCAGATCGAGTACACGCTGGCCAAGCGCGGCGCCGAAAAGCTGTGGGAAAAGGTCAACGGCGGCGCCAAGAAGGGCTACGTGAACGCCTTCGGCGCGATCACCGCCGGCCAGGCCATGCAGCAGGCCAAGGCCGGCCTCGAAGCCGTCTATCTCTCCGGCTGGCAGGTCGCCGCCGACGGCAACACCTCCGAGACCATGTATCCGGACCAGTCGCTCTACGCCTACGACTCCGTGCCGACCATGGTCCGCCGCATCAACAACACCTTCAAGCGCGCCGACGAGATCCAGTGGTCGCGCGGCATCGAGCCGGGCAGCAAGGAGTTCATCGACTACTTCCTGCCGATCGTGGCGGACGCCGAAGCCGGCTTCGGCGGCGTGCTGAACGCCTTCGAACTGATGAAGAACATGATCGCCGCCGGCGCCGCCGGGGTGCACTTCGAGGACCAGCTCGCCGCCGTGAAGAAGTGCGGCCACATGGGAGGCAAGGTGCTGGTGCCGACCCGCGAAGCGGTCGAAAAGCTGATTTCCGCCCGCTTCGCCGCCGACGTCATGGGCGTGCCGACCATCGTGCTGGCGCGCACCGACGCCGAGGCGGCCAACCTGCTGACCTCCGACTACGACGAAAACGACAAGCCCTTCCTCACCGGCGAGCGCACCCAGGAAGGCTTCTATCGCGTCAAGAACGGTCTGGAGCAGGCCATCAGCCGCGGCATCGCCTACGCTCCCTACGCCGACCTGGTGTGGTGCGAAACCGGCACGCCCGACCTCGGCTTCGCCCGCGAGTTCGCCCAAGCCGTGCTGGCCGCCTGCCCCGGCAAGCTGCTGTCCTACAACTGCTCGCCCTCGTTCAACTGGAAGAAGAACCTCGACGACAAGACCATCGCGAAGTTCCAGGAAGAACTCTCGGCGCTGGGCTACAAGTACCAGTTCATCACCCTCGCGGGCATCCACATCAACTGGTACAACACCTTCCAGTTCGCGCAGGCCTACGCCAAGGGCGAGGGCATGAAGCACTACGTCGACATGGTGCAGGAGCCGGAATTCAAGGCGCGCGAGCAGGGCTACACCTTCGTCTCGCACCAGCAGGAAGTCGGCGCCGGCTACTTCGACGACGTCACCACCGTGATCCAGGGCGGGTCGTCCAGCGTCAAGGCGCTGACCGGCTCGACGGAGGAGGAACAATTCCACTGAGCAGGTGGAACAGCTGATCCCTCGACACAGAGGGAGTGGAGCGAAGGAGCCTCGCGGGGAAACCCGCGGGGCTTTTTTGCTGCTGTATCCGAATCATGCCACCGACAGCAACCGTCCCATCTGCTCGGCCTCGACGGGACGACTGACCAGATAGCCTTGTATCCGGTCGCAGCCGTGCTCCTGCAGGAAGTGCCGTTGTCGATCGGTCTCGACTCCTTCTGCAATCACGTCCAGATTCAGGCTGCGAGCAATGCCGATGATCGCCATTACGAGCGGCGCGGCCCCGCTTGCCACCTCCAGATCGCGAACGAAACTCTGGTCGATCTTGATCTCGTCGATCGGGAAGCGCCGCAGGTAGGCAAGCGACGAATAACCGGTGCCGAAATCGTCCAGCGCAATCCGCACCCCCATGGCCTTGAGTCGGTTCAATGCAAGCACTACCTCATCGGGATCATGCATCAGCAGACTTTCGGTCAACTCGAGATCGAGATAGCCTGCATCGAGACCGCTCGAAGCCAGCGCATCGGCTACCGCTGCAACCACGTCCGACTGCCTGAACTGGCGTGCCGAAAGGTTGACTGCGATGCGCACCGGCGACAGGCCGTGCACTTGCCATGCCCGGCACTGGGCGCAGGCTGTTCGCAAAACCCACGCACCGATCGGTACGATCAGTCCCGTTTCCTCGGCCAGCGGGATGAACTCCGCCGGTGGGACCATGCCGAGTTGCGGATGGCGCCAGCGCAGCAACGCTTCCATGCCGACGATGCGATTGCTGCCGAGATCCACTTGCGGCTGATAGTGCAGGACGAACTCGTTGCGTTCGATCGCATGACGCAGGCTGTTTTCCAGGGACAGCCGCTCATGGGCGCGGACATTCATCTCGACCGCGTAGTACTGCCGGGTGTTGCGCCCTTCATCCTTGGCACGGTACATCGCGACATCGGCATGCTTGAGCAGGGTTGCGACATCCTCGCCATCACGCGGGAAGATGCTGATGCCCAGGCTGCCCGACACGAACAGTTCATGGTCATCGATGAGGAACGGCTCATTGAGCGTCCCGATCAGCTTGTCCGCCACATCATCGACAACGCCGACCGCTCCGCCTTCCCCGGTCACGCCGATATCGGGCAGCACGACCACGAACTCATCTCCGCCTACGCGGGCAACCGTATCCCCCTCGCGCAGGCAGCCGAGCAACCGCTTCGCGACTTCCACGAGCAGCCGGTCGCCGGCATCATGGCCCAGTGTGTCGTTGACCGTCTTGAAGCGATCGAGGTCGAGAAACATCACCGCGGTACGACAGTGCTGACGACGTGAGAATGCCAGTGCCTGGGCGATGCGATCGCCGAGCAGGCTGCGGTTGGGCAGGCCGGTCAGGCTGTCGTGATTGGCAAGCCGCTCCAGTTCCGCATCAAGGCGCTTGCGCTCGGTGATATCGCGTGAAACGGCCGAGTAATAGGCGACCTCGTCATGGCTATCGCGGTGCGCGATCAGGGCCTGGGACATGGGTATCTCCTGCCCCCGCCGATCGATGACGGCGACTTCGCCGGTCCAGCTACCGTGCTTCGTGGCCGCCGGCAAAGCCACGCTCTCGTACAGGACTGCAGCCCAGTCCGGATAGTGCGCCGTGACGCTTCCCGCCGCATCCATGGCCTCGACCCCAAAAAGGCGGCGCGCCGCCTGATTGAGATAGAAAATCCGGCCATCGGGATAGAAGGTCACCACCAGATCGGTCGCGCTTTCCAGAATGGAAAAAAGTCGCTGTTGCGCCTGCCTGGCATCGACCTTGTCGACGAAGGATTTCAGCATGCGTGCCACGTCGTCGATGATTTGCCGCTCCTCGAAAAGGAACGGGCCCTCGCCCGCATCAGGACGGGCCTCCCGATAGCAGACCTGAACGAAAATGGGCGCACCGCCTGCCGTGGCAAGTTCGGCATGCTGCGACCACGGCATTTCTCGAAAGCCGTCGGTATGACGGACGATGTCTCCGCAAATAATGCGTGCCATGGCAATCTCGGAATACTGCCAGCCGGCCGGCAACAGACTCACGACACGCTCGACAGCCTGTTCGACCGGAATGTCGTCCTGGAGGGCGACGGCAACCTGATGCAACAACATCGCTTCCTTGGTGCGCTCGTTCAACTCCAGGATCAGGGACGAAGTGATCTCGGCCGTGCGGTTGAAAGAACGCGCCAGATCGCCAACCTCGTCACGCGAATCGAAGGCCATGCGCACGGAATGATTGCCCGAGGCGAAACTGTGGCAGAGGCGCGCCAGGTTACGAATCGGCTGACTGATACCCCGCTGGATGAAGAAGAACACCACCAGCAGGAACAAACCTTCGAGCACCAGAATTCCATCCAGTTGCCGATGCACCTGGCGTCGTACCTCGTGGTCGGTTTCGGTCAGGACATTCACGATCTCGTTGGCCCCGGCCAGCATTTCGTCAGCTGCGCTGTGCAGGTGGTCGAGCGCCTGTCGGGACTGGACATCGCCCATGTCTCCCGAAACGATGGTCGCAACGACGTGCGCATAGTCGTCCCATCGATGGCCCAGTTCCTCAAGCTGCCCTCGCAGCTCAGGCCTATGCTCAAGCAGGGCACGGCCGCCTCCCTGAAGATGGTCCCCGATACCGTCGAGAACTCCCGTGTACTCGACGATCAGTCCGTTCAGCGTCACTCGATCGCCCACATCGAAGCGAGTGGCCAGATAGGCCATCTTCTGACTCAGATAGCGCAGGCGACCCGTTTCATTGACGATATGGGCGGAACTGGCGAGGCTGTCGAACATGCTCGTGGCAATATGGATGTTCACATAGGTAGCCACCATGAATGCGGTAAAGAACATGCCGAGCTTCCATCCGATCGTCGGTCGCCACCAGCCTTCCGCCCGGGCAAGCACGCCCGCCCCCATGACTGTCCCATCGGCGTTTCCGTCCATACTTCCTCCTTGACCATCCCGTGAGACATGCGTGCAACAGGAACTTCATCGTTTCCGCCGCTGAGCCACAAGGATATTTATTCTCTTATATCAAAGATAAATATCACATCCCGCATGGAAAATGTTGACCGGCTCTTGAGTTGCCGCTTCACCGAGCCAATATCGACGGCCCGGGAACAACTTCACGGAAGAGGAAACGCTGATCCCCGGACGGAAAAGTAGCGGAGCAGCAGCGCAACAGGCGCTGCGGAAAGAAGCGCGCCTCGCGGGGAAACCCGCGGGGCTTTTTCTTCGAAAAGTCGGCACCGGCGGGACGGCGGGAAAAATTCCGGATGAGCTGGCAAGCCGGTCATCGAGTCCGCCAGCGTATTTTTAGACTATTTAATCAGTGCGGAATCGAGCGAGCCGGCGTTTTTCAGTTCCAGCGCCCACAGGGGCGGTTTTCCGCGGCCGGTCCAGGTTTGTTCGGCATTGGCAGGATTGCGATATTTCGGAGCGACCTTGCCGCGCGTTCCACCGGTTTTTTTGACCGCACGCTTCTGTCTTGCCGGTTTTCCTGCCTTGAGCGCCTCGATAATCTGTGCCGCGGAAATTCCGTTATCGGCAGCCAGCTTGACGATTCTGTCGATAATCTTCCCCTGTGTCCTGTCCAGGAGGGCCTGCTCCTTCTTTTCCAGATCGGCCTTGGCCTTACGGAGTTTGGCGAGTTGCGCTTCGACGGTCGTACGTGCCATGTTGAATATATCCTTTATATAAAAACATACGGAGAATACGGGAACCGTTTCAATATATCAAAAATAATATCGTGAATATATTCTCATATTCAAGGCGATTTCCCTCGCATTTATAAACTCAAACGCTCCCAATCACCGCACCGCCGTACCGGTCTGATTTTCGGGAATATCGGCGCGGGTGAAGCGCACTGCTGATCGCCACTGTTTGATGCATACTTACCGCATTGGTATCGCAAAGGCTTCCCGCATGTCCTCACGTCAGGATTCAAACGCACGGATCGCGGCTCTGCTATCCGGCCTTCCCCTGTTTGCAGGGTTCGAAGAAGCCCTTCTGTCGGAACTGGCCGGCAGCGGCCAGCTCATCGAACTGCCGCCGCGCAGACGCCTGTTCGGCAGCGGCGAACCGATCCGTCTTGCGCATGTACTCCTGGCGGGCTCGGTCAAGCGCAGCACGCTGCTGTCCAATGCCGTGGAAAAGGTGCTGGAACTGGTCCGTCCCGGCCAGTTGCTGGCCTTGAGCGAAGTTTTCAGTGCCCGAACCTATACCTCCTCCGCCCATACCGTCCAGCCGAGTCTGGTCGTCGCCCTGCCCGTCGGCCGGCTGATGGAAATCGCGAGCCATCACCCCGGCTTGAGCCTGCGGCTGCTGGAAACGATGGCCGAGCGACACTTCGCCGCCGAGTTCGAGGTGGTATCGCATCACGCCCTGCCCGGTGCCCAGCGCGTGCTCGACTATCTGCTCCACCTGGCCGGCGACCGGCGTGGCATCGCCGGCGAAACCACGGTGCAACTGGATGCGAGCAAGAAGCTGATCGCCGCCCGGCTCGACATGACGCCGGAAACCTTTTCACGCACGCTGCGCCAGCTGTCCTCGGATGGCGTGATCGTCGTCAGCGGCCGCGTGATCCACATCCAGAACGCCACCCTCGCCGACGGCAAACCGGCAGCGGCAGGGAAACCGCCGGGCGCGCCACTGCGTTACCCGCGCCTGGAACGCAAGGCGGAGGAGCGCCGGGTATCCCCCGCCGCACTGGTCAACCTGTGTGGCCGGCATCGCATGTTGTCGCAGCGACTGGCCACCGTCTGGTGCATCGTTGCCCGCAAGCTGCCTGCGGGGGCGGCACGCGGCGCGCTGCGCAAGTTCCACGGCCAGTTCGAACGCAACCTCGCCCAGGTCGGTGCACTCGTGCAATCAATGTCACCGGAACTGCAACCCGAAATCGATGCGCTCGCGAGGATCTGGGGCGACTGCAGCGAACTGTTTTTCAACCAACCGCCCGCCGGCGCCGACCCGCGTGCGGCATTCGACCTGAGCGAGCAGGTGCTCCGTGCCGCCGACGAGCTCACGGCTGCCTCCGCACGGGTCGCCGGCACGCCCGAAGCGCACTGCGTGAATATCGCCGGACGCAACCGCATGCTCACGGCCCGGCTCACCAAGCTGTTCCTGTTCTGCGACTGGGATGTCCGTACCGCCGAAGCGAAAAAACTGATGGCCGCGTCGCGCCGCGAGTTCGATACGAATATCGCGAAACTTTCCGACTTCGCGGCCGACTCTCCGGAAATCGCGGCCCAGCTGGCCATCGACACCGAACAGTGGCGCGCGCTGACCTCCATCATCGACGCGCCGTCGCATTTCGAGATGCCGCACGGCCATGCACGCGAAGTTCTCGCCGCAGGCGAGGAACTGCTGCGCCACATGGATACCACGGTCAAGCTCTACGAGCGTCTCGCCGACAAGCGCTCGTCCGCGCGCCACCTCCGGGCTGGCCACGGCACCGCTCACTCCACCCGGTCCCAGTAGTCCGGACGACTGTAGTTTTCCCTGAGCTGATCGATGAACAGCCGCACGCGCAGCGGCAGGTGCCGGCGCTGCGGGAAGACTGCATGGATGCCGACCGGCGGCGTGGCGTAGTCGTCGAGCACCGACACGAGACGCCCCCAGCGCAGATCCTCGCCCACTTCCCACAGCGACCGCCACGCGAGCCCCATGCCCGCCAGGGCCCATTCGTGAAGTACCGCACCGTCGTTGCAGGCGAAACGTCCCGGCGGCTTGAACAGGATGGGCTTGCCGCAGGATTGGAAATCCCAGCCCGATTGCGTCGGCAGCGCGAGACAGTCGTGCGCAGCCAGATCGTCCAGCGAACGCGGCACCCCCTTGCGCTGGAAATAGGCCGGGCTGCCGACGACGACGCGCTTCATCTCGCCGAGCCGCACGGCCACGAGACTGGAATCGACCAGCCCGCCGAGCCGCACCGCGCAGTCGATGCCCTCGCCGACCAGATCGACGGTACGGTCGGACAGATCGAGGCTCGCGCTGACCTCGGGATGCGCGCGCAGGAACTCCATCAGCAGCGGCGCGACATGCTTGCGGCCGAAGCCGGCCGGCGCCGTCACTTTCAAATGACCGGTAGCCTGTGAACTGCCCAGCGTCAGCTGCGCCTCGGCGTTCGCGAGGTCGGTGAGGATGCGCTGGCAGTCCTCGAGGAAAGCCTCGCCCTCCTGCGTGAGCGTCAGCTTGCGGGTGGTGCGGACCAGCAGGCGCACGCCGAGCCGGTCTTCCAGCGCATCGAGGCGCCGGCCGATGATCGCCGGGGTCACCTTCTCCACGCGCGCCGCGGCTGTCAATGAACCTTTATTCGCCACCTGGACGAATGCTTCAAGCGATTTCAGTCGGCTCATTATTTACATTTTGTATTGAATGAATGGACGATATTGTGGCTTATCTTGCATCAAAGTGTCGAATACACTGAAGTCATCTATAAGACCAGTGGAGAAAACACCATGACGCTCAGCCTCCCCGCCGGCGTGCAGATCAGCGCCCCGATCCACCCCCGCTTCGACGAAATCCTGACGAAGGACGCCCTCGAACTCGTCGCCAAGCTGCACCGCGCCTTCGAGCCGCGTCGTCAGCAGTTGCTTGCGGCCAGAATTGCCCGCCAGGCCCGCATCGACGCCGGCGAGATGCCCGATTTCCTGCCCGAAACCAAGCATATCCGCGAAGGCGACTGGAAGGTTGCGCCGCTGCCCAAGGCGCTGGAATGCCGTCGCGTCGAAATTACCGGCCCGGTCGAGCGCAAGATGATCATCAACGCCTTCAACTCGGGCGCCGACAGCTACATGACCGACTTCGAGGATTCCAACAGCCCGAACTGGTTCAACCAGATCCAGGGCCAGGTGAACCTCTACGACGCGATCCGCCGCAAGCTGACCTTCACCAACGAAGCGGGCAAGGAATACAAGCTCAACGACAAGATCGCCACCCTGCAGATCCGCCCGCGCGGCTGGCACCTCGACGAGAAACACGTCCTGGTCGACGGCCAGCGCGTCTCCGGCGGCATCTTCGACTTCGCCCTCGTGTTCTTCCACAATGCCAAGGAGCAGGTCGCCCGCGGCGCCGGCCCCTTCTTCTACCTGCCGAAGATGGAGTCGCACCTCGAAGCGCGCCTGTGGAACGAGATCTTCTGCATGGCCCAGGACCACATCGGGCTGCCGCGCGGCACCATCAAGGCCACCGTGCTGGTCGAAACCATCCTCGCAACGTTCGAGATGGAAGAAATCCTCTACGAACTGCGCGAGCACAGCGCGGGCCTCAATGCCGGCCGCTGGGACTACATCTTCAGCGCGATCAAGAAGTTCAAGCGCAACAAGAACTTCTGCCTCGCCAACCGCGCCACCATCAACATGGAAGTGCCGTTCATGCGCAGCTACGCCCTCGCCCTCGTGCAGGCCTGCCACAAGCGCGGCGCCCCGGCGATCGGCGGCATGAGTGCGCTGATCCCGATCAAGAACGATCCGGAAGCCAACGAGAAAGCGCTCGGCGGCATCCGCCACGACAAGCGCCGCGACGCCAACGACGGCTACGATGGCGGCTGGGTCGCACATCCGGGCCTGGTGCCGATCGCCATGGAAGAGTTCGTCAAGGTGCTCGGCGACCAGCCCAACCAGTGGGGCAAGCAGGTCGAGGGCAAGTTCGGCCCGAGCGACTGGCTCAACTTCCAGCCCGAGCAGCCGATCACCGAAGCGGGCGTACGCAACAACATCAACGTCGGCATCCACTACCTCGGCAGTTGGCTCGCCGGCAACGGCTGCGTGCCGATCCACAACCTGATGGAAGACGCCGCCACGGCCGAAATCTCGCGCTCGCAGATCTGGCAGTGGGTCGTGTCGCCGAAGGGCAAGCTGGATGACGGCCGCAAGGTCACCGCCGAGATGGTGCGCGCGATGATCCCCGAGGAGCTTGCCAAGGTGAAGGCCGTGGTCACCGCCAACGGCGAGAAGACCGAGACCTACGACCAGGCTGCCGGCAACTTCGAGAAGATGGCATTGGCCGACGAGTATCCCGAGTTCCTCACACTGCCGTTGTACGAGGCGATGGAGTAACCGAAACGAAACGGGCGGGGCGACGCCCGTAGCGAAAAGTCGGCGCCGGCAGGACGGCGCATCGAGCATCGCAGCGGCGCACGGGGTAACCTGTGCGCCGTTTTCTCTGGAGGGCACGACATGCTGAAGGCGATCACCCTGCTGCTTCTCTTCCAGCTTGCCGGCGAGGCGATTGCGCTGTTCTTCGCCCTGCCGATCCCCGGGCCGGTCATCGGCATGGGCCTGCTGTTCGCGACGCTGGCCCTGCACGGCGGTCCGGCGCCGGAGCTGCGCCACACCGCACAGAACCTGCTGCAGCATCTGTCTTTGCTGTTCGTGCCGGCCGGCGTCGGCGTGATGCTGCATATCCAGCGCATTGCCGACGAATGGCTGCCCATCGTCGTTGCCCTGATCGCCAGCACGTTCGCGGCGATCATCGTCACCTCGCTGGTACTGCGCGCGCTACACGTACGCGAGGAGCAACAAACATGACGCCGCATGGCCAGAGCTTCGGCGAAATCTGGGTCTACCTCTCCACCTCGCCGCTGCTCGGATTGACGCTGACGCTGCTCGCCTATCAGGGGGCAGTGTGGATCAACCAGCGTTGCGGCAGCCATCCGCTCGCCAACCCGGTGCTGCTGGCGGTCATCGCGCTTGTCGCACTGTTGTGGATGACCGGCACGCCCTACGGCACCTATTTCGACGGTGCGCAGTTCGTGCATTTCCTGCTCGGCCCGGCGACGGTGGCATTGGCGATTCCGCTCTACGCGCAGTTCGACCGTCTGAAACGCATGGCCGGTCCGCTGCTGGTGGCGCTGCTGGCCGGCTCTCTCACGGCCGCATTGACCGCCGTATTGCTCGGCAAGCTGCTCGGCGCGAGCGATGCGACACTGATTTCGCTCGCTCCCAAGTCGGTAACCACGCCGATCGCGATGGGCATCGCCGAACGTCTCGGCGGCCTGCCTTCATTGACCGCCGTGCTGGTCATCCTGACCGGCATCCTCGGCGCGGTAGGCGCGCAGTGGCTGTACGCGTTGATGAAATGCCGCGATCCGGCAGTACAGGGCTTCGCGATGGGCGTCGCATCGCACGGCATCGGCACGGCACGTGCCTTCCAGATCGGCGAGCAAGCCGGCGCATTTTCCGCCTTGGCGATGGGACTGAATGGCCTGCTCACCGCGGCACTGCTCCCCTTGCTGCTGCCACGCCTCATGGAGTGGCTCCGTTAGCGCTCAGTTAGCATTTTGTTAATTCGATCGAAGCGAATCCGGTACACAGGCATATCAGCAGATGCTTGTATTAGAACTTTCGAATAAAAATCAGCTTGATTGGCGAATTCAAACTTAGTGCTTGTGACATATCGGACTGCCTGTAATAATGCGCGAAACGCTAATCCATGCTACGTACATGGAATAAAAAAACTGGAGGAGGTCAAAGCGATTCGCGCGACTCGTGTTTGTGTACCGGCGGCAATGTCGGCATGCCGGTTGCGCAAAGTCCGTTTCTGCCCCCCACCGGTTTTTTGCAGCAACCTTTTCACGCGCCGGTTTTGATCTGCGTCCAACGCAATGATGATGAGGAAATCGAAGAATGGCTGATCAGCAAAACAACGAAAAAGACCAAGACGCCGGACTGATCGACCGGTTGAAGTCCCCGCCCAAGTGCTCGATGCTGCGCATGATCGTCGTCGGCGTGCTCGGCGGCATCGTCATCTGGGGCGGCCTCAACATGGGGATGGAATACACGAACCGCTCGGACTTCTGCATGTCCTGCCACGAGATGACCATTCCCTTCGAGGAACTCAAGAAAACCGTCCACTACAAGAACCGCAGCGGCACCACCGTGCAGTGCGCCGACTGCCACGTCGCCAGCAGCAAGACGCCGACGGACTACATGTTCAAGTCATTCCAGAAGCTGATGGCGGCGCGCGACATCGTCGGCCACATCAAGGGGACGGTGGATACGCCGGAGAAGTTCGAGGCCCACCGCCTGACGATGGCCAAGCGCGTCTGGGAGCGCATGGTCGAACGTGATTCGAAGGAGTGCCGCAACTGCCACAGCTTCGAAACCATGGATCCGGACAAGCAGAAGGACCGTTCTGTCGTGAAGCATGAGGGGGCCATCGAGGATGGCAAGACCTGCATCGAATGCCACAAGGGCATCGCGCACAAGCCGGTCCACCATCTGCTGGAGCAGGAACAGGGCAGCGCAAAAACGGAAGGCTGACAATCGTTCCGCCTTATTTGCCGATAAACTGAATCAAAATTTTTCATTCGAATCAGGAGTTGCAGAAGATGAAGAGGATCGCTTTTGTCGTGATGAGTGCATTCGTTGCCGGCGGCGCCATGGCCGCCCCGGACTGGAGCAAGGCACCGGTGCGCAAGGTCAAGGTGTTCTACCCGGGCCAGTCGAGCCTGGAGTGGATCATGAACAAGGCCGATCACTCCGCCGTCCCGGACATCGTCAACAAAAAACGTCCCTGCGCGAAATGCCATGAAGGCGATGCCAACGACGTCGGCGATGCGATCGTGGCCGGCAAGCCGGTCGGCAATTCCAAGACGGTACTGGAACCGAAGCCGATCGCCGGCAAGGTCGGCTGGCTGCCCGTCCAGTTCCAGGCCGCGCATGATGGCGACAAGGTCTACTTCCGCTTCGAATGGGTGCCGCCGAAGGTCGGCGACGTCAAGATGGACAAGAAGAACGAAATGAAGCTGACCATGCTCTTCGACGGCGGCAGCACGGTCGATGGCGCCGAACTCAACGGTTGCTGGGCCACCTGCCATACCGACCTGCGCACCATGAAGGATGCCAAGGACGACAAGAAGACCAAGTACATCAAGGATGCCAACCTCGGCGCCGGCAAGTTCTACGACCTGATCCAGTTCCGCAGCGGCAAGGGCGAGAAGCCGGTCGACGGCTACGTCGCCGACAAGCGCGTGATGGAAGGCGGCAAGGGCCTCGTCAAGGCCGAGGGTGTCAAGGAAGGCAACAAGTGGGTCGTCGTCTTCGAACGCAGCCTGGCGGGTGGCGGCACCGGCGACCACGCCATCACCGCCGACAAGATCTACAACTTCGGTTTCGCCATCCACGAGGACCACACCGAAGCGCGCTATCACTACGTCTCGCTGGGCTATCAGTTCGGGCTCGACAAGGACGTCGCGGGCGTCAAGAACTATTACAACATCACAAAGCAGTAAGCATCAGGGGAAGCAGCAGTCTGCAATACGTTCATCCACAGGAGGAGATAACGATGAAGCAAAGATGGAGCAGGTGGGCGCTGACAGCCGGCGCTCTGACGATCTCGGCGACGGCGTTTGCCGCCGGCCCGAGTGCCGAAATGCTGTCCAACGCCTGTGCCGGCTGTCACGGCACGCACGGTGGCAGCGCCGGCCTGACCATGCCCAGCCTGGCCAGCCAGTCGAAGACCGCCATCGTCGAGGCGATGAAGAAGTTCAAGAGCGGCGACCGTCCGTCGTCGATCATGGGCCGGATCGCCAAGGGCTACTCCGACGATCAGATCGACATGATGGGTGATTTCTTCTCCAAGCAGAAGTTCCACGCCACCAGCCAGGCCGTCGACGCAGCCAAGGCCAAGAAGGGAGCCGACCTGCAGGAAGCCAACTGCTCGCGCTGCCACCTGGACGACGGCAAGGACGGCAAGGACGACACGCCGGTGATGGCCAGCCAGTGGCTGCCCTACCTGCAGATGCAGATGCAGCTGTACCAGTCAGGCGCCCGCAAGATGCCGGACAAGATGGCCGAGAAGGTCAAGCCGCTGTCCAAGGAGGATCTGGACGCCCTCCTGCACTTCTACGCAAGCGTGAAATAAGGGAGGAAACGACATGACCATGCAACGCAGAGACTTCTTGAAACTGGTCGGCGCAGGCGCCGGCATCAGCGCTGCCACCGCCCTGTCCGGCTGCGCCGGCACCGGCTTGTCCGACACCACCGGCGGACGCCGCGTGGTGGTGATCGGCGGCGGCTACGGCGGCACCATCGCCGCCAAGTACATCCGCATGATGGACAAGAGCATCGAGGTGGTGCTGGTGGAACGCAACGATCATTTCGTTTCGTGCCCCTTCTCCAACCTCTACCTCGGCGGCATCCTGCCCGACCTGTCCTCGCTGACCATCAAGTACGACAAGCTGACCGCCAACCACGGCGTGAAGGTCGTGCAGGCCGAAGTCACCGGTATCGACGCCGCCGGACACGTCGTGCAGACCAGCCGCGGCCCGATCAAGTACGACCGCCTGGTCGTTTCACCCGGCATCGGTTTCCGCACCGAGGAAATCAAGGGCTACGACGCCAAGACGCCCGAAATCATGCCGCACGCATGGAAGGCCGGCCCGCAGACCCTGCTGCTGCGCAAGCAGCTCGAGGCGATGCCGGACGGCGGCACCGTCGTGCTGTCGATCCCGCTCGGCCCCTTCCGCTGCCCGCCCGGTCCCTACGAGCGGACCAGCATGATCGCGATGTACCTGAAGCAGCACAAGCCGAAGTCGAAGATCATCGTCCTCGACGCCAACCCGGACATCGTTTCCAAGGGCAAGCTGTTCAAGAAGGGCTGGGCCAAGTACTACCAGGGCATCATCGACTACCGTCCGGCCAAGAAGGTCACCGAGGTCGATACCGGCAAGATGACCGTCCTGGTCGAGGGTATCGAGGAGGTGAAGGGCGACGTGATCAACCTGATCCCGCCGCAGCGCGCCGCCGACATCGCGGTCGCAGCCGGCCTGACCGGCGACGACAAGCGCTGGTGCCCGGTCAATATGGCCACCTTCGAGTCGACCAAGCACAAGGACGTCCATGTCATCGGCGACGCCTCCATCGCCGGCGCCATGCCGAAGTCCGGCTACTCGGCCAACTCGGAAGCCAAGATCTGCGCCACCAACGTCGTCGCGTTGATGAACAAACGCGAGATCGTCGGCCTGTCGGGCATCAACACCTGCTACAGCTACATCACCGACAAGGAAGCGGTGAGCGTGGCGGCGGTCTACACGCTGCAGGACGGCAAGATCGTCGGCGTCAAGGGTTCCGGCGGGGTATCCCCGGACCTCAACGAAGCCGAGGCCATCTTCGCCAAGAGCTGGCTCAACAACATCCTCACCGAAATGTCGACCTGAGGATCGCCCTGCTCCATAGAACAAACCCCGCTGCGGCGGGGTTTGTTTTTTTGCGTCCGCGAAAAGTCGGCGCCGGCAGGACGGCACCGATCAGCCGAGTCGCCTACTGCAGGCCGCCGATATAGACCGAAACGGCCTTCATCTCCAGTTCGGTCAGCTTCGCGGCGATCGAATGCATGATCGCATTGTCGTTGGTCCGCGCACGCTTGTTGAACTCGGTCAGCTGGGTTTCGACGTAGCGGGGATGCTGGCCGGCCAGTCGCGGCAGCTGGGCGGTGCCATGGCCGTTTTCGCCATGACAGGAAGCACAGGCGGCAACGCCTGAAAAGCGGTTGCCGTTATGGAAGATGTACTTGCCGACGGCGGCAAAATCGACGTCGCCCGGCTGACGCGCGCCCGCCGGCTTGCCGGAGAAGTAGCTTGCCAGGCCGGCGATCTCGTCGTCCTTCAGGTCCTTCGCCATTTCGCCCATGGTCTCGCTCTTGCGACGACCGTCGCGGAAGTCCTTGAGCTGCTTGTTCAGATAATCCGGATGCTGTGCGGCGAGCCGCGGATAGATCGCGCTCGCGCTTTCGCCCTCGGGCCCGTGGCACAGGGCGCAACGCGTATTGATGATCTCCGTGACGCGCGGCGAAACCTCTGCGGCCGCCGTCGACGACAACAGCAGGGCCAGCACCCCGCCGATCAATTGTTTGTTCATGGACATGCCTCCTTGTTCAGCTTTTCCCGGTGCTGCCGAACCCGCCCGCACCCCGATGGCTTTCCTCGAACTGTTCGACCACGTTGAACTGCACCTGCAGCACCGGCACCACGACCAGTTGCGCGATGCGGTCGAGCGGATTGAGCAGGAACAGCTCATGGCCGCGATTCCACAGCGACACGAAGATCTCGCCCTGGTAATCCGAATCGATTAATCCGACGAGATTGCCCAGCACGATGCCATGCTTGTGCCCGAGGCCCGAGCGCGGCAGGACCATCGCCGCAAGGCCCGGATCGTCGAGATGGATCGCGATGCCCGAAGGCACCAGCATCGTCTCGCCGGGCGACAGCCGCACCGGTGCCTCGATGCAGGCGCGCAGGTCCATGCCTGCAGCGCCGGGCGTCGCGTAGTGGGGCGCATACTCCCCCGCGCCATCCTTCAGTCGGGCATCGAGGATACGTACGTCAATGGTCGGCATGAGGCTGCATCTCCGCAATATGGCGCACGATGGCACGTGCGACCGTCAGTTTGTCGCCGGGCGGCAGCGGATGCGCCCCGCCGGCATCGAACAGGGTGACGACATTGTCGTCTCCGCCGAGACCATCCTGCACCAGGTTGCCAACGACGAGAGGCAAACGCTTCGACTGGCGCTTGGCTTCGGCGTAGGTCGCCAGGTCGCGGCTTTCGGCGGCGAAGCCGACGCAGAACGGTGCATCCGGCCGGCCGGCCACCTCGGCGAGGATATCGGGGTTGGCGACCAGCTCCAGCGTCAATGTGGCCGCGCCCTTCTTGATCTTGTGCTCCGCCGGTGTGGCTGGGCGGTAATCGGCCACGGCGGCGACCGCGATGAAGATGTCGGCGGGCAGGCCCGCCAGCACGGCATCGCGCATCTGCAATGCACTCTGCACATCGACCCGCCGGACCCCGGCAGGCGTCGGAAGGACAACCGGGCCGGCCACCAGCGTCACGTCGGCACCCGCCTCGGCACAGGCACGCGCGAGGGCGAAACCCATCTTCCCGGAACTGGAATTCGTCAGTCCGCGCACCGGATCGAGGGCCTCGAAGGTCGGACCGGCCGTCAGGAGCACCCGTCGTCCCTGCAAGCGCTTCGGCTGGAAGAATGCCTCCAGTGCCGCGAGCAGTTCTGCCGCTTCCAGCATGCGCCCCGCGCCGACCTCGCCACAGGCCTGCGCACCACTCGCGGGGCCGAGGATGGCGACGCCGTCGTTATGGAGTTGGGCGACGTTGCGCTGCGTGGCGGGACTTTCCCACATCTGGCGATTCATCGCCGGTGCCACCAGCAAAGGGCAATCCCGCGCCAGGCATAGTGTCGCCAGCAGATCATCGGCGAGGCCGTGCGCCAGCCGGGCGAGGAAATCGGCCGTGGCCGGCGCAACCAGCACGGCATCCGCATTGCGCGTCAGGTCGATGTGCGCCATGCCGTTGGCGAAGCACTCGTCCCACAGCGACATGAAGACCGGATGACCCGTCAGTGCCTGGAAGGTCGCAGGAGCGACGAAGCGTGCCCCGGCCTCGGTCATGACGACGTCGACCGCAGCGCCCGCCTTGACGAGCAGGCGCGCCAGTTCGCAGGTCTTGTAGGCCGCCACGCCACCGGTCACGCCGAGGACGATGCGCTTGCCTTGCAGTTCGCTCATGACAGATAGAAATAGAATCGCGGTTTCGATCGCGAAAGATTCTAACCCATGGCAATTACCGACTGGCCGGACGACGAGCGGCCCCGCGAGCGCCTGCTCGAACAGGGCGCCGCCGCGCTCAGCGATGCCGAACTGCTGGCAATCTTCCTCCGCGTCGGCGTCCGCGGCATGAGCGCCGTCGATCTGGCCCGTGCCCTGCTCGCCCGCTTCGATCACAGCCTCGTCCGCCTCGTGGCCGCCACGCCGCAGGAGCTGACGACAATCAACGGCATCGGCCCCGCCAAGGCGGCACAGCTCGTGGCTACGCTGGAGCTCGCCCGGCGCGGCCTGCGCGAGGAAATGCGTGCCCGGCCGACGTTCGCGGCACCCGGCGCGGTACGCGACTGGCTGCGCCTGACGCTCGCCCCGCTGCAACACGAGGTCTTCGTCGCCCTCTGGCTCGATGCGCAAAACCGGCTGATCGCCGACGACGAGCTGTTTCGTGGCACGCTGACACAGACCAGCGTCTATCCGCGGGAAGTCGTGAAGCAGGCGCTCTCCCGCAATGCGGCTGCCGTCATCTTCGCGCACAACCACCCCAGCGGTGTCGCGGAGCCTTCCGCGGCGGATCGGCACCTGACCCGTCAGCTCAGGGAAGCCCTGGCCCTCGTCGATGTCCGCCTGCTCGATCACTTCGTCATCGCGGGCGGCACGCCGCCGCTTTCCATGGCCGAACGCGGGCTGTTGTAAAAAAAGCGCAAAATCGCTTGATCGCCCGCCTTGTCCTCTTGTAGAATGCGCGGCTTTTCCGAACTGCAGTTCAGGAGTCCAACTATGTCCCGCGTTTGCCAAGTGACGGGCAAGGCCCCGATGGTGGGGAACCATGTGTCCCACGCCAACAATAAAACCAAGCGTCGCTATCTGCCCAACCTGCATTCCCGCAAGTTCTGGGTCGAGACCGAAAACCGCTGGGTGCGCCTGCGCGTCTCGAACGCCGGCCTGCGCACCATCGACAAGAAAGGCATCGACGTCGTTCTCGCCGAGTTGCGCGAACGCGGCGAGGCCGTTTGAGACAGGAGTAATTCATCATGGCAGCCAAGGGCGGACGTGAAAAGATCAAGCTCGAATCCACCGCGGGTACGGGGCATTTCTACACCACCAGCAAGAACAAGCGCACCACGCCGGAAAAGCTGGAGTTCATGAAGTACGATCCCAAAGCACGCAAGCACGTGCTCTACAAGGAAATCAAGCTGAAGTGATGCCGCGCTAACCACGCCAGCATTGCGCCAGCCACAAAACGCCAGCCGTCGTGCTGGCGTTTTTGTTTTGCAACGGGGATGGAGGGCGATCCAGGGAGGAAAAAAAGAAGCGGTGCAGGTTGCCGTAAAAGTCCCGGATCCGAGCCTGAGGGAAGGTTAATCCCGAATCCGGAACGGTGGAGGAGGTCATCAAGAAGCACCAAGATCAGGGGGGACATGGTGTTCCATCTGCGGCAACCCGATGCATTGCACCGCTTCCTGACTTATCTATATCAAGAGGCGTGCCAGACCGACAGGAAAAGACTCATCCACTTGATTTTAAATACTTCACGAAAGCATTCCGGCAACAAAGCAGGCCACAAGCACGCTGCTTTAAGTGCCATTATGGCAGCAATAATCCGCCACAATGGCGCTACTGCCTTAACTGGCGTAACTTTCGGTACAAAGTACGCTCGCTGATGCCCAGCTCGGCCGCCAGTGCCTTGCGGTTGCCGCGATGACGCTCAAGACGCTGACGCAACACGGAGTGCTCGAGCTCCGACAAGGTAGGGGACGCCCCCTCGATCTCCGGGGGCCTATCCGAAGCGGTTGCCGTCCCGCCGGCACCGACATTCGGGTCTGAACGGCGCACCGGTTCCATGACCTCGGCAGGCAGATGCTCCGGCTGGATGACGTTGCCGTCGCACAGCAGGCTGGCGCGTTCGAGGACATTGCGCAGCTCCCGCACGTTGCCGGGAAAATCATAAGCGCCGAGACAGGCCAGCGCCTGCGGGGAAAGGCGCAGATCGCGGCCCGGCGCGACACGTTCGAGCAGTGCTTCGGCCAGCAGGGGAGTGTCCGAACGTCGCTCCCGCAACGCAGGCAGGGCGATGGGGAAGGTATTCAGGCGGTAATAGAGATCCTGCCGGAAGCGTCCATCCTCCACCATCGCCCGCAGGTGGCGGTGCGTCGCCGAGATCAGGCGGATGTCGGACTTGAGGAAATCGGTCGATCCTACCCGGCGGAAAGTGCCCGTTTCGAGCAGGCGCAACAACTTGACCTGCATGCCCAGGGGGATGTCGCCCAGTTCGTCGAGGAACAGGGTGCCGCCCGAGGCCGCCTCGACGAGACCGATGCGCCGCGCGGAAGCACCGGTAAACGAACCCTTCTCATGGCCGAACAGCTCGCTTTCGAACAGGGTTTCCGTCAGGCCGGAACAATCCACCGCGACGAAAGGCCGGTCCGCACGGCGGCTCGCATCGTGGATCGCCTTGGCCACCAGTTCCTTGCCGGTACCGGACTCGCCCTGCAGCATGACCGTCGCATCCGAGGGCGCCACGCGCGCCATCAACTCGAGCATGTGGCGGAAGGCCGGGGCTCTGCCCACCAGTGCACGCGCATCGGGCATGCCGTGCGAGACGCCGAGCGGCTCCATCTTCTCGATGAAATAGGCGATTTCTCCATCGTTGCCGCGGATCGGCGCCAGCTCGATATTCACGTAGGCCTCGCCATCCGGGGTGTGATGCAGATGCAGCACCTTCTCGCGCTGCCCGGAAACGAGGCTCTGCTTGAGCGGGCAGGTTTCCCCCGCCTTGTCGCATGGTGCCGAATAATGATGCGAGACGGCGTAGCAGGTCTGCCCGACCAGCGCCTGCCCCTCTCCGTAATCACGGCGGTAAGCCTTGTTGGCGGCAAGAATGCGATAGTCCCGGTCGCACAGGATGTGCGGTTCGGACAAGGTATCGAGATAGGAAATCAGTTCGGCCAGAGGATGCATGCTGCAGCTCCAGAAGACATAATGTCAGCTCATTGTCAGCGCTATTGGCAGATATTGTGCCATTTCAGACATCACAAGGCACACTCACGAAACTGAAAGCCCCTGAAAAGCTGGATCGGATATTGCATTAGCAATTACTTATAATCCCGGAACATCGAAAGGATACCGAATGAACACCCCCGACAACGCATGCCCCGCCCCGCAGCAACGACTGGAACACTTTCCCGTGTCTTTCTTCGCCACCGTGATGGGTACGGCCGGCTTGGCCATCGCCTGGAAAAAGTCGCACGCAGTCCTCGGCATGCCCGAAGCGATCGGCAACGGCTTGAGCTGGTGGGCGCTGGGCTTGTTCGCCCTGCTCGCGTTCGGCTATCTGGCGAAAATCCTCAAGCACTGGGGGGCGGTAAAACACGAGTTCGCCCATCCGATCAGGCTCAACTTCTTCCCGGCCTTTTCCATTTCGCTGCTGCTGCTCGCGGTGGCCTTCACCGAATCCCTGCCCGGCCTTGCCCAGGTGTTCTGGTCGGTGGGCGCGGCCGTACACCTCGCCTTCACGCTGACGGTGATGAGCAGCTGGATCCATCACACCCGCTACGACATCAAGCACGCCAACCCGGCCTGGTTCATCCCCGTCGTCGGCAACATCATCGTGCCGATCGCCGGCGTCAGCTTCGCCCCGCACGAAATTTCCTGGTTCTTCTTCAGCATCGGCCTGGTCTTCTGGCTCGTGCTGATGACGATCGTCATGTACCGGCTGTTCTTTCACGAGCCGCTGCCCGAACGCCTGACCCCGACGCTGTTCATCCTCATCGCTCCGCCGGCCGTGGGCTTCATCGCCTGGGTCAAGCTCAACGGCGGCGAGATCGGTCCGTTCGCCCGCGTGCTGTACCACGTCGCCCTGTTTCTCACCCTGCTGCTCGCCAGCAATGCGCTGCGTTTCTTCCGCGTCAGGTTCTTCCTCTCGGCCTGGGCCTATTCGTTCCCGCTGGCGGCCATCACGATCGCGACGCTGGTCATGGCGGAAAAGAACGGCGGGATGTTCGTTCCGCTGGGCGGACTCCTGCTGACCGTGTTGTCCATCGTGCTGCTGCTGCTGACGCTGCGCACCCTGCAGGGCATGCTGCGCGGCGAAATCTGCGTCCCGGAATAGGCGTTCGCCGTCCTGCCGGCGCCGACTTTTCCGGTCGCCGGCGCGTCAGTCCTTGAGCAGGCGCACCTCGCGCTGAGGGAAGGGAATCCCGATGCCCTCCACCTGGAACGACTTCCAGATCGCGAGATTGATGTCGGACTTGACCTGCAGCGAACCCTCCTCGGGATCGCCGATCCAGTAGCCCAGTTCGAGGTCGATGCCCGAATCGCCGAAGGCGACGACGAAGGCCTTGGGCGGCGGGTCGGCGAGGACGCGCAGTTGCGACTGCGCTGCCGCGACGAGCAACGCCAGCGCGCGCTCCAGATCGGTGCCGTAGGCCACCTGGACCTGCGCGGCGAGCCGCACCTTCGGGTCGGTCAGCGTCTCGTTGGTGATCACCGAACCGACCAGCATCTCGTTCGGGATGATCATCTCGACGCCGGTCAGGCTGCGCAGCAGGGTGTAGCGCGTCGTGATGCGCGTCACGACGCCGCGCTGGCCCTCGACGGAGATCAGGCTGCCGATGCGGATCGAGCGATCGAGCAGGATGATGAAGCCCGACACGTAGTTGGCCGCGATCTTCTGCAGACCGAAGCCGAGGCCGACCCCCAGCGCTCCGCCGAATACCGACAACGTGGTCAGGTCGATGCCGACCAGCGGCAGGCCGATCAGCACCGCCAGCAGGATGAACAGCGCCCGCGTGACGCGCGACAGCACCAGGCGCAGGTTGCCGTCGATGCCCTCCGCTTTCATCAATCGCGACTCGACCGCGCTGCCGACCCACAACGCCACCAGCAAGGTAACGAGAACCGCACCGACCCCCTGCAGAATCATCCAGAGGCTCAGTTTCTGCTTGCCGAGCGTGAAACTGACCGTCTCCATCAGGTCGATGACGGCCGGCAACAGGCCGAGAATGTAGAGCGCCACGATGCCCCAGGCCAGCGACGCGAAGACGCGTTCGAAGCTCCCCAGCCAGGGCGCGCTCGAGAAGAAGCTCTGCCGCACCACGAACATCACCGCGCGGACGATCACCAGCGAGATCAGCAGCGGGACCGCCAGCGACAACAGATTGACGTGATGCCACTGGGCCAGCAGCGGGCGGGCCGCGAGCACCAGCAGCAGCATCGCTGCCGGCAGGCCGAGGCGCTTGAGGCCGCGCCGGCCGAAGGCGAGCGCACGATTGTCCGCAGGTGCGTTGAGGCCGAGCCTGTGCGCCAGCCAGCGGTCGAACAGCCACGCAAGGGCGAAGCAGCAGGACAGCACCGCCACCTGCCACAGCGCATCGGGCTGCTGCAGGTCGTGCCAGAGATCGATCAGCAATCCGCCGATGCGGCCGTCGCCACTCATCGCCGCGCCTCCGCATAAGCGGTCGCCTCGTCGCGATGACGCCGCCAGTTGGCCAGGTAGCGCTGCGCCAGCGCGGCATTGCCGCGCAGGATCAGCAGGTTCTCCGCATTGCGGGCCTGGGCCGAGAAAGTGAAGTTGTAGCTGCCGGTGATGACCACGGGGTGTTCGCTCTCCGCATCGATGAGCAGGATTTTATTGTGCGCGGAAGCATAGCGGGTTTCGAGGCGCACCTCGATGCCCGCTGCCACCAGTTCCGGGATGCGCGAATTGTCGCCCTGTTCCGTCATTCCGCGGTCGGCCAGCACGCGCACCCGGATGCCGCGGCGGTGCGCATCGAGCAGCGCCCGCGCCAGATTGCGGCTGGTGAACAGGAAAGCCTGGACACGGATGTCGCGCCGGGCCGACGCGATCTCGTGCAGCAGGGCGCCCTCGGCGTCATCCCACGGGGTAAACAGGGCCTCGACTGTCCCGGCGGCAGGCAGCCCCTGCGCCGGCAAGGCCGCGGCCGGACACAGCAGCGCCAGCAGCAGGGCTGCCGGCCGGAGACGATTCATGCGCAACGTTCCAGCACCGCCGCGTAGAAACCGTCCGTATCGTGGCGGTGCGGCAGCAGCTGCAGGTCGTCGCCGGCCAGTCCGGGCCGGATGCCCTGCGCGGCCAGCACGTCGCCGGCGGCTCGTCGCACGAACCCCGGATAAGCGGCCAGGAAGGCATCGACGATCTGCCCGTTCTCCTCCGGCAGCAGGCTGCAGGTCGCATAGACCAGCCGGCCACCCGGCTTCAGCAGCTTTGCCGCCGCCGCGAGGATCGCCGCCTGCTTCTGCGTCAGCTCCGCCACACTCTGCGGGGTCTGCCGCCACTTGAGGTCCGGGTTGCGCCGCAGCGTGCCAAGCCCGGAGCAAGGCGCATCGACGAGCACGCGGTCGCACTTGCCGGCGAGCCGCTTCACGTGCGTGTCGTTCTCGTGCGCGATGACGGCCGGGTGCACGTTCGACAATCCCGATCGCGCCAGCCGCGGCTTGAGCTTCGCCAGCCGCTTCTCCGACACGTCGAAGGCATACAGCCGCCCGGTCGAGCGCATCAACGCACCGAGCAGCAGGGTCTTGCCGCCGGCACCGGCGCAGAAATCGACCACCATCTCGCCGCGCTTCGGCTGCAGCAAATAACCGAGCAGCTGACTGCCCTCGTCCTGCACTTCGATGCTGCCGTCGAGAAAGAGCGGATGCCTGTTCAGCGGGGGTTTGCCGGCCAGGCGGATGCCGGCCGGCGCAAAGGGACACGCCGCTGCCGCAATCCCCTCCTGCGCGAAACGTGCCAGTACCGCATCGCGATCGGCCTTGAGCGTGTTCACGCGCAGGTCGAGCGGTGCCGGCTGGTTGAGGGCGCGCGCCAGGTCGAGAAATTCCGTCTCGTCCATCTGGCCGCGCAGACGCTCGATCAGCCAGTCAGGCAGGTCGGCCTGTTCGGCCGGCGAAAGCAGCGGCTCGGGACGCGCCTTGAGTTCCATCAGCCAGTCCGCATCGCGTTTCGGCAGTGCGCCTTCCAGCATGCGCAGGCTGACGCCGCAATGGCGCACCAGTGCGGCCAGCACCAGCTGCTTCGCCGTGCATTCCGGGCCGGCCCATGCAGCGAGCGAACGCTGGCGACGCAGCACGGCGTAGGCCGCCTCGGCGATGAAGGCACGCTCGCGCGGCCCGCTGCGCTGCGCACGGAAAAAGGCGGACAAGACCGCGTCGGCCGGCTGACGGAACTGCAGCAGCTGGCCGGTGACGCTGATCGCCTGCTCGAGCAGGCTGCGGCTGATGGTATTCATGGCGTATTTCCTGATTCGAGGTTCGTGAGCTTCTGGTCGAACACGTCGCCCTTGCGGTCGCGATAGCGGATCCGGACCGGCAGGCGGGTCGTCACGTCGAGCCACACCTCGGTACTCTCGCTGCTTTGCGTATCGCCGGCCGGCACGATCCGCAGGGGCCGCACCTGATGCTGGCCGACGCCCGACTCGAACGTCTCTACGGCACGTACCGCAACCTCGTAGGACGCGAACTTCCGGCCGGTCGTCAATGCCAGCGTGAAACGCGGCTGCGCAAGATCTTCCGCGCCGAGCTGGTAGAACAGCGACAGCAGGTCCTGCGTCCTTCCGGTCATCGAAACGCGATTGCCGTTGCCGAGTTCGATGCGCCCGGCGGCGGGGTCGAAACGGGCGCTGTCCTTCGGCTTGCCGTTCTTTTCGGTACGGAACTCCAGCGGCTGCAGCCCGCCGGGCACGAAGACGCCGCGGCTTTCCTGCACCGCACGCGCCTGCGAAAACAGCGCGGCGAGCCCCGCGGGCTCGGTGACCGAACGCAAGCTCCAGCGCCGGCCGTCGTGCTGCCAGCGATGCTCGCTGCGACCGACGACGACACCGCTGCCCGCATGCCGGACCTCGTAGACGGCACGCCCCTGTCTCGGCCACTGCAGGGCGAAATTCGCGTCATCGCCGGAAGTCGGCACCGGCGGGACGGCGGCCGCGAGAGCAGCACAGCACAGCAGCGCGGCCGCGACGAGCGGTCGCCAGGTCGCACGCCTCATGCGGCCGGCACGCGCAGGGCGGCGGCATCCGGCGTGGCGTCGTCCGTCCAGACCACCCGCCCGTCCATCAGCCGACAGCGGTTTTCCAGGATGCCGCGCGCCGCCTGCGGATAGACGAGATGCTCCTGCCGCAGCACGCGCGCCGCGAGGCTGGCGGCATCATCGCCCGGCAGCACCGGCACGGCGGCCTGGACGATGACCGGACCGCAGTCGAGCGTCGGCGTGACGAAGTGCACCGTGCACCCATGCACCCGCACGCCGGCGGCGAGCGCGGCCTCGTGCGTATGCAGCCCGGGGAAGGATGGGAGCAGCGAAGGATGGATGTTCACCAGACGGCCCTCGTAGCGGCGCACGAAGTCTTCCGTCAGCACGCGCATGAAGCCGGCGAGCAGGACGAGTTCCGCGCCGAGCGCGTCGATCTCCGCGGCCAGCGCCGCATCGAAGGCGGCACGCGAAGCAAAAGCCTTGTGGTCGATCACGCGTGTCGGCACGCCGCGCACAGCCGCCCAGGCGAGGCCGGCCGCCTCCGGACGGTTGCTGATCACGGCGGCGCAGGCACCCGGCAGATTGGCGTCGATCAGCGACTGCATGTTGCTGCCGCGGCCGGAAATGAGGATGACGTAACGTTTCATCAGATGGGCAGGAAGACGGCGGTGGCGAGATTCTGCACGACCTTGACGACCGTGCGGCTGGTTTTGTCGGCGATGATCTGCGACAGCAGGTCGAGACTGCCGATCATCCGGCCGAACTCGCGCTCGAAGCTGAGATTCGGCACCGCACCCATCTCGTTGGAAAACAGCAGCGGCGAACCGGCCGGGATGTCGGCCTCGGCCTGCGCACGCCGCGCATTGGCGAGCTTCCAGGCGGCAATCTCGAGATTGCGCGCGGCGTTGTAGAGTTTCTGCGCATCGAGATCGTCGGTGACGAAGAACTCGGTCTTGCCGTCGAAGGCGTCGCCGACCATCTGCAGCAGGCCGCCGACGAAAGCCGCCACGCGATCCTGCAGATAGTCATCGCGCAGCCCGGCCAACACCAGCGCGCCGCCGCGCGGGGTGCCGGGTGCCGGCGGCGGCAGGGTCGCCAGCCGTGCCAGCGCAGCCTCGCGGCTGGCATGGCGGCCCTTCCGCCATTCGCGCGGATTGCGCTTGTAAAGCTTGTCGGCCAGGCGGAGGAGCCCCGCCTGCAGTTCGCGCCGGTGCAGGTCGGCGATGCGGTCGACATCGGTCTTGGCAAACTGGGCCGGACTCGACACGCATGCGGTCAGGGAAAGGGTCAGCAATGCGCCGAGGCAAGTCCTGCGATTCATCGCGCCTCGTTGGCGAGCCGCTGGCGCAGCCAGCCGATGGCGATCGGCAGCACCGAGATCGCGATGATGGCGACGATGACCAGCGACAGGTTGTTCTTCACGACCGGCAGGTTGCCGAACCAGTAGCCGGCGAGCGTCAGCGAGAACACCCAGAGCACTGCGCCTAGGAAGTCGAAGGCGAAATAGCGCGGATAGGTCATGCGCGCGACGCCGGCGACGAAGGGCGCGAAAGTGCGCACCAGCGGAATGAAGCGCGCCATGGTCATCGTCATCGGCCCATAGCGTTCGTAGAAGGCATGTGTCTTGTCATAGGCGGAACGGTTGAAGAAGCGCGAACCCTCGCCCCAGCGCAGGATATGGCTGCCGGTCCAGCGGCCGATGGCGTAATTGACGTTGTCGCCGAGCACGGCCGCCGTCAGCAGCACCGCGATCAGCACCTGGATGTCCATGCCTCCGGTGGCGGCCAGCGCGCCGGCGACGAACAGCAGCGAATCGCCCGGCAGGAAGGGCGTGACGACGAGTCCCGTTTCGCAGAAGACGATGGCGAAGAGGATCGCGTAGATCCACACCCCGTACTCGGCCACCAGCAGGGCGAGGTGCTTGTCGAGGTGCAAAACGATGTCGATGAACTGGGCTAGGATTTCCATGGCGGGCGCAGTTTACCCCAGCCCCTATAATCGCCCGCCATGCCGCGCATCCAACCGCTTCCCGACCTCCTGATCAGCCAGATCGCCGCCGGCGAAGTCGTCGAACGGCCCGCCTCGGTGCTCAAGGAGCTGGTCGAGAACAGCCTCGATGCCGGCGCGACGAAGATCGACGTGCAGATCGAGGCAGGCGGCGCGAAGCTGATCCGCATCGCCGACGACGGCGGCGGCATCGACCGGGACGACCTGCCGCTCGCGCTCGCCCGCCACGCCACGAGCAAGATCGCCAGCCTCGCCGATCTCGAGCGCGTCGCCAGCTACGGCTTCCGCGGCGAGGCGCTCGCCTCGATCGCCTCGGTCGCCCGCGTCGAGATCACCAGCCGCACGCCGGAAAGTCCCCACGCCTGGCGCGTCACCGCCGACGATCTGGCGCCCCGCCCGGCGGCACTGGCCGCCGGCACGACGATCGCCGTCGCCGACCTCTACTTCAACACGCCGGCCCGCCGCAAGTTCCTCAAGTCCGCGGCGACCGAATACGCCCACTGCGACGACGTGCTGGTGCGCATGGCGCAGGCACGGCCCGACGTCGCCTTCACGCTGACGCACGACGGCCGGACGAAGCGCCGCCTGATCGCCGCGTCCAGCGAGCGCCGTCCCGCCGACGCCGACTTTTCGAAGCGCACCCGCGCAATCATGGGCGACGACTTCATGGCCCACGCGCGCACGGTTGATGTCGTCGCCGGCCCGCTGCGCCTGAGCGGCTTCGCCGCCCTGCCCGCCTATGCGAAATCCTCGCGGAGCGAACAGTATTTCTACGTCAACGGCCGCTTCGTCCGCGACAAGCTGCTCGTCCATGCCGCGCGCGAGGCCTACGCCGACGTCCTGCATGGCGTGCATCACCCGGCCTGGGTGCTGTTCCTCGAACTCGACCCGGCGGCCGTCGACGTCAATGTGCATCCGGCCAAGACCGAGGTGCGATTCCGCGATGCGCGCGGCGTGCATCAGTTCGTCTTTCATGCCGTGCAGCAGGCGCTCGCGGCCCCGCTTGCGGCCGTGCGCCAGCAAGCTGCCGCCATCCCGCCGACCGCCACATTCACGCAAACCACGCTCGCGGTGCGCGAACCCGCCTCGACCGTGGCAGAGAACTATCTCGACTTCGCACGACAGGCCTTCGAAGCCGCCGCCCCGCCGGCGCCGACTTTTCAGGCAGCGGACGCCCCCGACGCACCCTTGGGCTACGCCATCGCCCAGCTGCACGGTGTCTACGTCCTCGCCCAGAACGCGCAGGGCCTCGTGCTCGTGGACATGCACGCCGCGCACGAACGCATCCTTTACGAACGCCTCAAGGCCGCGGCGGACGCGTCACCGTCCGTGCAGACACTGCTGGTGCCAGTGCTGTTCGCCGCCCGCCCGGGCGAACTGGCCTGCGCCGAGGAGTGTCGGGACGCCCTCGCCGCACTCGGCTTCGAGATCGCGGCGGCCGGGCCGATGCAGCTCGCCGTGCGCGCCGTGCCGGCGTTGCTGGCGGGGGGTGACATCGAGAAGCTCGCGCGCACATTGCTCGCCGAACTCGCCGCGCATCCGGCCAGCCGGGTGCTGGAGGCGCGCCGCAACGAACTCCTCGCCACCCTGGCCTGCCACGGCGCAGTGCGCGCCCATCGCCAACTGACGCTACCCGAGATGAACGCGCTGCTGCGCCAGATGGAAGCCACCGAACGCGCCGACCAGTGCAACCACGGCCGGCCGACCTGGGTGCAGCTGTCGATGGCCGATCTCGACAAGCTGTTCATGCGCGGGAAATGAGCAAACCGGCGGCTATCGCGCTGATCGGCCCGACGGCCGGCGGCAAGACCGACCTCGCGCTCGACATCGCACGGCGTTTCCCGGTCGAGATCGTCAGCCTCGATTCCGCGCAGGTCTTCATCGGCATGGACATCGGCACGGCCAAGCCCGACCGCGACACCCTCGCCCGCTTTCCGCACCATCTGATCGACCTGATCACGCCCGAGGACCGCTATTCCGCCGCACAATTCCGCAGCGATGCCCTCCGGGTGATGGGCGAAATCGCTGCGCGCGGCCGGATTCCGCTGCTGGTCGGCGGCACGATGCTCTACTACAAGGCGCTCGTCGAAGGGCTCGCCGAACTGCCGCGGGCCGACCCGGCGCTGCGCGCGGCCATCGACGCCGAAGCCGCCGCCCGTGGCTGGCCGGTCTTGCACGCCGAGCTGGCCAGGCTCGATCCCGCCACCGCCGCACGACTCGCGCCCAACGACAGCCAGCGCATCCAGCGCGCCCTCGAGGTGGTGCGCCTGACCGGCCGTCCCCTGGCCGATTTCTGGTCGTCGCAGCCGGTCGTGGATCTGCCTTTCCGCCTGCTCACCATCGCGCTGGCCGCCCCGGAGCGTCAGGTGCTCCACGCGCGGATCGCCACACGCTTCCGCGCCATGCTCGCGGCCGGGCTGGTCGGGGAAGTCGAGGCCCTGCGCAATCGCTACCGGCTCGACGCCAGCCTGCCTTCGATGCGCTGCGTCGGCTATCGCCAGGCCTGGGACATGCTGGAAGGACAGCTGCCCGCGACCGAGCTCGCGGAGCGCGGCATCGCCGCGACGCGCCAGTTCGCCAAGCGGCAGCTCACCTGGCTGCGCGCCCTGCGCGAGGCCGGCCGCCTCGACATGGAGGAGAGCTTGGCGGAATCGGCAACTGCTGCGAAAATACTGGGCAGAATCGAAATGCACCTGTCAAACCGGGACGCGACGACGCCCGGATCCACAGCATGAGCCAACAGACCATCTCCGCGGAAGAACTCGAAAAGTTCACCACCCAGCACCGCCGCGAAATCCTCTTTTACCTGCACCAGCTCATCAACGACGGCGAACGTGTCAGCGTCGTCTTCGACAGCGGCAACGAAACCCTGCTGACGGTGCTGCTCGACATCGACGAAGCCGAAAACCTGCTGGTGTTCGACTGGGGCGGCAGCCAGGCCGCCAATCGCAAGCTGCTGGCGAGCGAGCGCAACTTTTTCGTCTGCTCGCCCCATGGCGTCAAGAATCAGTTCGTCACCGGGCCGATCTACGAGACCAACCACAAGAAGCGACCCGCCTTCGCCACCCGGCTGCCCGACCATTACACGCGCCTGCAGCGCCGTGAATTCTTCCGCCTCGTGCTGCCGATGACGCGCCGCCCGCCCTGTACCCTGAACCGGGAGGACGGATCGACGCTGCAACTGTCGGTCGTCGATATCAGCATCGGCGGCATCGCCGCCGAACTTCCGGGTGGCAGGCTGGATTTCGACATCGGCCAGGTGCTGAAGGGGGCGCGCATCGAACTCAAGGGCGTCGGCACGCTCGATGTCGATCTCGAGGTGCGCAACAGCGGCGAAGTCCAGCGCGGCGGCAAGGTGTCCGGCCGCATCGGCTGCCAGTTCGTGAAGCTGAGCCACGCCATGGAAAACCAGTTGCAGCGTTTCATCACCGACGTACAACGGGAAGAGCGGGCGCGGCTGGGCAGCTGAGCCGCCGCCCTCCCCATCCACGTGCCGGACCGGCCTCGGACGTCGCCGTCCCGCCGGCGCCGACTTTCAGCGGATGATCGTCTGTTCCTGTCCGGCCTGGCGCGCTTCGATGCGTCCGAGCCGATAGACGGTTTCACCGGTGGCGGCCAGTTCGGCCACCGCCCGGTCGGCATCCTCCGCCGCGACGATCACGACCATGCCGATGCCGCAGTTGAAGACGCGGTGCATCTCGTCGTCCGCAACCTTGCCCTCCTGCTGCAGCCACTGGAACAGCGGCGGCAGGGTCCAGGCGGACTGATCGATCACGGCCGTCACGTTCTCGGGCAGCACGCGCGGCACGTTGCCGGTGAGGCCGCCGCCGGTGATGTGGGCCATGCCCTTGACCGTCACGCTTTCCATCAGCTTGAGCATCGACTTGACGTAGATGCGCGTCGGCGCGATCAGCACGTCGGCGAAGGGACGGCCGTGGAAATCGGCCGCCATGTCGGGTTGCGCCCGTTCGACGATGCGGCGGATCAGCGAATAGCCGTTCGAGTGCGCGCCGGAGGAAGCGAGGCCGAGCACCGCATCGCCGGGCCTGATCGACTTGCCGTCGATGAGTTTCGACTTCTCGACCGCACCGACGGCGAAGCCGGCCAGATCGTACTCTCCGGGCGGGTACATGTCGGGCATCTCGGCCGTCTCGCCGCCGATCAGCGCGCAGCCGGCGAGTTCGCAGCCCTTCGCGATGCCTTCCACCACGGTCGCGGCGGTGCCGACGTCAAGCTTCCCGCAGGCGAAGTAATCGAGGAAGAACAGCGATTCGGCACCCTGCACCAGAATGTCGTTCACGCTCATGGCGACGAGGTCCTGGCCGACCGTGTCGTGCCGATTCAGCTGGAAGGCCAGCTTCAGTTTCGTGCCGACCCCGTCGGTACCGGAAACGAGCACCGGTTCCTTGTATTTCTTCGAGATCTCGAACAGCGCGCCGAAGCCGCCGATGCCGCCGATCACTTCGGGACGCATTGTGCGCTTGGCGGCGGGCTTGATGCGTTCGACCAGCGCATCGCCGGCATCGATATCGACTCCCGCATCGCGGTAAGTCATGGGAGAAGTTGTGGTCATGGTCGCACTGGTCGGTTTGGCGGGTTTGCGGCGATAATTCGCGCATTGCCCATTGCTGTGAAGGGCGAATTCTAGCGAAATTACCCGACGCCGACGCCCTGACCCGCCTGTTGCCTTGACCCAACTGCTGCTCGACCTCCTGCCGACCCAGGCCCCCAGCCTGGACAACTTCATCGTCGGCGAAAACCAGGAATTGCTGGCCCGCCTGCGCGCCCTGGCCAGCCCGGGCTGCTTCGACAGCCTCTACCTCTGGGGCGAGCACGGCAGCGGCCGGAGCCACCTGCTGACAGCCACCGCGGGTCTCGCCCTGCGCAAGCGCCCGGCGCTGCTGCTCACGGACCGCCCTGCGGCCGCGGCCTTCGTCGCCCCGCCGGGCGGCCTGCTGATCGTCGATGACATCGACGACCTCGACGATGCGGCACAAATCGCCCTCTTCCGCATCTTCAACACCGCGCGCGTCATCGGCCTCGGCCTGCTGCTGGCCGGCCGTGCCCCCCCCTTGCAGCTCGCGCTGCGCGAGGATCTGCGCACCCGCATCGGGCAGACGCTGATCTATGAAGTGAAGACCCTCAACGACGAACAGAAGGCCGCCGCCCTGCGCCGCCACGCGCTGGAGCGGGGGCTCCGGGTCGAAGACGGCCTCGTCCGCTACCTGCTCGCCCACGGCCGGCGCGACCTGCCCTCGCTGATGGCCGTGCTCGACCACCTCGACCGCGCCACGCTCGAACGGCAGCGGCCGGCGACGCTGCCGCTGCTCAAAGATGCACTGAGGGAAACCCTGCAACTCCAACTCGTACCGAATGAAAATGAACCTGGCCCTGTTTGACCTGGACAACACGTTATTGAGCGGCGACTCCGACTTCGAGTGGGCGCAGTTCCTGATCTCGAAGGGCGTGCTCGACCGTGAAGTGCATGAGGCGAAAAACCAGGCCTTCTACGACGACTACAAGGCCGGCACGCTCGACATCCATGCCTTCCTGAAATTCCAGCTCGCCCCGCTGGCGCGCCACGAACGACGGGAACTCGATGCGTGGCACCGCGAATTCATGGCGACGCGCATCCAGCCGCTGATCGACAACCCGGCGCGCGAACTCGTGCGCCGCCACCGCGAGGCCGGCGACCTGTGCGCCATCGTCACCGCCACCAACAGTTTCGTTACCGGCCCGATCTGCCGCGAGTTCGGCATCCCGCACCTGATCGCCACCGT
>JAVEWF010000138.1:0-3029 GCA_034004665.1 Rhodocyclaceae bacterium | reverse complement strand
TTGCCGTTCTTGCGGTCGTGGCCTTCGAACAGTTCTTCGTTCTTGTCGACGGCCTTCCAGACCGTGCCCATGTCGAGCAGGTTGACGAAGAAGTCGTTGGTGAGCGCGCCGGGGCGGTCGGTGAAGACGCCGTGGCGGGTCTGGCCGACGTTGGTGTCGAGTGCGCGCATGCCGCCGATCAGTACCGTCATCTCGGGCGGGGTGAGGGTGAGCAGTTGCGCCTTGTCGACCAGCAGCGCCTCGGGGGAGACGCTGTACCTGCCCTTCTGGTAGTTGCGGAAGCCGTCGGCGATGGGTTCGAGCACGGCGAAGGAGACCACGTCGGTCTGTTCCTGCGCGGCGTCCGTGCGGCCGGGCGCGAACGGTACGGTGACGGCGTGGCCGGCGTTCTTCGCCGCTTGTTCGACGCCCGCGCAGCCGGCCAGCACGATGAGGTCTGCGAGCGAGACCTGCTTGCCGCCGGACTGCGCGCCGTTGAACTCGGAACGGATGGCTTCGAGCGTCTTGAGCACCTTGGCCAGGCGTTCGGGCTGGTTGACCTGCCAGTCCTTCTGCGGCGCGAGGCGGATGCGGGCGCCGTTGGCGCCGCCGCGCATGTCGGAGCCGCGGAAGGTGGAGGCGGAGGCCCAGGCGGTGGTGACCAGTTCGGACACGGACAGGCCGGATTCGAGGACCTTGGCCTTGAGTTGCGCGACGTCCCGGTCGTCGATCAGCGGATGGTCGACGGCGGGGATCGGGTCCTGCCAGATGAGGTCTTCCTGCGGCACCTCGGGGCCGAGATAGCGCGACTTCGGGCCCATGTCGCGATGCGTCAGCTTGAACCACGCGCGGGCGAAGGCGTCGGCGAATTCATCCGGGTTTTCCATGAAGCGGCGCGAGATCTTCTCGTAGGCCGGATCGAAGCGCAGCGAGAGGTCGGTGGTCAGCATGGTCGGCGGAAGCCGCTTGTTCGGGTCGTGCGCGTGAGGAATCGTCTCGCCCGCGCCCTTGGCCACCCATTGATGGGCGCCGGCCGGACTCTTGGTCAGCTCCCATTCGTAGCCGAACAGATTCCAGAAGAAGTTCATGCTCCACTTGGTGGGCGTGGTGGTCCAGGTGACTTCCAGGCCGCTGGTGATGGCGTCGCCGGCCTTGCCGCTGCCGAAGCTGCTGCGCCAGCCGAGACCCTGCTCTTCCATGCCGGCCGCTTCCGGTTCCGGGCCGACGTGCGAGGCCGGACCGGCGCCGTGGGTCTTGCCGAAGGTGTGGCCGCCGGCGATCAGCGCCACCGTTTCCTCGTCGTTCATGGCCATGCGCGCGAAGGTGTCGCGGATGTCTTTCGCGGCGGCGATCGGGTCGGGGTTGCCGTTCGGGCCTTCGGGGTTGACGTAGATCAGGCCCATCTGCACGGCGGCGAGCGGGTTTTCGAGGTTCTCGTGCTCGCCGGCGTAGCGCTTGTCGTCGAGCCAGGTCTTCTCGTTGCCCCAGTAGATGTCCTTTTCCGGCTCCCAGATGTCCTCGCGCCCGCCGCCGAAGCCGAAGGTCTTGAAGCCCATCGATTCCAGCGCGACGTTGCCGGTGAGGATGATGAGGTCGGCCCAGGAAATCCTGCGGCCGTATTTCTGCTTGATCGGCCACAGCAGGCGGCGCGCCTTGTCGAGGCTGACGTTGTCGGGCCAACTGTTGACGGGCGCGAAGCGCTGGTTGCCGGTGCCGCCGCCGCCGCGGCCGTCGCCGGTGCGGTAGGTGCCGGCGCTGTGCCAGGCCATGCGGATGAACAGCGGGCCGTAATGGCCGAAGTCGGCCGGCCACCAGTCCTGCGAGTCGGTCATCAGGGCGCGCAGGTCCTTCTTCACTGCTTCGAGATCCAGGCTCTTGAACGCCTCGGCGTAGTCGAAGTCCTCGCCCATCGGGTTCGATTTGGGCGAATGCTGGCGCAGGATGTCGAGATTCAGCCGGTTCGGCCACCAGTCCTGAATCGACGTGCCGCCACCGGCGGTGTGGTGAAACGGGCATTTGCTTTCAGACATGGTGTTTGCCTCCTTACAGCGGTTTTTGGGAGACCCTGTGTTCGGGTACCTATAGGAATAGACCGCTCACATGGCTTAATCCAATTAATTACCTCTCTTGTGTTGATAGGTGATGACAATCGTCAATCGGGGCGGCAGGTGGTTGAAGTCCGATTTGGCCCCGTTCTGTCAGGTAGCACATCACTCGTTCGTGGCGGGTCCGTTTTTCCGGCGGCAGCCATCCGCCAGCGGTTTCCATTCTTCGCCTTCGTCGGCGCGATGTTCGTGATGGGCCGTCACGATCCGCTCGTGTTCGACGTCGAGCACGAGATTCGTGCGCAGCCGACCGCCCCATGCGACGCGCAGATGGATCAGCTTTTCGTTGATCCATGCAGCGGAAGTCGACTGCGCGCCATGCAGCGACAGACGCAGGTATTGCGGGCCTTCGGTGTCGACGATCAACGTGCTGACGCGCGGCGGGCGAGCGATCGGCGGCGGCGTTTGCAGCCGGTAGCGGTAGGCGCCGTTGGGCGAGACGACGGCATCGGGGGTCGGCAGGCGGTCGATGACATCGAGTCGGATTCTGCGTGCGATCTCGGCCGGCGCCGGCGAAGGGCAGTCGAGGTTTCCGGCGAGCGACGTGAGTCGTGCTGCCACGTCCTTCGCCGGTACGTCGCGGAAGTCCTCGGTCACGAGACGGCTGCCGTCGCAGTGACCGGTCCACACCTCGAACTCGGCCGGGCGCAAGTGACCGAAGATCCAATAGCGCGCGCCGGGCCGCAGGTCGAGTCCGCATTGCGCGGTATCGATGGCGGTGCGGACGGCGACGATGCCGGCGGCGTTCCCGTAGTCGCCATGCACGCGGATCGTGGCGCGCCGATGCGCGGCATCCCGTGCGTCGGCGGGCACGACGGCGACCGCGAGGACCTCGGCCTCGAACACGACCTCGGCGCGTTCGAAGTATTCGGCCAGCGTCAGCGGCATGCAGCGGCAAGCCTGCGCGGCGGCCGGCAGGCAGCACAGCCACGACGACAGCAGCAG
>JAVEWF010000137.1:0-3092 GCA_034004665.1 Rhodocyclaceae bacterium | reverse complement strand
AGGTCCCCACGCTGCCGATTGGCAAAACCCAGCGCAGCTCGCCGCTGGATCTCGGTTTCGGATACAACCGGCCCGGATAGATATCGAGCGTAGTGCGGCTGACCTCTTCTCGGCTCAGACCGGTACGCTCACAAACAGCATCCAGAAACCAAACTGGCACCAGCCGATCCACATCACGCTGCCAAGGCGAACGACCATAGCCAAAAAGCATCCACGACAGCGTCTGCAACTTGATCCCATTGGCCTCCGCCACCCTAACGAACCACGAAGTTAGCAGTTCCTCTGGCAGAGGTTTCGGATGGGCAGGCCACAAGCGCCCATGCGCCACATCAACCTCGCGGTTCCTTCCGACGCTCCGACGGTGCGAGCCAGCCGATACGATCAAGGCGCTTCTTGTCAATGCGCTCGGCCCCGGTTTCGACCGCGTCCACGGCAGCAGCTTCCAGCAGCCGGGATATCTCACCGATGTAGCCTTCGCTCATCGAATAGATCGTAAGCGCTCAATTGTCACCGTCATTGACGAGAGGCGGTGAAGCCGGGCAGATAACAGAGGGTTGTGTGCGTATTCAGTCGGCGGTGACGAGGTGCCAGGGAAGCAGCGCCTCGAAGTCGTCGGCGGACTGCGCGGTGGGCAGAGTCCCGAAGAGCTTGACGAGATAGGCGTAGGGATCGATGCCGTTTGCCTTGCAGGTTTCGACGAGCGAGTAGAGATTGGCGCTGGCGTGCGCGCCAGCGACGGTATCGGCGAACAACCAGTTGCGGCGGCCGATGACGAAGGGTCGGATGGCGTTCTCGCAGAGATTGTTGTCGATCGGCCAGGCGCCATTCTCGGCATAGCGGATCAGCTTCGGCCACTGCGCCGACAGGTAATGCAGCGCCTTGCCGAGCAGGCTGCCGGGCACGACGGCGTGCAGATGCTTGAGCAACATCGCCTCGATCTTTTGTAGCACCGGTCGGCTATGTTCCGCGCGCAGTCGCTGACGTTCCGCCGCGGCCTTGTCCTTGGCCTGCGCCTCGACGGCATACAACTCGCCCATGGCGGCGATGAACTGCGTCGCCGGCTGATCTGGCGTGCGGGCCGCCTGCGGAATCGCCGCCTCCGCCTCGACGAAGTAACGGCGGGCATGCGCCCAGCAGCCCAGATGGGTGAGCCCATTGGCCTCGGCAATCCCGCCATAGACCTCATAACCGTCGCTCATCAGCGCAACGCCACGGCGGATGCCGGCATAGAGGGTGTTGGCGTGGTTGCCACCCCGCCCTGGCGCATAGCCGAACAGACGGATCGGCGGCCCACTGCCTGTCGCCTGAGCCCACAGATAGCTCTTCGTCTGCGCCTTCTTCCCAGGTTCCTTCAGCACCTGAATCGTCGTCTCGTCGGCATGGACAAGGTCGGCATCGAGCAGATGGTCGCGCAGCAGGTTGATGACCGGCTGTACCGCTTCGCCAACCTTGACGATGCTGGCCGCCAAGGTGCTGCGCGACAGGTCGCCGCCGAAGCGGCCAAGAAGAGCAGCTTGCCGATACAGCGGCAAGGCATCCATGTACTTCGAGGTCACTACCCAGGCCAGCGCCGATGCCGTCAGCAATCCCTTGGGAATGATCCGTGCCGGTGCCGGTGTGACCTTGATACTCTCGTCGCAGCACGGGCAGGCGTATTTCACTCGCTGGTGCTGGATCACCCGTACCTGCTGGGGGATGATGTCCAGTTGCTCGCTGATCTCGACACCGATTTCGACCAAGGTCGAGCCGTCGTGGGCGCAGATCCGTTCCGATTCGGGCAGTTCATGGCGAACGATGTCGCGCGGCAGGTTCGGATCGAGTGGCCTGCGGCCGCGTTTCTTGCGCGTATGCGCCGGAATCTCGATTTCCGCAGTGACTTCTTCGGCGACCGGCGTGCCCGACGGGGCAGCGGCTTCCGCTTCGTTAAAGAACAGATCCTTCTGCTCGGTTCCGCGGACTTCCGATTTGGCGTCGAACAGCTTGCGCAGGAAGGCGTTGAGCTTCTCCTGCAGCAGGTCGCGCTCGGCCTTGAGGGTACGTACTTCGCCGCGCAGGCTTTCGCGTTCGGCTCGTGCCTCGTCGCGCGATGCGACGAGCGCATCGTATTCTTCTGCGGTGAGGGTAATTGACGCCATGGCCCAATTAGACCAAGGGCATCGCGCCCGGTTCACCCTGCCTGCAAATATTTCCGTTCCGGATGCGGCCGTAGCGCCGCCAGGTCGATGCCCGCCAGTAGCCAGTGCAGTTGCTCGACGGTCAGTTCAACCACGGCGGCGTCCTTCGGCCATTTGAACCGGTCCGCTTCTAGCCGTTTGATCAGCAGCCAGTAGCCGTTGCGCTCCCACAGCAGCAGTCTGACCCGGTCGCGTCGCCGGTTGCTGAAGACGAAGACGGCCGGGGCAAACGGGTCGAGCTTCAGCGAGTGCTCGACCAGAAGCGCCAGACCGTTGATGGCCTTGCGGCCATCGACCGGTTCCCGGTGCAGATAGACCTTCAGCCTCGGGTCGAAGCGGAACATGGCAGCGCGGCCAGGCAGGCGAGAATGCAGGGCAGCTCGGCGGCGTCGATGCCGCCCAGGTCCAGCTGCACGCCATTGGCCAGGGTGGCTCTCGGGCCGCTCCGCATCTGCGGCACCGGCGATGCCGTCACCACCGGGACGAAGGCGGGCAGCGCCATCGCTAAAGCACCACTCGTTTCGTGCTGCTTGCGATAACGGGTGATCCAGGTGCGCAGCAGGTTGGCGTTGACGCCGTGCTGCATCGCCAGCCGTGCCACCGAGACCCCGGACCGCAGGCAGGCTTCGATCAACTGCCGTTTCGCTTCAGGATCGTAGCAACTGCGTCCGTCCCGCTTGTAGCCAACGACCAACGGCCGGGCCAACTCTGTCGTGTGCTCTGTCATAGGTGTCCACGTTGTTCTACGTGGACACCATCTTCGCAACTCGCCGCCCTCAGCGAAAGACGTCGTTTATTGAGCGCTTACTGATGAGTCCGCTCAGGCGTTGATCTTCCTTCGCGCGGGCAGACATAGGTTCCGCCCGCCAGGCGTAGTAGCCGCTGGGATGGACGACCATCATTCGGCACATGCGGCGG
>JAVEWF010000059.1:0-14456 GCA_034004665.1 Rhodocyclaceae bacterium | reverse complement strand
TCGGCCGCCGCAAGGGCGAGCTGCAGGACATGCAGCCGGACGGTCGCGGTCGTGTGCGCCTCGAATACCGTATTCCGGCGCGCGGCCTGATCGGCTTCCAGGGCGAGTTCCTGACGCTGACGCGCGGTACCGGTCTCGCCAGCCACGTCTTCGACGAGTACGGTCCCTGGGCCGGCACGATGGCCGAACGCCGCAACGGCGTGCTGGTTTCCGCCGAAGACGGTCCCGCCGTTGCTTACGCCCTATGGAAGTTGCAGGACCGCGGCCGCATGTTCGTCAATCCCGGCGAGATGCTCTACGAGGGCATGATCATCGGCATCCACAGCCGCGAAAACGATCTCATCGTCAACCCGATCAAGGGCAAGCAACTCACCAACGTGCGCGCCTCGGGTACCGACGAAGCCGTGCGGCTGGTGCCGCCGATCCAGTTGACCCTTGAATCCGCCGTCGAATTCATCGAGGACGACGAACTGGTCGAGATCACGCCGAAATCGATCCGCCTGCGCAAGCGCCACCTCGATCCGCATGAGAGAAAGCGCGCCAGCCGCGAGGATGCCGCTGAATAGCCTACCGCCCGGCATCAAGCGCTGGCTGTGGCGGATCGCCATCGCGTCAGCCATCCTGTCGCTGATCGGGCTGACCAGTCATCCGACGGTCAGCCCCTTGATGTGCAAGATCTACGGTTGAAACTTTCACAGGGTTTCGCTAGTCTCAGCGCCTGTTCGCTTCATTACTGAAAGGAATCGTCCATGCAACCCTTCCAGATCGCCCAACACGGCACCCTTGGCCACGCTGTCCAGCAGAGCCGCGTGCTGCGCAATACCTATGCGCTGCTCGCCCTGTCGATGCTGCCCACGGTCGCCGGCGCACTGCTCGGCATCCAGATCAACTTTTCCTTCTTCGCCGGCAGCCCGTTCATCGGCCTGCTCGTCTTCATGGGCGGCGCCTTCGCGTTCATGGTCGGTATCGAGAAGACCAAACACAGCGGCATGGGTGTGGTCCTGCTGCTCGCCTTCACCTTCTTCATGGGGCTGATGTTGTCGCGCATCCTGCAGGTGGCGCTGGGCTTCGCCAACGGCGGCAGCCTGATAGCCATGGCGGCCGGCGGCACCGGTGCGATCTTCTTCGCCCTGGCCGGCGTCGCCGCCACCTCGAAGCGCGACTTCTCGAACCTCGGCAAGTTCCTGTTCGCCGGCGTGATCCTGCTGCTGGTGGCGATGGTGGCCAACATCTTCTTCCAGATTCCCGCCCTGGCACTGGCGATCTCGGCCATCGCCGTGGTGATCTTCTCCGCCTACATCCTCTATGACATCAACCGCATCGTGCAGGGCGGCGAGGACAATTACATCAGCGCCACATTGGCGGTGTATCTCGACGTCTATAACGTGTTCGTCAGCCTGCTGCACCTGCTGATGGCCTTCAGCGGCGAGCGCGACTGAAAGTCGGCGCTGGCGGGACGGCAAAACGGCGGCTGCGGCCGCCGTTTTTCATTCCGGTCGCTCGAACAGCGCGATCGACTCGACGTGCGAGGTCTGCGGAAACATGTTGGCAATGCCCGCCGCCGCCAACCGGTAATTCTTTTCATGCACCAGCACCGCTGCATCACGCGCCAGCGTCGCGGGATTGCAGGATACGTAGACGATCCGATGCGGGGCATCCGCGCCGAGCGACTTGACCAGTTCGACCGCGCCCTCGCGGGGCGGGTCGATCAGCATCTTGCCGAAGCGGCCCCAGCCACTCAACTTCTCGGGCGTCACTTCGAACAGGTTGGCGACGTGGTAATCGATCCGCTCCGCCAGACCGTTGGCCACGGCATTTTCTCTGGCCCGTGCGATCAGCGGCGCACTGCCCTCGACGCCGACAACCTGTGCGCCCAGGCGTGCCAGCGGCAGCGTGAAATTGCCCAGTCCGCAGAACATGTCGGCGACCGACTCGCCCGGCCGGACATCCAGCAAGCCGAGTGCGCGGCGCACCAGAACACGGTTGACGTCATGATTCACCTGCGTGAAATCGGTCGGCCGGAAGCGCAGCGTCACGTCGAAATCCGGCAAGCGGTAGGCCGGCCAGCCGCCATCGGCGGGATGAAAGAGCGCCGCGGTATCCGGCCCGCCAGTTTGCAGCCAGACATGCACGCCATGCCGATCGGCGAAGGCACGCAGCTTCTCCTCGTCGTCCGGCGTCAGCGCTTCGAGTATCCGGAACACCAGCGCCGTGGGCGTATCGCCCGCCGCCACCTCGATCTGCGGCAGGCGGTCCGGGATCGACAGCGACTCGACCAGATGCCGCAGCGCGGGCAACAGCGCAGAAATCGGCGCCGGCAGGACGGCACAGGAATCCATCACCGCGACGTAGCTGCTGCGCTTTTCGTGGAAGCCGACCAGCACGCCGCCTTTCTTCGCCACCAGCCGCACGGTTAGCCGCGCCCGCCGACGATAGCCCCAGGCCGGGCCAACGATCGGCGACAGGATGTTTTCCGGTTTCAGGCGGGCAATGTGCCAGAAGGCATCCTCCAGCACGCGCTGCTTGGCCGCCGCCTGCGCCAGAGGATCGAGATGCTGCATGCTGCAGCCGCCGCAGACACCGAAGTGCGGACACCCGGGGGTGACACGCTGACTCGATGCCCGCAGGACCCTATCCGCATGGGCGTTCTCGAAATTCGGCTTGCGGCGGAAACTCGTATAAACCACCCGCTCCCCGGGCAGCGCACCCTCGATGAAAATCGCCTTGCCCGCCACGTGGGCGACACCGCGCCCCTCATGGTCGAGCGACTCGACATCGGCGATGTTCGTATGCGGTTTCTTTTCCATGCTCACCTCACTTCGCGCCAGCCGAAACCTGCGGCCTGGGTCGCCACGCCAATCCACTCCGGAGTGCAGCCCAGCGCTCCCGCCAATGCCGTCCGGGCCAACTCCGGAGTATTGTTTTCTTCGGACAGATGGGCGGCCACCACATGCTGCAGGCCTGTCCCGCCGAGACCACGCAGCAGCGCGGCGGCGGCGCCGTTCTCCAAATGACCGAAACCGCCGCCGATGCGCTGCTTCAAGGCCGGGGGATAGCGCCCGTTCGCCAGCATCTGCGCATCGTGATTGCATTCGAGCACCAGAGCGGCACAGGATTGCAGCATGGCGACGATATGCGGGGTGACGGTACCGGCATCGGTCAGCACGCCCAGGCGTCGTGCGCCATCCGAAAAGATGAACTGTGCCGGTTCGCGTGCATCGTGAGGTACCGGGTAGGGATGGATCTCGAGATCGCCGAGCACGAAGCTCGCATGGCTGTCGAAACGCCGGACCGGCATATCCGCAAGCTGCCGGGCAGCGGCCGCTGTGCCATAGCTGGCGTGAACGGTCCAGCCGAAGCGCGCGGCGCAACGCGCCGCCCCACCGACATGGTCGGCATGTTCATGCGTCACCAGCACCGCCGTCACAGCTTCCGGGGTAATGCCGAGGCGCTCCAGCCGCCGTGCCATTTCGCGCGGGCCGAAGCCGCAGTCGACCAGCACCCGCGTGACACCGGACTCGACGAGCAAGGCATTGCCCTTGCTTCCGCTGCCCAGCGAAGCGAACCTGATCACGCCGAGTGCATCACTTCAGCTGTTCGTGGAGCAGGCCCAAAATCCTGCGCGCGGTTTCCGAGTTGTCTGATCCGCCCTCGCGCGTCAAGACACGCACCCGGCTGGATTCGCCAGTGCCATCGACATGAATGCGATATTGCGCTTGCGGGTCAACCTTCGACTTGTCGCTCTGGAACAGATTCATCGGGTTGAGCTTGCTGAGCCAGCCCCCTCCCTTGTCTTCCTTCTTGCGATTGTCGACCTCGGGATCGATGTAGCGCACGAAATACATGCCCTGCGAACGATCGCGGTCCTCGACAGTGAAGCCGACCCGGTCGAGCGCCAGCCCGACGCGTCGCCAGGCCCGGTCGAAAGGTTCCTTCACTGCCAGCGTTCCTGCACCGTCGGCAGCGCGGGTCAAGATAGCGCGCTCCTGCTTGGGTTCGGTTGCCAGCAAGGTTTGCGCACGGCCCTCCTCGACCCCCAGACGGACCATCAGACGGCGCAGCATCTCCGCCTCGAGTTCCGGCTCCGCCGGTCGGGGCTGCCAGCGGGTCTCGCTCTTGCCTTCATCCACGTAGATTTCGTACATGCCGCGGTGACTGATGTAGATCTCGGTGGTGCCAGGCTCGGCCCCCTTTTCGACGCGGGTACGGAACTTGTCGCGTTCGGCGGTCGAATACAGGCTGTCGAACACCTTGCCAAGCGATCCGCGAATGATGTCCTGCGGCAGCTTGGCGCGGTCTTCCGCCCAGTCGGTTTCCATCACGCCGGCCTCGGGAGTCTCGACGTTGATGATGAAGCCGAGCTCCTGCCAGAACTCCTTGAGTGCCGGCCACAGCTGCTCGGGCGTGCCGGCGGCCACCAGCCAGCGCTGCGAGCCGGCACGCTCGATACGCATCTTGTCGACGCTCGGCAGCACGGCCGGCGCGGTGGATGTCGCCCCGGCGACACGCTCGCCGGCATACTCGGAATAGGTGGCTATACCGCGCGGCGACACGTCCGGCACGGCATAGCGGTCATCGCGCGTGGGCTGCGTCAGGTCGGGCGGCACCTCCAGCGTCGGCAGCTTGCCGGCCGACTTGTAGTCGATCTTCTTGGACTCGGGCAGGATGTTGCCGGAACAGGCCGCCAGCAGGGCGCTGGCGAGGTACAGGCTGGCCAGCCGGAAAGTTTTCGGTGTCTTCTTCATCGTTCAGATCGCGATACCGGCCTCGCGCATGGCGCCCAGGACACGGTCGTGGAATTCGGCGGAGAGTGGCGTCAGCGGCAAGCGCAGGCCATCCGTGATCAAGCCCATGCGCGCACAGGCCCACTTGACGGGAATCGGATTGGCTTCGCAGAACAGGTGCTTGTGCAGTCCCAGCAGGCGTGCGTTGATGCCGCGCGCGGCAACGACATCGCCGGCCAGGGCTGCGGCGATCATTTCGTGCATCAGCCGCGGGGCGACGTTCGCCGTCACCGAGATCACACCAGCGCCGCCCAGCAGGGTCAGCAGGACGCCGGTCGCATCGTCGCCGCTGTAGATGGCGAAACCGGCGGGTGCCCGCTTGACCAGATCGGTACCGCGTTCGAGATTGCCGGTCGCATCCTTGATACCGACGATACCCGGTACCTGCGCGAGACGCAGCGTCGTGTCGTTCGCCATGTCGGCGACGGTACGCCCCGGCACGTTGTAAAGAATCAGCGGCAAGTCCACCGCTTCGGCGATGGTCTTGAAGTGCTGATAGAGGCCCTCCTGGGTCGGCTTGTTGTAGTAGGGCACGACCGACAGATGGGCGGTCGCGCCGACGGCCTTCGCACACTGCGCCAGTTCGATGGCCTCGCTGGTCGAATTGGCGCCGGTGCCGGCGATCACGGGGATGCGGCCGGCGACGTGCTCGACGGTGGTGCGGATCAGCGTGCAGTGTTCGTCCATGTCGACCGTCGGAGATTCGCCGGTCGTACCGACGACGACGACACCGTCCGAACCTTCGGCGATATGCCAGTCGAGCAAACGGCGCAGGCCCGGCAAGTCGAGCGCGCCATCCTCGAGCATGGGGGTGACGATGGCGGGAAGGGAACCTTGGATCATCGGGAAACTCATTCTGGGCGCTCTTTTTGGCGAAAGGGGAATTCTAAAGGATGGGCCCAGCCGTCCGGCCGGGCCCGGATGTAAGGGAAAGTTACAGCTCGGCGAGCGCCTTGATGTGGGTGGCCACGCTGCGTGCCAGCGACGACAGGACATAGCCGCCTTCCAGCATCGAGACGATGCGGCCCCCGGAGTGCTGCTTGGCGACGGCCAGCAGCTGCTCGGTCACCCAGGCATAATCAGCCTCGACGAGGCCGAGGTTGCCCATGTCGTCTTCCAGGTGGGCATCGAAACCCGCCGAGATGAAGATCATCTCGGGCTTGAACTCGTGCAGACGCGGCATCCAGATCTCGCTGACCACTTCGCGGAAAGCGTCGCCACGCGAACGCGCCGGCATCGGCACGTTGCACATGTTCGAGGCCGGCTCGTCGTCACCGCAATATGGATAAAAGGGATGCTGGAAGATGCTGCACATCAGCGTGCGCATGTCCTGTTCGAGGATGTTCTCGGTGCCGTTGCCATGGTGCACGTCGAAATCGATCACGGCGACGCGCTGCAGGCCCCAGGCATCGAGCGCATGGCGGGCGGCGATCGCGATGTTGTTGAAGAAACAGAACCCCATCGAGCGGGCATGTTCGGCATGATGGCCGGGCGGACGCACCGCGCAGAAGGCGGCCGGCACCTCCTTCTTCATCACCAGGTCGGTCGCCAGCACGCCGGCACCCGCGGCGCGCAGGGCGGCCTTGAGCGTATGCGGGCACATGGCGGTATCCGGATCGAGATGATGAACCCCCTGCTCCGGCACGCTCGCCGTGATCATGTCGATGTAGCTCTGCGGATGTGCGCGGCGCAGATGCACATTCTCGGCCAGCGGCGCATCGTGGTAGGAGAGATAGATGTCGAGTCCCGCGGCGATCAGCCGGTCCTGGATGGCGCCCAGGCGCTCGGGGCTTTCGGGGTGATATGACCCCATGTTGTGAAGCAGGCAATCGGGGTGGGAGATGAAGGCTATCGTCATGGCTCGTCGATGAATCGCGCTTGCACTTACAATGGGCTAAAAGCCGCATTATGACCGTTTCGAGGGAATTTTTCTCATGCCCCCGCCCCCCGCGATTTCCAGCCGCACCGCCTTGTCCGCCGTCCATGCCGCCGCCTCCGGCATCATCCTCGGCAAGGAGTACCCGATCCGCCTCGCGCTCGCCTGCCTGCTCGCCCGCGGCCACCTGCTGATCGAGGACCTGCCCGGCGTCGGCAAGACCACGCTGGCCCACACGCTGGCACGCCTGCTCGGCCTCGACTTCCAGCGCATCCAGTTCACCAGCGACATGCTGCCGGCCGACATTCTCGGCATCTCGGTCTTAGACAAGGGCAGCGGCAGTTTCCGTTTCCACCCCGGCCCCGTGTTCAGCCAGGTCGTGCTGGCCGACGAGATCAACCGTGCCACCCCCAAGGCGCAAAGCGCCCTGCTGGAGGCGATGGAGGAGCGACAGGTGACGATCGAGGGCCAGACGCGCCCGCTGCCGGAGCCGTTCTTCGTCATCGCCACGCAGAACCCGGCGCACCAGATCGGCACTTTTCCGCTGCCGGAATCGCAGCTCGACCGCTTCCTGATGCGCATCGAACTCGGCTATCCCGACCGCGCCGCCGAGCGAGCCCTGCTCGCCGGCCGCGATCGCCGAGTCCTGCTTGCCGAGGCAACGCCGTTGCTCGGGCCCGCGGAACTGCTTGCCGCCCAGGCACAGGCCGCGGCCGTGCATGTCGCCGACCCGCTGCTGGATTACGTGCAGGCGCTCGTCGCCCATACACGCAATGCAGCGGACTGGTCCATCGGTCTTTCACCACGCGCCGGCCTTGGCCTTGTCGCCGCCGCCCGCGCCTGGGCGCTGCTGGCTGGGCGCGACCACGTGCTGCCGGAGGACATCCAGGCCGTCCTGCCAGCCATCGCCGCACATCGGCTACAGGGCCGCAGCGACCTCGGCGGCGGCGAACGCCGCACATCCGGTGAGGTCGCCCGGGCGCTGATCGAGGCAGTTCCCCTGCCCTGAAGACGATGATGCGTGCGATGTGGCGCCGCTGGCGCAATGCGCTGCACGAACGCTTCGTCGCCTGGGCGCTGCGCGTGGTGCCGCCCGAACCCGTGCCGATCGCTCTGACGCAGCGCCGCGTATACGTGCTGCCGACGCGCGCCGGCCTGCTCTATGCCGTCTCGCTCGTGGTCATGCTGATTGGTGCCATCAACTACAACCTCGGCCTCGGCTACCTGCTGGTCTTCCTGCTCGCCGGACTGGGCGTCGCGACGATCCTGCATACCTTCCGCAACCTCGCCGGCCTGTCGATCGGCATCGGTGCGGCCGCACCGGTGTTCGCCGGCGCGACGGCACACTTCCCGCTCCACCTTGCCAATCCGGATGCGCGCGAACGACGCCTCGTGCGACTCACGCTGCCGGAACAACCCGGTGTCAGCACCGATGTCCCGCCCGGTGACAGCGTGCGCGTGCTGCTGCCGATGCCGACGGCACGACGCGGCTGGCTCGCCATGCCGCGCGCCACCCTGGAAACCGTCTGGCCGCTCGGCCTCGTGCGGGCCTGGAGCTATGCCGCGCCCGGCCTCGCCTGCCTCGTCTATCCGCAGCCGGCCAGTGCCGTCCCGCCACTGCCGACTTTTGCCGGTCTGCAGGGCGGACGCCTGTCGAGCGACACCGGCGACGAGGATTTCGCCGGCCTGCGCCGCCACCAGCCGAGCGACCCGCCCCATCACGTCGCCTGGAAGACGGCCGCCCGCCAGGGGCCGGACGCACCGCTGCAAACCAAGCAGTTCGCCGGTACGGCCGCGCAGGCACTCTGGTTCGACTGGGACGCGCTGCCGCCCGGCATGGACAGCGAGACCCGTCTCTCGATCCTGACACGCTGGGTGCTCGATGCCGAGGACGCCGGGCTGGCCTGGGGACTGCGTCTGCCCGACACGACCCTCGCGCAGGGGCACGGCCCCGACCATGTCCATGCCTGCCTCAAGGCACTCGCCCTGCATGAAGACTGATCGCTCCCCGCAGCCATTACCGCTGACGCCGGTGCAGACCTGGTGGCTGCTCGCCACGGGCCTCGCCGCCTTTCTGCCGCTGACGCCACAGGTGCCGCTCTGGCTGTCGCTCGCCGTCGGTGCCGCCTTCGCCTGGCGCGCTGCACTGGCGTGGTGGCGACAGCCCTTGCCGACGCGCTGGGTGCTGCTCTTCGTCACGCTTGCCGGCACGGCCGGCGTATTCCTCGAATACCGCACCCTGTTCGGCCAGCGCGCGGGCGTCGCGCTGCTGATGATCTTCCTCGCCCTCAAGCAACTGGAAGCGCGCGCGCCGCGCGACGGGCTCGCGATCGTGCTGCTCGCCTACTTCCTCACACTAACGCAGTTCTTCGAGGACCAGTCGATCCCCGTTGCGGCCACCATGCTCGGTACGGTCCTCGTCGCCACGGCGACGCTCGCCAGCCTGACCGACCCGCGCCCCGCCCCGTGGTTCCTGCTACGCCGGTCCGGCGTGCTGCTAGCGCAGGGGCTGCCCTTCATGCTGATTCTCTTCGTCCTGTTCCCGCGCGTATCCGGCCCGCTGTGGGGCCTGCCCGCCGACGCCTACAGCGGGCTGACGGGCCTGTCCGACAGCATGTCGCCGGGCACCATCAACAACCTCATTCAGTCCGACGCCATCGCGTTCCGCGTCAAGTTCGACGGCCCGGTGCCGCCCAAGCGCGACCTGTACTGGCGCGGCCCGGTGCTAACTCATCTGCAGGAGCGCACCTGGCGGCCTGGCGAAAAGGCGGTCGCGCGCGCGCTGCCCTACCAGCCGGTTGCCGACAGTCCGGCCTACGCCTATACCGTGACGCTGGAGCCGCACAACCGACCCTGGCTATTCGCGCTCGAACTGCCACTGACCCTGCCGCCCGACGCCTTCCGTGCCACCGACTTCCAGCTTCACGCACGCAAGCAGGTACGCGAACGACTACGCTACACGCTGCGCTCGCAAAGCGCCGTGGTGCATGACGACGCCACGCCCGAGATTCTGGAGGCGGCTTTGCAATTGCCCGCCGACATCAATCCGCGCACGCAAAAAGTCGGCGCCGACTGGACAGCGGACGGCGGCGACGATGCCGCCCGCCTCCAGCGCGCCATCGATTTCATGCGTGAACGCCGGCTGCTCTATACCCTGCGGCCGCCGCTGATGGGCGCACACGTCGCCGACGAGTTCCTCTTCGACCACCAGCGGGGTTTCTGCGAGCACTTCGCCGCGGCCTTCGTCGTACTGATGCGCGCCGCCGGCGTGCCGGCACGGGTCGTCACCGGTTACCAGGGCGGCGAGCGCAATCCCGTCGACGACACCTGGGTCATTCGCCAATCCGACGCGCACGCCTGGGCGGAAGTCTGGCTGGCCGGACGCGGCTGGGTCCGCGTGGACCCGACGGCCACCTCGGCCCCCGCCCGCATCGAGGAGAACCTCGCGGCCGCCGTGCCGGCCGGCGACCCGCTGCCCTTCCTCGCCCGCGGCTACCACTTCCTGCGCGACCTGCGCTTCCGCTGGTGGGCGATCAATAACGCCTGGAACCAGTGGGTGCTCGGCTACGATCCGCAGCGCCAGCGCGACCTGCTCGAACGGCTCGGCATGAAGAGCCCCGACTGGCGCACGATGACGGCGACGCTCGCAGTGCTGTGCGGCGGCGTGCTGCTCGCATTGACCGGCTGGATGCTCTGGCGCCGTCCGCATCCCGACCGGGTGCAGCGGCAATGGCTGCGCCTGTCGCGGCGGCTCGCGCGCCACGGTCTGGCACGCCAGGCCTGGGAAGGTCCGGCAGACTACGCCGAGCGCATCGCCCGGGCGCAACCCGCGAAAGCGGCCGAAATCCGCCGCATCGCGACGCTTTACGCCGGACTCCGCTACGGTAGCCTTGAGCCTTCCGCCTTCGACGAATTGCGCCGCCGCGTGGCGGCCTTCCAGCCATGATCCGTATTTCCCGCGTCCTGCTGCTCGGCCTGCTGATGCCGGTGCTTCCTGTTCACGCCACGACCTATGCCGAACGCGACGACGTGCGCGGCTTCATCGCCGACATGGAAGCGCGCCACGGCTTCGACGGCGCCACGCTATCCCGACTGTTCGCACGCACCGAGGCCCTGCCGGCGGTCCTCAAGGCCATCGCCCCGCCGGCCGACCCGCGCGTCAAGTCCTGGCGCAACTATCGCGACCGTTTCATCGAACCGCGCCGTATCCGCGCCGGTCTCGATTTCTGGCAGCGCCACGCCGGCACGCTCGCCAAGGCCGAAGCACTGACGGGCGTGCCGGCGGAAATCATCGTCGCGATCATCGGCATCGAGACCTTCTACGGCCGCTACACGGGACGTTTCGCGACCTTCGCCGCGCTGACCACGCTGGCCTTCGACTATCCGCCGCGCGCCGATCTGTTCCGGCGCGAGCTCGAAGCCCTGCTGCTGCTCGCCCGCAAGGAGCACCGCGAGCCGCAGGACTACCGCGGTTCCTACGCCGGCGCGATCGGCCTGCCCCAATTCCTGCCGTCGAGCATACGCGCCTATGCCATCGACTTCGATCGCGATGCCCGCATCGACCTGGCCGGCAGCGCCGAGGACGCGATCGGCAGCGTGGCGAACTTCCTCAAGGAACACGGCTGGGAAGAAGGCGGGCCGATTTCGGTAAAAGTCGGCGTCGGCGGGACGGCGACGGAAACGCTCGTTGCCGAAGGTATCCAGCCGGCACGCAAGCCGGCGGAGATGCGCGCATTCGGCGTCGACATTCCAGCCGACGCCCCCGACGCGCCCGCGGCATTGATCGACCTCGTCACACCGGATGCGCCGACCGAATACCGCCTCGGCTACCGGAATTTCTACGTCGTTACCCGCTACAACCGCAGCAGCTTCTACGCGGCGGCGGTCGAGGACTTCGCCGCCACGCTCAAGATGCGGCGCCAACCGTAAGGAACACGCCCATGGCCGGACCGAGCCAAACCTTCTGGCAGGATCGTTTCGCCGCCGGCAGCCTGCCCTGGGACCGGGGCGGCGCCAATCCGCAGGTCGCCGCCTGGCTCGCCGACGGTACGTTCGCCCCCGGCATGCGGGTGATCGTCCCGGGCTGCGGGCAGGGCTGGGAAGTGGTCGAGCTCGCCGCCGCTGGCCTGGCGACCATCGGCCTCGATTTCGCCCCGGGGGCGTTAGCGCTGTGCCGCGATCATCTGCAGCGCAACGCCTGCAACGCCGAACTCGTCGAGGCCAACGTGCTGCACTGGCAGCCGGATGCCCCGGTCGATGCGGTGTTCGAGCAGACCTGCCTGTGTGCGCTCTATCCGGACTACTGGACGCACTACGCGGCCCAGCTGCACGGCTGGCTGAAACCCGGCGGCCGGCTGCTGGCGCTGTTCATGCAGACGCCGAAAGCTGGCGCGCGGGACGGCTTCATCGAAGGACCGCCGTATCACTGCGACATCCAGGCGATGCGCGCGATCTTTCCGGCAACCCTGTGGGACTGGCCGAAGCCGCCCTATGCGCAAGTTGCCCATCACGGCGATCAGTATGAACTGGCTGTCGTCCTGACACGCAAGTAAGAACACACAAGCAAGGCACAAGAACGCTCGGGAAGCCCGCACCGTCCCGCCGGCGCCGACTTTCCTGCACCCTCAGATCAGCGCCCGCACGCCCACGCCGAGCCGGGCGAGGCGCAGCCGCAGGCGCTCGATCGCCTCGACCTGCAGCTGGCGCACCCGTTCGCGCGTGACCCCGAGTTCCCCGGCGAGAGTGTCGAGTGTGGCCAGGTCCTGGCCATTGAGCCCGTACCGCGCCTCGACGACCCGACGGTGGCGGTCCGGCAATTCGCTCACCCAGGCAGCAACCTGGCCGGCGATTTCTTCCTGCTCCACGATCGCTTCCGGATCGCTGCCATGCTCGTCCGCCAGCGCATCCGCGATGGTCAGGTCGGGATCGATATCGAGCGGCGCATCCAGCGAGGTGGTCCGGTCGTTCAGTGCGAGGAGGCGGCGAACCTCGTCGACGGGCTTGTGCAGCAAGTGCGCGACGCTTTCGAGCGTCGCCTCGGAGCGGGCGACATCATCGCCCGTTCCGGCCTCGCGCCCCAGACGGCGTAGCGCCTGCAGGATCGCGTTCAACTCCTTGACCACATGCACCGGCAAGCGGATGGTGCGCGACTGGTTCATGATCGCCCGCTCGATGTTCTGGCGGATCCACCACGTGGCATAGGTCGAGAAGCGGAAGCCGCGTTCCGGATCGAACTTTTCGAGGGCATGGATCAGGCCGAGATTGCCCTCTTCGATCAGGTCGTCGAGTGCGACGCCGCGGTGCAGGTAGTGCCGCGCAATGCTGACGACGAGCCGCAGGTTGGCTTCGATCATGCCCTGGCGGGCCGAGAAATCGCCCGCCCGCGTGGCGCGCGCCAACGCCAGTTCCTCGGCCGGTTTCAGCAGCGGCGTCGCGCCGATCTCGTTGAGGTAGAGCTGGGTGACGTCGTCGAGGAAACCGTCCTCGCCCGCCGGCGCATGCTCCGACTCGACGGAACCGGCATCGCCGGTTCCGTCCTCGTGCGCGTCGCTCTCCTCGCCGGACACCATCAGCGCGGGGGCAGGTATTTCAGCGGGTCGACCGGCTTGCCCTGGTGGCGCACCTCGAAATGCAGCTTGGGCTGGTCGGCATCGGAATTGCCCAGTTCGGCGATTTTCTGGCCGCGTGCCACGGTCTGCTCTTCCTTGACGAGAATACGGCTGTTGTGGGCATACACGGACAGGTAGGCCGGCGTGTGGCGCACGACGACGAAGTTGCCCATGCCGCGCAGACCGCTGCCGACGTAGATGACCTTGCCCGCCGCCGCGGCAAGGACGGGGTCGCCGATCTTGCCGGCGATGTGGATGCCCTTGGTCACGCCCGGCGCGCCCCCTTCGTCGAAGGTGGCGATGATCTTGCCACTGGCCGGCCAGGTCCAGTCGATCGCACCCGCAGCCACTGGAGCCGGAGTGGGAGCCACCGCCGAGTTTTCCACCGGTTTCTCGGCTGGCGCGACAGTGGTCGCCACCGACACCGGCGACGCTACGGGCACCGGTGTCGTCTCGCGGTTTTTCAGCAGGGCCAGGTTCGCTTCGGAATAGGGCAACTTGCCGCCGATCGGCGCCCGCTTGACCCTGTCGTCGGCCATCATCGGCACAGGCGCGACGGGCGCCACTGGCGCGAGCGGTGCGGCCGTCCCGTCGAGCGGACGCGCTGTCACCGGTCCACCGCTCTCGATCGGCCGCACCTCGGCCGCACCGATGGGGATAGCCACCGCTGCTGCGGCCGCCGGTGCGGGCTCGACAGCCGCGACGCGCAGCTGCTGCCCGACACGGATGCGGGAAGGATTGTCGATGTTGTTCCAGGCCGCCAGTGCGCGATATTCGATGCCGTGATCGAGGGCAATGCTGTACAGGGTGTCGCCTTTTTTGACCGTGTAGAACTTGCCCGCAGCGATGGCCGGTGCCGTTACGGACGCATCGAGCGGCTTCTCGATGCGTACCGGAGCGCCGCTGTCGGCCACCGGTACCGGCGCGGTGGTCATGCAGCCTGTCAATCCGGCGAGCAGGGAAAAGTAAATGAAGCGCAGATTCATGCAGTGACTCCCGGCAGCAGCGGCACGAAGCGCACTGCGTCGAAACGACGCTCATCCCAGCCCTGCGGCGTGCGCTCGACGAGCAGCAGCACCTGCTCGGCCGTGCCGACCGGGATGACGAGGCGCCCGCCCACGGCCAGCTGTTCGCGCAGGGCCTGCGGCACGCCGGCACCGGCGGCCGCGACGATGATCGAATCGAAGG
>JAVEWF010000058.1:0-14672 GCA_034004665.1 Rhodocyclaceae bacterium | reverse complement strand
GTGACGAAACCCATGTGCGAGATCGACGAATAGGCGATCAGCTTCTTCATGTCGGCCTGCACCAGCGCGACGAAGCCGATATAGATGACGGCGATCAGCGACAGCGCGATCATCATCGGCGCCAGGTAATGGCTGGCGTCCGGCGCGATCGGCAGGGAGAACCGCAGGAAGCCGTAGGCGCCAAGCTTCAGCATGATCGCCGCCAGCACTACCGAGCCGCCGGTCGGCGCCTCGACGTGGGCGTCCGGCAGCCAGGTATGTACCGGCCACATCGGCACCTTGACGGCGAAGGCCACCAGGAAGGCGATGAACAGCAGGATCTGCGGCGCCATCTCGATACGCAGCTGGTGCCATTCGAGCAGGTTGAAGCTGCCGCCGGAATGCAGGAACAGCCAGATCAGCGCGATCAGCATCAGCAGCGAGCCGAGCAGCGTGTAGAGGAAGAACTTGAAGGCCGCATAAACGCGGTTCGGGCCGCCCCACACGCCGATGATGATGTACATCGGGATCAGCGAGGCCTCGAAGAAGACGTAGAACAGCACTGCATCGAGGGCGCTGAAAATGCCGTTCATCAGGCCGGACATGATCAGGAAGGCACCCATGTACTGGGCCACCTTGTCCTCGATCACTTCCCAGCCGGCGATGACGACGAGGATGGTGATGAAGCTGTTGAGCAGGATGAACAGCATCGAGATGCCGTCCACGCCGAGCAGGTATTCGATGTTGAAGCGCGGAATCCACGGGCGCTGCTCGACGAACTGCATGCCGGCCTGTGCGGTATCGAAGCCGATGTAGAGCGGCAGCGTGATGGCGAAGCCGGCGAAGGCGACGATCAGCGCAGCCCAGCGGGCGAGGTTCTTCTGGTCGCCCGCCGCAAACACGACGAAGGCGCCGACGATGGGGATCCAGATCGCGAGACTCAGGAGGGAGGAACTCATCACTTCGTGTCCGTCAGGCCCGGTTCATCCACAGGGTCAGCAGCACGAAGACGCCGATGATCATGGAGAAGGCATATTGATAGATGTGGCCCGACTGGATCAGGCGCACGACACTGGCGAACCAGCCGACCAGTTTCGCCGAACCGTTCACCGCGACGCCGTCGATGATGGCCTGGTCGCCGCCCTTCCACAGGCCGCGGCCGATGCCGCGCGCCCCGCCGGCGAAGAACCACTCGTTGAACTCGTCGAAGCCATACTTCTTCTCGAGGATCGTGGCCAGCACGCCGGCTTTCCGCTTGATGACGGCCGGCAGATCGGGACGGGCGATGTAGAGGAACCAGGCCGTGCCGGCACCGGAGACCGCGAGCCAGAAAGGAAGGGTCGTGACGCCGTGCATCATCATCCCCAGTACGCCGTGGAACTCCGCCTTCATGTGCGCCACGCCGTGATGCGCTTCGGAGAAGAAAATCGCATCGCCGAACCACGTGCCGTAGAGGAAGGATCCGATCAGCCAACCGGAGGCGATGGCGGGAATGGACAGCAGGATCAGCGGCACGGTAACCACCTTCGGCGACTCGTGAGGTTCATGAACCCCGTGGTGGCCATGGCCGTGGGCATGGCCGTGGGCAGCCTCGCGAAAGCGCTCCTTGCCGTGGAAGGCGAAGAAGACGAGGCGGAAGGAATACAGGCCGCCGACGAAGACCGCCGCCAGCGCGCAGAAGTAGGCGAAGCCGGCGCCCGGTACGTTGGCCAGATGCACCGCCTCGATGATCGAGTCCTTCGAGAAGAAGCCGGCGAAGGGCGGCAGGCCGGCGTTGGCGATGGCGCCGATCAGCACGGTCAGGTAGGTGATCGGCATGTACTTGCGCAGGCCGCCCATCCGGCGCATGTCCTGCTCGTGGTGCATGGCGATGATCACCGAGCCGGCGCCGAGGAACAGCACCGCCTTGAAGAAGGCGTGCGTCATCAGGTGGAAGATCGCCACCGAGTAGGCCGAGGCACCGAGGGCCATGGTCATGTAGCCGAGCTGCGACAGCGTCGAATAGGCGACGACGCGCTTGATGTCGGTCTGCACGATGGCGATCAGGGCCATGAACAGCGTGGTGATGGCGCCGACGACGATGATGAAGGACAGCGCGGTGTCGGACAGTTCGAACAGCGGCGACATGCGCGAGACCATGAAGATGCCGGCCGTGACCATGGTGGCGGCGTGGATCAGCGCGGAGATCGGCGTCGGGCCTTCCATCGAGTCGGGCAGCCAGACGTGCAGCGGGAACTGCGCCGACTTGCCCATCGCGCCGATGAACAGCGCGATGCAGATGGCGGTGACGAGCGGCCAGCCGGTGACGGCTTCGGTCATCGCGGCAAGCTCCTTCGACTGGCCGAACACGGTGGCGTAGTCGAGGCTGCCGGCATAGGCGGCGACGAGGCCGATGCCCAGCAGGAAGCCGAAGTCGCCGACGCGGTTGACGAGGAAGGCCTTGAGGTTGGCATAGACCGCCGTGGGCCGTACCGACCAGAATCCGATCAGCAGGTAGGAGACGAGGCCGACCGCCTCCCAGCCGAAGAACAGCTGCACGAAGTTGTTGCTCATGACGAGCATCAGCATCGAGAAGGTAAACAGCGAGATGTAGGAGAAGAAGCGCTGGTAGCTGTTCGTGCCGGCCTGGCTGCCTGCCGGCCAGTTTTCCTCGTCGTGCGCCATGTAGCCGATGGTGTAGATGTGCACCATCAGCGACACGAAGGTGACGACCACCATCATCACGGCGGTCAGCGGATCGATGAGGAAGCCAATTGACAGCTTGAGGCCGCCGGATTCGAGCCAGGTGTAGACATCGCCGTTGAAGGTCTCGCCGCCCATCACCCGGAACAGCACGATCAGGGACACGAGGAAAGACACCGTGACGCCGAGGATGGTCACCGTGTGCGCACCGGCACGCCCGACTGCCTTGCTGAACAGGCCGGCGACGATGGCCCCGAGCAGCGGGGCGAGGGGCACGAGGAGATAGAGCAGCTTCATCCTGGCTTATCCCTTCAGGCTGTCGAGGTCATCGACATGGATGGTGGAAAGATTGCGGAACAGCACCACCAGAATGGCGAGGCCGATGGCCGCCTCGGCCGCCGCGACGGTCAGTACGAAGAACACCATCAGCTGGCCGGCCAGATCGTTGAGGTAGTGCGAGAAGGCGACGAAGTTCATGTTCACCGCGAGCAGCATCAGCTCGATCGCCATCAGCAGCACGATCAGGTTCTTGCGGTTGAGGAAGATGCCGACCACGCTGATCGCGAAGAGGATCGCGGAGAGGATCAGGTAATGGGAAAGCGACAGCATGCTATTGACCTCCCCCCTGATCCGGCGCCGCCGCGGACTCGGCGGGCTCGTCCTTCTCGGTGGCCATTCTGACGATGCGTACCCGGTCGTTGCGGCGGACGGCCAACTGTTCGGCAGGCTTCTGGTACTTGGTGTCCTTGCGCTGGCGCAGCGTCAGCATCACCGCGGCGATGACGCCGACCAGCAGGATCACCGAGGCCAGCTCGAAGGGATAGACATACTCGGTGTAGAGCAGCCGGCCGAGCTCCTTGGTGTTGCTGTAGCCCTCGGGCATGGTCTGGCCCGGCAGGGCCTCGACGCTGAAGTACTTGCCGCTCAAGACCAGCGCCATCTCGGCGACCATCAGCAGGCCGATCATGCCGCCGAGCGGCAGATAGCTCCAGAAGCGGTGGCGCAGGCGGGCGATGTCGATGTCCAGCATCATGACGACGAACATGAACAGCACCATGACGGCACCGACATACACCATGATCAGGATGATGGCGAGAAACTCGGCCTGCAGCAGCATCCATAGCGCCGCCGTGGAAAAGAAGGCCAGCACGAGGAACAGGGCCGCATGCACGGGGTTGCGGGCCGTGATCGTGCGCAGGGCGGCGAACACCAAAATCGCCGCGAGCACGTAGAAGACGAAGGTCTTGAATTCCATTGTCGGCTTTATCTGTACTTGGCGTCGATCGCCCGGTTGCCGGCGATCTCCTTTTCGTAGCGATCACCATTGGCCAGCAGCATCTGCTTGGTGTAGAGGAGATCGCCGCGCGTTTCGCCGTGGTATTCGAAGATGTGGGTCTCGACGATGGCATCGACCGGGCACGCCTCCTCGCAGAAGCCGCAGAAGATGCACTTGGTCAGGTCGATGTCGTAGCGCGTGGTACGGCGCGAGCCGTCGTCGCGCTCGGCGGACTCGATGGTGATGGCCATCGCCGGGCAGACGGCCTCGCACAGCTTGCAGGCGATGCAGCGCTCCTCGCCGTTCGGATAGCGACGCAACGCGTGCAGTCCGCGGAAGCGCGGCGACAGCGGCGTCTTGTCTTCCGGATACTGGACGGTGATCTTCGGCTTGAAGAAGTAGCTGGCGGTGACCGCCATGCCCTGGAGCAGTTCCTTGAGGAACAGGCTGCCGATGAAATCCTTGGCTCCCATATCTAGTTCCTCACTTCCAGATGTTGAACGGCGACATCATCCAGACCCCGACGACGAGGATCCAGGTGATGCAGATGGGGATGAACACCTTCCAGCCGAGGCGCATGATCTGGTCGTAGCGATAGCGCGGGAAGGTGGCGCGGAACCAGAGGAAGCAGAACAGCAGGAATGAGACCTTGAGGGCCAGCCAGTGGTGGCCGTCCGGCAGGAAGCCGACCGGCGAGAGCCAGCCACCGAGGAAGAAGATCGCGGTCAGGAAGGAGACCAGGATCATGTTCGCGTATTCGGCAAGGAAGAACAGCGCGAAGGCCATGCCCGAATACTCGATCATGTGGCCGGCGACGATTTCCGACTCGCCCTCGACCACGTCGAACGGCGCGCGGTTGGTCTCGGCCACGCCGGAGATCAGATAGACGAGGAACAGCGGCAGCAGCGGAATGAAGTTCCACGACAGGACCGACAGGCCCATGTCGGCGAAGCGTCCCACGTTCTGCACGCGCACGATCTCGGACAGGTTCAGGCTGTTCGACACCATCAGAACGGCGACCAGGGCCATGCCCATGGCGATCTCGTAGGAGATCATCTGCGCCGAGGCGCGCATCGCACCGAGGAAGGGGTACTTGGAATTGGACGCCCAGCCCGAGATGATGATGCCGTAGATGCCGATCGAGGTGATCGCCAGCAGGAACAGCACACCCGCATCGATGTCGGCGAGCACCCAGCCGTCGGCGAAGGGCACGACCGCCCAGGCGATCAGTGCCGGTGCAAGGGCGACGATCGGACCGAAGATGAACAGTTTCTTGCTCGCCTTGGTCGGTACCAGCACTTCCTTGAAGAACAGCTTCAGGCCATCGGCGATCGGCTGGAACAGGCCGAGCGGGCCGACGCGGTTCGGGCCGATCCGCACGTGCATGAAGGCAATGACCTTGCGCTCGAAATACGGCAGGTAGGCGACGCCGAGGATCAGCGGCACGAGAATCGCGACGATGCGCAGGATCGACCAGACCAGCGGCCACAGATGCTGGAACCAGCCCCAGATCGAATCCCAGAGGCCGAACAGGTTCCAGAACCACTGGAAGAAATTGAGGATCAGCGCTTCCATCAGGCTTTCCTCACTTCAAGGGTGCCAAACATCGGACCGACGGCCACCGTGCCGGCATGTGCCGCGGCGATGCGTACGCAATCGGCGGGGACCCCGGCATCGAGACTTGCGGTCAGGGCCGTCTCGCCAGCGCCGACTTTCACCGAGTCACCAGCGCCGATGCCGAGGCGGGCCAAAGTGTCCGCGTTCATCCGCGCCGTCGGGGCTGCGGCGTCCCGGGTGCGCTGCAGGCTCGACGCGCGGCGTGCCAGCGGATCGGCAAAGTGGATCGGCACGTCGGCAATACGCTCGACTCCGACGGCATCGGAAGAAAGATTCAATGCGCCCGACTTGACTGTATTGTCGAGTCCGCTCACGAATTCAGCATTAGCACCGAGCACCTCATCACGGACCTGTTCCGAACTCTCGTAGTCGAAGCCGGCAACTTCGAGCAGGTTGCCGAGCACACGAAGCACTTTCCATGCAGGACGCGCCTCGCCTTGCGGGCGGGCAACGGCCTGGAAGCTCTGCACGCGGCCCTCGGTATTGACGAAGGTGCCGGAGGTTTCGGCGAAGGGTGAAATCGGGAGCAGGCAGTCGGCATATTCGAGTGCCACGGCCGACTTGAACGGCGTCATGACGATGACGCTGGCGGCCTGTCTGGCGGCAACGAGCGCAGCCGCGCCATCGGCGCAATCCAGTTCAGGCTCGACGCCGACCAGCAGCATCGCCTTGCGCGAATCGGCGACGAGCCGGGCGGCATTCAGTCCGCCGGACTGCGGGCAGGCCTTGGCAACGTAGCCGCCAACGCTGTTCGCCGCCTCGCCGAGGAAGCCGAACTTGGCGCCGAGCAATTCGGCCAGTTGTTGCGCGAGTCGCTGCAGCGTCGCGGCCTGCGGATGCTGCTGGGCAAAGTTGCCGAGCAGGATGCCGGCATTGCGGCCAGATACGAGGCTTTCGGCGATGCCTTGCGCCGTCCCGCCGACGCCGACTTTTTCGAGCGCCGCATCGACGGGGATCTGCTTGAGCTGCGCCACAGCCTTGATGATTTCTGCCAGTTGCGATGGCAGTTGAGCCGGCGCGACGATCGACTTGGCGAACAACTTGACCAGCAGATCATCGTCAGCCGAATGCAAGACGGAAATCTTCGTCCCATGCCTGGCCGACTGGCGCAGGCGCTGGGCGATCAGGGGATGGTCCTTGCGCAGGAAGCTGCCGACCACGAGCACGCGATCCAGATCGCCGATCTCGGCGATCTTCATGCCGAGGAAGGGGATGCCGTTCCGTTGTCCATCGAGGCTGAAATCGCTCTGGCGCAGGCGGAAATCGATGTTGTCGCAACCGATGCCGCGCAGCAGCTTACCCGCCAATGCCATCTCTTCCAGCGTCGCATGCGGGCTGACCAATGCACCGATCTGGTCCGCCCCCTGGTTCTTCGCCACATCGCGGAGCGCATGGCTGGCGTAGTCGAGGGCGACATTCCAGTCGACTTCCTTCCATTCCCCCCCCTGCTTCACCATCGGCTTCAGCAGGCGCTCGGTGGAATTCAAGGCCTCGTAGGAAAAGCGCTCCTTGTCGGAAAGCCAGCACTCGTTGATCGCCTCGTTCTCCAGCGGCAGGACGCGCAGCACCTTGTCGTGCTTGGTCTGGACGATCAGGTTGCTGCCGAGGCCGTCGTGCGGACTGACCGACTTGCGGCGCGACATTTCCCAGGTGCGTGCCGAGAAGCGGAACGGCTTCGAGGTCAGCGCGCCGACCGGGCAGAGGTCGATGATGTTGCCCGACAGTTCCGAGTCGATGGTCTTGTCGAGGAAGGGCATGATCTCGGCACGGTCGCCGCGGAAGGCCTGCCCGAGCTCCATGTGGCCGGCGATCTCGGCGGTGAAGCGCACGCAGCGGGTGCAGTTGATGCACCGGGTCATGTCGGTGCTGACCAGCGCCCCGAGGTCCTTGTTGACCACGACGCGCTTTTCTTCCTGATAGCGCGAAGCGGAACCGCCGTAGCCGACGGCGAGATCCTGCAACTGGCATTCGCCGCCCTGGTCGCAGATCGGGCAGTCGAGCGGATGGTTGATCAGCAGGAACTCCATCACGTCCTTCTGCGCCTTGACCGCGATGTTCGAATGCGTGAACACCTTCATGCCGTTGGTCACGGGCGTCGCGCAGGCCGGCATCGGCTTGGGCGCTTTCTCCACCTGCACCAGGCACATGCGGCAGTTGGCGGCGATGGACAGCTTCTTGTGGTAGCAGAAGTGCGGGATGTAGATGCCGGCGGAGTGCGCGGCCTCGATGACGGTGACGCCGTCCTCGACCTGCAACTGCTTGCCGTCGATTTCAAGTTCTAGCATGACGCTCCCGCCATTAAACGGGTGTGGAAGGTGCTGCCGGCCTTCTGGACATCAGGCGGGACAAGGCACTTCTTGTTTTCGATGTGATACGCGAACTCGTCGCGGAAATGCTTGACGAAGCTCCTGACCGGCAATGCGGCGGCATCGCCGAGCGCACAGATCGTGCGGCCCATGATGTTGCCGGCGATTTCGTCGAGCAGATCAAGGTCATCGGAACGGCCCTGGCCGTGCTCGATACGATGCACCATCTTGTAGAGCCAACCGGTGCCTTCGCGGCACGGCGTGCATTGGCCGCAGGATTCTTCGTAATAGAACCAGGACAGGCGCTCCAGCGCCTTGACCATGCAGACCGTCTCGTCCATCACGATCACCGCGCCGGAACCGAGCATCGAGCCCGCCTTGGAGATCGAGTCGTAGTCGAGGGTGCACTCCATGATGACGTCGGCGGGCAGCACCGGGGCGGACGAACCGCCGGGGATGACGGCCTTCAGCTTGCGGCCGCCGCGCATGCCGCCGGCCATCTCCAGCAGCTTGCTGAACGGCGTGCCCATCGGCACCTCGAAGTTGCCCGGCTTGTTGACATGGCCGGACACCGAGAACAGCTTGGTGCCGCCGTTGTTCGGCTTGCCGAGATCGAGGAAGGCCTGACCGCCCTGACGCAGGATGGTGGGAATCGAAGCGAAGGTCTCGGTGTTGTTGATCGTGGTCGGCTTGCCGTAGAGGCCGAAACTGGCCGGGAACGGCGGCTTGAAGCGCGGCTGGCCCTTCTTGCCCTCGATCGATTCGAGCAGGCCGGTTTCCTCGCCGCAGATGTAGGCACCATAGCCGTGGTGGGCGAACAGATCGAAATCGAAGCCCGAGCCGAGGATGTTCCTGCCCAGATAGCCGGCGGCACGCGCCTCGGCCAGCGCCTCTTCGAAGCGCTGGTAGAGCTCGAACACTTCGCCGTGGATGTAGTTGTAGCCGCGCCCCGCGCCCATCGCGAAGCCGGCGATGATCATGCCTTCGATGACGGCGTGCGGGTCGAGCCGCATGATGTCGCGGTCCTTGAAGGTGCCGGGCTCACCCTCGTCGGTGTTGCACACCACGTATTTGTCGCCGGGGAAGGCGCGCGGCATGAAGCTCCACTTCAGGCCGGTCGGAAAGCCGGCGCCGCCGCGGCCGCGCAGCACCGAGGTCTTCACCTCGGCGATGACCTGGTCCTGCGTCAGCTTGTCGCCAAACAGCTTCTTCAGCGCCTGATAGCCGCCGCGGGCCTCGTAGTCCTTGAGACGCCAGCCGGCATCGCGCCCGAGATCGCGCACGTCGGGCTGGCTCCAGCCGGCGGTCAGTGTCGGGTTGATCGCTTCGAGGATGGCCATCTTATTTGCACTCCTCGAGCAGCTTGTCGATTTCCCCGGGAGTCATGAAGCAGCGCATATGGACGTTGTTGACCAGCATCACCGGCGCATCGCCGCAGGCGCCCATGCACTCGCCCTCTTTCAGGGTAAATTTGCCGTCAGAAGTCGTCTCGCCCAGTTCGATGCCCAGCTTTTCCTTGAGGTAATCGGCCGCATGCACGCCACCGGAAAGGGCACACGGCAGGTTAGTGCACACGGTGATCTTGTACTTGCCAACCGGCGACAGGTCGTACATGTTGTAGAAGGTCGCTACCTCGTAGGCCGCCATCTCAGGCATGTCGAGGTAGCCGGCGACGAAGGCGATGGTCTCGCGCGACAGCCAGCCCTTCTCCACCTGGGCGATATGCAGGGCCGCCATCACGGCCGACTGCTTCTGGTCGGCCGGATATTTCATGACTTCGCGGTCGATCTTCTGGAGGGATTCCTGACTCAGCATGCTGTTTTGTCCGCTCATCTGTCCGTATCACCCAGCACCAGGTCGATGGTGCCGATGATGGCGGTGGCGTCGGCAATCATGTGTCCCTTCGCCATTTCATTCGTCGCTGCAAGATGCGGGAAGCCCGGCGAGCGCAGTTTGAATCGATAGGGCTTGTTGGCACCATCGGAAATCGCATAGACACCGAACTCGCCCTTGGGATGCTCGATACCGGCATAGACCTCGCCCGGCGGCACATGGATCCCCTCAGTAAAGAGCTTGAAGTGGTGGATCAACTCTTCCATGCTGGCCTTCATCGCCTCGCGCGAGGGGGGGGCCACCTTGTGATTGTCACTGATCACCGGACCCGGATTGTTGCGCAGCCATTCGATGCACTGGCGCACGATGCGGTTGGCCTGGCGCATCTCTTCCATGCGCACCAGATAACGGTCGTAACAATCACCATTGACACCGACGGGAATATCAAAGTCGAGATGATCGTAAACCTCGTAAGGCATCTTCTTGCGCAGATCCCACTCGACGCCGGAACCACGCAGCATCGGGCCGGTGAAGCCCAGTTGCAGAGCGCGCTCGGGCGACACCACGCCGACACCGATGGTGCGTTGCTTCCAGATGCGGTTTTCGGTCAGCAGCGTCTCGTACTCGTCGAGGATGGCCGGGAAACGATCGGTGAAATCCTCGAGGAAGTCGAGCATCGAACCTTGGCGCGGTTCGTTGAGGCGCGCGACGTCGGCGGCGCTCTTCCACTTCGACACCTCGTACTTCGGCATGCTGTCGGGCAGGTCGCGATAGACGCCGCCGGGGCGGTAGTAGGCCGCATGCAGCCGGGCCCCGGACACCGCCTCGTAAACATCGAGCAGATCCTCGCGCTCGCGGAAGGTGTAGAGCACCATCGCCATCGCGCCGATGTCGAGGGCGTGGGTGCCGATGTTGAGCAGGTGATTGAGGATGCGCGTCACCTCGTCCATCATCACGCGGATGTACTGGGCGCGGATCGGCACCTCTACGCCGAGCAGGCGTTCGACAGCCAAACAGTAGGCATGCTCGTTGCACATCATCGACACGTAGTCGAGACGGTCGAGATAGGGGACGTTCTGCAGCCAGGTACGCGTCTCGGCGAGCTTCTCGGTACCGCGGTGCAACAGGCCGATGTGCGGGTCGGCGCGGACGATCACTTCGCCATCGAGTTCGAGCACCAGACGCAATACGCCATGCGCTGCCGGGTGCTGCGGGCCGAAGTTCAGGGTGTAGTTCTTGATTTCAGCCACGACCGTAATTCTCCTCGCGTACGATGCGTGGCGTGACTTCGCGCGGTTCGATGGTCACCGGCTGGTAGACGACGCGCTGCTTCTCGGGATCGTAGCGCATCTCGACATAGCCGGATACGGGAAAGTCCTTGCGGAAGGGATGGCCGACGAAGCCGTAATCGGTCAGGATGCGGCGCAGGTCGTCATGGCCGTCGAACAGGATGCCGTACATGTCGAAGGCCTCGCGCTCGTACCAGTTCGCCGAATTCCAGACATCCACGACGCTCGGCAGCACCGGGAAACCATCGTCCTCGGCAAAAGTGCGCAAGCGCAAGCGGCTGTTCAAGTGCAGCGAGGTCAGATGACAGGCGACCGCAAACCGCCGGCCTTGCCAACCGCTGTGGGCCGAATAGTCGACGCCGGAGAGATCGATCAGCTGCGCGAACTGTAGCTCGGGATGGTCGCGCAGGGTGCGTGCCACGTCGAGGTACTCGCTCGCCGCAACCTCGATGGTCAGCTCGCCGAGGCGCAGCACCGATGCCGTGATGCGAGGGCCGAGAATTTCGGCGAGCTTCTGAGACAGCTTTTCGAGTTTGGCGCTCATGAAATCACTCAGACGCGGGCGATGGTGTTGGTACGGGTAATCTTGTTCTGCAGCTGGATGATGCCGTAGAGCAAGGCCTCGGCTGTCGGCGGGCAACCCGGCACGTAGATATCGACCGGCACGATGCGGTCACAACCGCGCACGACGGAATAGGAATAGTGGTAGTAGCCGCCGCCATTGGCGCAGGAACCCATCGAGATCACCCAGCGCGGCTCGGCCATCTGGTCATACACCTTGCGCAGGGCCGGAGCCATCTTGTTGGTCAGCGTGCCGGCCACGATCATCACGTCGGACTGGCGCGGACTCGGCCGAAACACGACGCCGAAGCGGTCGAGGTCATAGCGCGAACAACCGGCATGAATCATCTCGACCGCACAACAGGCCAGGCCGAAGGTCATCGGCCACAGGGAACCGGTACGCGTCCAGTTGATCAGCTTGTCGAGCGTGGTGGTGACGAAACCTTCCTGCAGGACGCCTTCGATGCTCACCCGATCACTCCCAGTCGAGGGCGCCCTTGGCCCATGCATAGACGAAACCGACGATCAGGATGCCCATGAAGACGAACATCTCTGCGAAGCCGAACATCTTGACGGCCTCGGTCTCGACGAACTCCTTGAAGATGGCGGCCCAGGGAAACATGAAGGCCACTTCCAGGTCGAAAATGATGAAGGTGATCGCCACGAGATAGTAGCGAACATCGAACTTGATGCGGGCATCTTCGAAGGCCTCGAAGCCGCACTCGAAAGGAGAGAGTTTTTCGCTGTCGGGGCGATTCGGGCCGATCAACCAGCCCAGCAGGATGGGAACGCACCCGAAGACCAGTCCCACGAGCACGAACACCAGAATCGGAAAATAGTTTTCCAGCATCTACCTCAATCCAGCTCAGTCGGCGGCTTTTGGCCGCCCCCCCAGACCACAGACAGGCCGCTTTGGCCAGCCGGCGCGTTTGCTACCTACTTGCTAGTACTCAAGTACTACTCTGAATTCTTGGTGCCGACGGCGAGACTCGAACTCGCACAGCTTTCGCCACTACCCCCTCAAGATAGCGTGTCTACCAATTTCACCACGTCGGCACTGCAAAAAAACTGCTCCTGAAAGCGGCGCGAATCATAACATTGTTTATGCGCTGCACCGCAAAATTTATCGCGTTTCCACCGAAATTTTCAGCATCTATTTCGGAATGTCCTTCGCCTTGGAGTCGTCGCCAGGAGGAGCAGGTGTAGCCGGGACGGCCGGAGCCTCAACCTTGACGGCATCCATGACGCTGCCGCCGCCGGAATTCGCGGGGCGATTGCTCGCGATATAGGCAAGCGTCAGACTGGTAATGAAGAACAGTGTCGCCAACACGGCCGTGGTGCGCGACAGGAAGTTGGCCGAACCGGTCGCCCCGAACAGGCTGCCCGAAGCACCGCTGCCGAATGCAGCGCCCATATCGGCGCCTTTGCCGTGCTGCAACAGCACCAGGCCGATGACGCCCAGGCCGACCAGGATATGCACGGTCAGGGTGATTGAAAACATGACATCCATGGAAAAACCCCGTCAGGCCGCCGCACAGATGGCGGCGAAATCTGCGGCGACCAGAGCGGCGCCGCCAATCAGCCCGCCGTCGATATCGGGCTGGGCCATCAATTCCTTCGCATTGCCGGGCTTCATGCTCCCGCCGTACTGGATGCGCAGGGCGTTCGCCACGCCGGCATCGTCTTTCGCGATGCGTGCGCGGATCACGGCATGGACTTCCTGGGCCTGCTCCGGCGTCGCCGTGCGGCCGGTACCGATGGCCCAGACCGGTTCATAGGCAACCACGGCCTTGGCCAGCGACGCGATGCCACAGCGGGAAATGACCGCATCCAACTGGCGGGTCACGACTTCCGCGGTGACATTCCTCTCCCGCTCGTTCAGCGTCTCGCCGACACACAGAATCGGCACCAGTCCCGCCTTCTGTGCAGCCTCGAACTTGGCAGCGACGACTGCATCGGTATCGCCGTAAAAGCTGCGGCGTTCCGAGTGGCCGACGATGACATAGGTGCAACCGAAATCGGCGAGCATGGCGGCGCTCACCTCGCCGGTGTAGGCCCCTTGAGCATGCTCGGAAACATCCTGCGCGCCCCAGGCGACATTGCTGCCTTCGAGCGCCTTCCGCACCTGATCGAGATAGGGATAGGGAACGCAGACGGCCACTTCGGCCGCCACGCCGGCAACAGCGGCACGCACGCCCTGCAACAATTCGGCGTTGGACGCCAGGCTGCCGTGCATTTTCCAGTTACCGGCGACGATTTTCTTGCGCATGATGTTTTTTTCCCTGCCCGTCGTTTCCGAAAGGCGCGGATTATAGCCGCTGCAAACCGTCGGTCAATGCGCCCGACCCGGCCCGGTTCAGCCGAATCTGCCGGTCACGTAGTCTTCCGTCTGCTTGTTCTTCGGGCTGATGAAGACCTGGTCGGTCACGCCAAACTCGATCAACTCGCCCAGATACATGTAGGCGGTGAAGTCGGAGATGCGCGCGGCCTGCTGCATGTTGTGCGTCACGATAGCGATCGTGAATTCCTGCTTCAGTTCGAGGATCAGTTCCTCGATGCGCATGGTCGAGATCGGATCGAGCGCCGAGGTCGGCTCGTCGAGCAGCACCACCTCCGGCTTGACTGCGACGCCGCGAGCGATGCACAAGCGTTGCTGCTGACCACCGGAGAGCGACAGACCGCTTTGTCCCAACTTGTCCTTGACCTCGTCCCAGAGGGCAGCCTTGCGTAGCGCCCATTCGACACGACCCTCCATTTCCGACTTGGAAAGTTTTTCGTACAGGCGCACGCCGAAAGCGATGTTTTCGAAAATCGTCATCGGGAAAGGAGTCGGCTTCTGGAACACCATGCCGATCTTCGCCCTCACCATGTTCACGTCCTGTTTCGGATCTAACAGATTTTTCCCCTGGAACAGGATCTGTCCTTCCGCCCGCTGCCCCGGATACAGGTCGTACATGCGGTTGAAGGTACGCAGCAGGGTCGACTTGCCGCAACCCGACGGGCCGATGAACGCAGTGACATGATGGCGCGCGATGTCGAGGTTGATGTTCTTCAGCCCCTTGAAGCTGCCGTAATAGAAATCGAGGCTACGAACCTGCAAGGCCGCCTCGGGCATCGCGACTTCGGCGG
>JAVEWF010000136.1:0-3163 GCA_034004665.1 Rhodocyclaceae bacterium | reverse complement strand
GGTCGCGCTGGGTGTTCTCGATGACCTTGGCGGCTTCGGCGACCTTGATGCTGCTGGCGCGATGCACGCCGGCGGTGATGACCGAGCCGTAGAGGGCGGCGACCGCTTCGGCGGTCGGACCGTCGTCACCGGAGACGACCTTGACGATCTTCGTGATGGTGCGTTCCTTGTCGCCCGGGTTGACACGCTCGGGGGAGTAGCCGACGTGGAAATCCGCTTTCCACTTCATGCCGGAGTGCTTTTCGAGCAGCGGGATGCAGACTTCTTCGGTGGCGCCGGGATAGACGGTGGATTCATAGACGACGGTGGCGCCGCGCTTCATGTGCTTGCCGACGGTGGTGGAGGAACCGACCAGCGGCGAGAAGTCGGGGATGTGGCCTTCATCGACCGGTGTGGGTACGGCGACGATGATGAAGTCGGCTTCCTTGAGGGTGGCCGGGTCGGTGCTGACGCTGAGCTGTGTGGCCGCCTTGAGGTCTGCGGTGGAGACTTCGCCGGTGGGATCGCAATGGTTTTTGTAATTGGCGATCTTGGCTTCAGAGAGATCGAAGCCGATGGTACGGTATTGCTTGCCGAACTCGACGGCAAGCGGCAGGCCGACGTAGCCGAGTCCGACGACGGCGACGACGGTGTCTTTTCCGACAGTTCCGATGGTTGCGGTACTCATGGTTTTCCCTTCATTCAATCATTGCAATTGGCATCATTCTAGCGATTCGGTGCGGCGGCCTGTTCGAGTAACGTGGCGATTCCGCTACCGGCATTGGCGAGATAGTCGGCGAGCATCGCATCGCCTTCCGGTTCACGGACATAGATGAAAACGGCGGCGGACTCATCGCCGCGCCCCATCAGTTTCGCCAGGGCGAGCCGCAGCTTGCCGAGGTGATCGCTCGACATGAAACGGCCGTCGATCCAGTACCAGTGCCAGACCTTGTAACGCGGCGGCTCCGCGCCGAGGCCGGCGGTGTTCGACCGCAGGATGCCGGTACGCACGGCGAACGATTGGCCGCCGAGTTCGATCAGCCGGCCGCCGGCGGCGACTTGCGCCCAGGCCTTGTCGCTGCTCTGGACGAGTGCGTTGCTGGAACTGATGAGCTTGCGTTCGTAGTTTTGCTGGCGGTAATAGGCAATGAAGACGCCGACGCGCCGGCCATCCTTGGCGAGCGTTGCGTTCAAGGTCGCGGTCGGGTTGGCGAAGGCGGGCTGCCAGTCGGCGAGCGGCTCGGCGGCAAGCTGCCAGCCGCTGCCGGTGAGGGTTTCGGCCGCCAGCGCGGGCGGCGGCAGTGCCGGCCCGGAATCCATGGCGATCAGCGCGGCACGCGGCATCAGTGCGATGGCCAGCGCCAGGGCGACGGGCATGAGGAGCCGTGGCGGACGGGTCTCGCGGATGAGATCGACTTCGGCGGCAGTGAGCGGCCCCGGTTCTATTTCATGTTCGCGCCAGCGCAGGCCGATGGCGAACATGATCATGATGATCAGCCCGAAGAAGACCCAGCCGTAGATGAGGTGGTCGACGCCCGTCGCGATGGTGTTGCCGGACAAATGGCCGAGCATGACGATGATGTAGGCACGCGCCCAGTTGGCGACGAGCGGCACGAGGATGGCGACACCGACGAAAATCAGCCGGCGCTTGAGCGACTGGTAGTTGAGGTAGGCGTAGAGCGTGCCGACGACGATGGAGGCCATCAGGTAGCGCACGCCGCTGCAGGCTTCGACCACCGACCAGCGCCCCGAGGGGATGACGAAGTGCAGGCCTTCCTGATAGACGGGAATGCCCGAGGCGCGCAGGCCGGCGACGGTGAAGTGCGCGGTCCAGTCCATCAGCGTGGGCATGACGAATTCGCCGAAGGGCACGGCGAAGAACAGGAAGGCGAGCGGGAAGGCGATGCGGCGGGCGGCCGGGATGCCGATGAGCATGGGCACGGCGAGGACCAGCATGGCGACGAAGGCGAACTGGGTGACGGCATTGACGGCGGCGAGTTCGCCGAGCAGCCAGCCGAAGGCGAGCGCGGCGAGCGACAGGACGAGCCAGGGCAGCGGCTGCGGCGCGATGCGGGCGAGCGCGTGGCGTTTTTCCCAGATCAGCCAGAGCGAGATGGGCGGGACGAGGAAGGCGTGGTTGAAGGTTTCCGAACGCCACCAGATCTCGACCATGGCGGATGCGGTGTCGAAGTAGAAGCCGATCAGGGCGAGCTCGACGAGGACGATGGCGACGAGCGCCTGCTTCCACTGAAAAGTCGGCGATGGCGGGACGGCGTTCATGCGGCGATTTCCTTCAGGGAGCGGTCGATGGCGCCGAGGTGGGCGTCCCAGCTGTAGTTTTCGAGCACGCGGCGACGGGCGGCCTGGCCGATGGCGTCGGCGCGGGGACGGTCGGCGAGCAGGGTCTCGACCTGCGCGACGAAGTCGTCGGCGGTGGTCGCCTCGAGCAATTCGGTGCCAGCCACGGCGTCGATCGGCCCGGCGCAGGCGGCGGAGGCGACGACGGGGTGCGCCATGGCCATGGCTTCGAGCACCTTGTTCTGGATGCCGCGCGCGATGCGCAGCGGGGCGACGACCACGGCGGCATGGGCGATCCACGGCCGCACGTCGTCGACGGTGCCGGTGACGATGGTCCCCTCCCCCGCCAGCGCCTGCACGGCCGGATCGGGGCTGCGGCCGACGATGGCGAAGCGGATGGCGGGATGGCGTGCCCGCAGACGCGGCAGGATTTCGCCCGCGAACCAGACGGCGGCGTCGATGTTGGGCACGTAGTCCATGGCGCCGGTGAAGACGACGGGGACGTCGCCGGGCGCATAGGGCGATACGCCGGCATGGGCGGGGTCGAAAAAGTCGGCATCGACGCCGTTGCACATGGCTTCGACCTTGCCGGCGCATTCGGGGGCGGCACGCAGGAACAGGTCGCACTCGGCATCGGTGACGAACCAGGCGCGGCGGGCACGGGCGGCGACGGCGCGTTCGAAGGCGAGGAGCTTTTCGCCTTCGCGACGGTAGAGCCAGGAGAAGGGCCAGCGATGCGTGCCGGCGTACTGCGCCCACTTGGCGGAATCCATGTCGACGAAGTCGACGAGCGCGGGCAGGCTTTCGGGCAGGTAGTCCGCCATGACGGAGGAAAACACGACCGCGGCGTCGATGCGGTGCTGCGCGCAGGTTTCCTTCACCCAGG
>JAVEWF010000057.1:0-14731 GCA_034004665.1 Rhodocyclaceae bacterium | reverse complement strand
GCCGCAAGGCTGGCCTTTTTCTTGGCACGAACCGCGCTTACTTCTTCTTGGCTTTCTTGCCTGCGACAGCGGCCTTGAAGCCGGCGCCGGCGGTGAACTTCGGCACGGTCGTGGCAGCGATCTTCAGCGGCTCGCCGGTCTTCGGGTTCTTGCCGGTACGGGCGGCGCGCTTGGCGGACTTGAAAGTGCCGAAGCCGACCAGGGTGACGGCATCGCCTTTGGCAACGGCCTTGACGACGGCATCGATCATGGCGGAAAGCGCGCGCTCGGCTGCAGCCTTGGAGATATCGGCAGCTTTTGCGGTGGCTTCGACGAGTTCGGATTTGTTCATGTTGTAGCTCCTAAGGCTAGGGTTGTGGTGTGCTGATGCAAATATCAGGGGCGGCTTTCCTTGCCGGAAAACCGCCCGCTTGACTCCTCCTGCTGATCACGGCCGACGGCGCTCATGCCGTCGTATTGATGATGGTACCTGTTTTTTGGCCTTGTGCATTCACAACCGGCTTCGGCGCTTCCTGCCGCTCTACCCGTGCCGGTGCCTGCTGCGTTTCGGCCCGTTCGGGCGGACGGCTATTGGCTTCCGACTCCCGGGAACGGGCACTCTCGCTGCTTTCGCGGGGCGGCGCCGACTGCTGCTCCTGTGTCGCCCTGGCGGACGAAAACTGCAACTGCTGTTGCTGGACGGCTCCGCTTCCTGCGCTCACTGAACTGATTGCCATGGCTTTCCCTTCGAACGGTACGTTCAGGCCGTCGTGTTGACGATGGTACCCGTCACTTGCCCGGATGAATTCAAGACCGGTGCAGGGGCACTGGCTACGCTTTCCTGCCGCGCACTCGCCTGCTCGACCGTACCGGCCAGTCTCGTCTGCATTTCGCCTACCGATTTCAACATCGCCACACCTTGCCGTGCCTGGCCGGCCGCGCTCTGGGCCTGATCGGAGCGGACATACAAGGTACGCGCCTCCTCCTGCGCCCGGTCGGCCGTACGCTGGGCCTCGTTGGCCTGCGACCGCAAACTGCGAGCCGCCTGCTCCGCGCGCTCGGCATTTTGCAGCGCCTGCTGCACTTTCAACTGCTGCAAGCCGGCTTGCGCAGCCGTCTGCGAACCGACCGTAGAAGATGAAATTCCAGCCATCGCGGACACCACTTGATTAACCGGACAGAATCAATATAGCGCTATAAGCCAATGGAAACAAGGCGAAAGCCAAGTTCTGGTGCCGGGAGAGGGACTCGAACCCTCACACCTTGCGGCGGCGGATTTTGAATCCGCTGCGTCTACCGATTCCGCCATCCCGGCCGATGGAGGGCGCGTAGAATGCGCGCCCGGTCGTGCGGGGCGCATTCTAGCCCGGAAACCCGACCGTTCCCCCAAACCATGACGCCGACCCTCGACGATTTCGACTATCCGCTGCCGCCGGAATGCATCGCGCAGGCGCCGCTGGCCGAGCGCAGCGCGAGCCGCCTGCTGGTCATGCGCGGGAATGCGCTCGCGAATCGCGGGTTCGTCGATCTGCCCGGACTGCTCGACCCCGGCGATCTGCTGGTGATGAACGACACGCGCGTGCTGCACGCCCGCCTCATGGGGCACAAGTCCTCCGGCGGGCAGGTCGAGGTGCTGGTCGAGCGCATCACCGGCGACGATACGGTGCTGGCGCAGGTGCGGGCCAGCAAGTCGCCGAAGCCCGGCTGCCTTCTCCGTCTCGAGGACGGCATCGATGCCGAAGTGCTCGGCCGTGAAGGCGAGTTCTACCGACTCCGATTCCAGGGCGATGCCGTCGACCTGATCGAGCGGCACGGTCGGCTGCCGCTGCCGCCGTATATCGAACGCACGGCCGCCAGCGCCGACGAAGAGCGCTACCAGACGGTGTTCGCAAAGGAACGCGGCTCGGTAGCGGCGCCGACGGCAGGCCTGCATTTCGATGCGCCGCTGCTCGAACGCCTGCGCGAACGCGGCATCGGCATCGCCCATGTGACGCTGCACGTCGGCGCCGGCACCTTCCAGCCGGTGCGCGTGCAGGACCTGTCGCAGCACCGCATGCACACCGAGCGCTACCATGTCCCGCAGGCAACCGCCGAGGCGATCATCGCGACGCGCGCCCGCGGCGGCCGCGTCGTCGCGGTCGGCACCACCTCGCTGCGCACCCTCGAATCGGCTGCGCAGGAGGATGGCCAGGTAAAAGTCGGCGCCGGCGAGACGGCACTGTTCATCACGCCGGGCTATCGCTTCAGGGTCGTCGACCGGCTGGTCACCAACTTCCACCTGCCGAAATCGACGCTGCTGATGCTGGTCTCGGCCTTCGGCGGCATGGAGGCCATCCGCGCCGCCTACCGCCACGCCATCGACAACGGCTACCGCTTCTTCAGCTACGGCGACGCCATGCTGATCGAGAGACAAGATGAAATTTGACCTGCTCGCCACCGACGGCGCCGCGCGACGCGGCACCCTGACCCTCGCCCACGGTACCGTCGAGACACCGGTCTTCATGCCGGTCGGCACCTATGGCACGGTGAAGGCGATGGCGCCGAACGAGCTCGTCGACATCGGCGCGCAGATCGTGCTCGGCAACACCTTCCACCTCTGGCTGCGGCCGGGGCTGGACGTCATTCGCGCCCACGGCGGCCTGTACCGTTTCATGGGCTGGGAACGGCCGATCCTCACCGACTCGGGCGGCTTCCAGGTGTTCTCGCTCGGCGAGTTGCGCAAGATCAGCGAGGAAGGCGTGAAGTTCGCCTCGCCGATCAACGGCGACAAGCTGTTCATGCGTCCGGAAGACTCGATGCAGATCCAGCAGGTGCTGAATTCCGACGTGGTGATGATCTTCGACGAATGCACGCCCTACCCGGCCGACCTGAAGCAGGCGGCCGACTCGATGCGGCTCTCGCTGCGCTGGGCGCGCCGCTCGCGCGACGAGCATGATCGGCTGGGCAATGCCAATGCCCTGTTCGGCATCGTGCAGGGTGGCATGCATGAGGCCCTGCGCGACGAATCCCTCGCGGGCCTCGACGCCATCGGTTTCGACGGCATGGCCATCGGCGGCCTCTCGGTCGGCGAACCCAAGGAGGACTTCGCGCGCATCCTCGCCCATACCGCACCGCGCCTGCCCACGCACAAACCGCGCTACCTGATGGGCGTCGGCACGCCGGAAGACATCGTCTTCGCCGTCGGCCAGGGCATCGACATGTTCGACTGCGTGATGCCAACGCGCAACGCCCGCAACGGCCACCTGTTCACGCGCTACGGCGACATCCGCATCAAGAACGCCGCGCACAAGAACGATCCCCGCCCGCTCGACGAAGGCTGCGACTGCTACTGCTGCCGCAACTTCAGCCGCGCCTACCTGCATCACCTGCACCGCTGTGGCGAGATCCTCGGTGCGCGCTTGAACACGATCCACAACCTGCATTACTACCAGACCCTGATGCGCGAACTGCGCGAGTCGATCGCCGGCGGGACCTACGCGACTTACGCGGCCCGCTTCGCCGGGGACCGCAATCAAGGCATATGAGGCGCACGCGTATAATGCGCCGCTTTTCCAGACCAGAACGAGTGATCCGAACATGCTGATTTCGAACGCCTACGCCCAGACCGCCGCCGCCCAGGATCCGACGGGGGGCCTGATGGGCCTGCTGCCCATCATCCTGATGTTCATCGTGCTGTGGTTCCTGATGATCCGGCCGCAGATGAAGAAGGCCAAGGAGCACCAGAAGATGGTCGGCGAACTGGCCAAGGGCGACGAGGTGGTGACGCAGGGCGGCATCGCCGGCAAAATCGTCAAGGTCGGCGAAAACTACATCACGCTCGAGATCGCCGAACGCAAGGACGGCGCGATCGAAATCCAGATCCAGAAGCAGGCCGTGACCGCCCTCCTGCCCAAGGGCACCCTGAAGGCACTCTGAAGACCCGTCGATGAACCGCTACCCCCTCTGGAAGAACGCCACGGTCGTCATCGCCCTGGTGCTCGGCTTCCTGTACACGCTGCCGAACTTCTTCGGCGAAGTGCCCGCCGTGCAGATTTCGAGCGTCAAGGCCACCATCAAGCTGGACACCCGCCTGCAGACCCGCATCGAGGAAACCCTCGCCGGTGCTGGCATCCAGCCGACCGGCCTGTTCTTCGAACCGCACAGCATCCGCGTCCGCCTCGCCGATACCGACACCCAGCTCAAGGCCCGCGATGCGATCGAGAAGGCGCTGAACCCCGATCCGGCCGACAGTTCTTACAGCGTGGCGCTCAACCTGCTTTCCGCCTCGCCCGACTGGCTCACCGGCATGAATGCGCTGCCGATGTACCTGGGCCTCGACCTGCGCGGCGGTGTGCATTTCCTGCTGCAGGTGGACATGAAGGGCGCGCTGACCAAGCGCCTCGACTCCATCTCCGCCGACCTGCGCAGCCTGATGCGCGACAAGAACATCCGCCACGGCGGCATCGTCCGCGAAGGCAACACGCTCGTGATCCGCTTCCGCGAAGCGACGATCCGCGACCAGGCCAAATTCGCGCTGACCGACAACCAGCCCGATCTCAACCTGCTCGAGAAGGAGGATGGCCCGAACCATCTGCTCGTCGCCACGCTCAAGCCGGCGGCGCAGCAGCGCATCCAGGAATTCGCCATCAAGCAGAACATCACCACCCTGCACAACCGCATCAACGAACTCGGCGTCGCCGAACCGGTGATCCAGCAGCAGGGCGCCGACCGCATTGTCGTGCAGCTGCCCGGCGTGCAGGACACCGCCAAGGCGAAGGACATCCTCGGCCGCACGGCGACGCTCGAGATCCGCATGGTAGACGACGAGGCGAGCGCCAATCCCGACACGCTGCAATCGGCCGCCAGCGGCAATCCGCCGCCGGGCACCGAGTATTACGTCGAGCGCGGCGGCCGCGGCCTGCTGGTCAAGAAGCAGGTCGTGCTGACCGGCGAGCGGCTGACCGACGCCCAGGCCGGCTTCGACGGCCAGACGCAGGAACCGGCAGTGCACCTGACGCTCGATGCCGCCGGAGCGCGCATCTTCAAGGACGTAACGCGCGAGAACGTGAACAAGCGCATGGCCATCCTGCTGATCGAGAAGGGCAGGGGTGAGGTCGTCACCGCGCCGGTGATCCGCACCGAGATCGGCGGCGGCCGCGTGCAGATTTCCGGCCGCATGACGACCGTCGAGGCCAACGACGTGGCGCTGCTGCTGCGAGCCGGTTCGCTCGCCGCACCGATGGAAATCATCGAGGAACGCACCATCGGCCCGAGCCTCGGCGCCGACAACATCGCCAAGGGCATCAACTCGACGCAGTGGGGCTTCGTCGCCATCGCCGTCTTCATGATCGCCTACTACCTGCTGTTCGGCTTCGTCTCCGTCACGGCGCTCACCGCCAACCTGCTGCTCCTCGTCGCCCTGCTCTCGCTGCTGCAGGCGACGCTGACGCTGCCGGGCATCGCCGCCGTGGCGCTGACGCTCGGCATGGCCATCGACGCCAACGTGCTGATCAACGAGCGTGTGCGCGAAGAGCTGCGCAACGGCGCGACGCCGCATGCCGCCATCACCGCCGGCTACGAGCGCGCCTGGGGCACGATTCTCGACTCCAACATCACCACGCTGATCGCCGGCGTCGCCCTGCTGATCTTCGGTTCCGGCCCGGTGCGCGGCTTCGCGGTGGTGCATTGCCTCGGCATCCTCACCTCGATCTTCAGTTCGGTCGTCGTGTCGCGCGCACTGGTCAACCTGATCTACGGCGGCCGCCGCAAGCTGGAGGCCATCAGCATCGGCCAGGTCTGGAAGCCGGGCGTCGAGACGAAATAAGGGGAACAAGCCATGGAATTCTTCCGCATCAAGAAAGACATCCCCTTCATGCGCCATGCGCTGGTGTTCAACATCATTTCGTTGATCACCTTCGTGCTCGCGGTCTTCTTCCTCGCCACCCGGGGCCTTCACCTTTCCATCGAGTTCACCGGCGGCACGCTCCTCGAAGTCGGCTATGCCGAGGCTGCCGATCTCGACAGAATCCGCCAGCGGCTGGAAACCGACGGCTTCGAGGACACCCAGGTCATCAACTTCGGCTCCTCGCGCGACGTGCTGATCCGCGTCCCGCTCAAGGCCGGCGAGACCGCCAAGGTCAGCGAACGCGTCAATGCCAGCCTGCAGGCGGCAGGCGGCGAGCCGCAGATCAAGCGCGTCGAGTTCGTCGGCCCGCAGGTCGGCAAGGAACTGGCCGAGGACGGTGCCCTGGCGCTGCTGCTGGTCATCATCGGCATCGTCGTCTACCTGGCCTTCCGCTTCGAGTGGCGCTTCGCGATCTCGGCGATCATCGCCAACCTGCACGACGTGATCATCATCCTCGGCTTCTTCGCCTTCTTCCAGTGGGAGTTCTCGCTGCCGGTGCTCGCCGCGGTGCTGGCCGTGCTCGGCTATTCGGTGAACGAATCGGTGGTCGTCTTCGACCGCGTGCGCGAAACCTTCAAGAAGAAGCGCGGCCTGAGCACGCCGGAAGTCATCAACCACGCCATCACCAGCACCATCTCGCGGACCATCATCACCCACGGCTCGACGCAGATGATGGTCACCTCGATGCTGATCTTCGGCGGCGCGGCGCTGCACTACTTCGCGCTGGCGCTCACCATCGGCATCCTGTTCGGCATCTACTCCTCGGTGCTGGTCGCCAGCCCGCTCGTGATGTGGCTCGGCGTCTCGCGCGAACAGTTCGTCAAGGCGAAGAAGGACAAGCCCGAGGGCATGACCGAGGACGGCGCCTGCGTCTGATGCCATGTGCGTAGGGGCTCCCGGCGTGTCACGACCGGCCGGCAAGGCCCACGTCTGGGACCTGCCGACGCGGATCTTCCACTGGGCGCTCGTCGCCTCCGTCACCGGGGCCTTCGTCACGGCGAAGATCGGCGGCAACGCGATGGTCTGGCATGGCCGTCTCGGCCTCGCGATCCTCGGCCTGCTGGTCTTCCGCATCGTCTGGGGCTTCGTCGGCTCCACCTATGCGCGCTTCGCGCAGTTCGTGCGCGGCCCCGCCGCGCTCCGCGCCTACCTGAAGGGAGAGTGGAAGGGCCAGGGCCACAATCCCTTCGGCGCACTCTCGGTGCTGGCCCTGCTCGGCGCGCTATCGCTGCAGGCCGCCACCGGCCTCTTCTCCAACGACGACATCGCCTTCGAAGGCTACCTCTATGCGCTGGTCGGCAGCGAGCTGTCCGGCCGGATCACCGGCGTGCATCACCTGCTGGAAAAGGTGCTGATGCTGCTGGTTGCGCTGCATGTCGGCGCGATCGCCTTCTACGCCCGCGTCAGGAAGCACAATCTCGTGAAGCCCATGCTCACCGGCTGGGCCGACGGCAAGCCCTGCGAATCCGCCCGGGGCGGCGGGGCCATCGCTTTCATCATCGCCACACTGATCGCTCTCGGAGCCGTCTGGGCCGCCTCCGGCGCCCTGCTGCCGCCGCCCCCGCCACCTCCGGCCGGCGAAGCACCGGCGTTCTAATAGTCGGCGCCGGCGGGACGGCGCAAAAAAGCCACCCGCAGGTGGCTTTTCGGGGCAGCCCGTCCGGGCGCTTACTCTTCTTCCCGGAATTTCTCGTGGCAGCCCTTGCAGCTTTCGCCCAGCTTGCCGAACTGCGCCTTGACGGCGGCGGCATCGCCGGAAGCGGCGACCTTGGCCATTTCGTTCGCTTCCTTGCCGAAGGCCATGGCGACCTTGCCGACGCCTTCCTTGTCCTTGAAGAACTCGGACTTCAAGCGGGTGTCCTTCCAGCCCTTGCCCTTGTCGGACCCCGGCTGGTAGAGCGCGCCCATCTTGGAGTTGGCGATCGCCTGGATGACGTTGGCGGCTTCGGCGACCTGATCCTTGTTGTACGTACCTTCGACGTTGGCCTTGATGCGGCCCATGCTCCAGGCCATCACGTGATAGGCCGACTGGCGCCAGCGGATCTGGTCTTCCATCTTGCCGATGGTCTGGGCCGAGACGGCGCCAGCAGAGGCCAGCAGCGTGCCGGCGAGAACGAGGCTCAGGGTTTTCTTGTTCATGGTTTCTCCTTCGGGGTGGTGAGGAATCGCGACTATGCCATATCGCCGGCGGCAAACACCTGCTTGACGCGGAACTGGCCGCCTTCTGTGACCAAAGTCACCAGCCGGTCGATGTTCGGGTGCTTGCCCGGATTGGCCTGCGCATCGACCGCATGCTCGGCATAAAGTTCCAGCCCCTTTTTCGCTGCCTCGACGGTAATCGCGCCGTAGAGCTGGGCGAGATGGTTGTAGACCGCCAGCGAGCCGGCCTGTCCCGGCTTGTTCTCGATGGTGGCGACGACGGACCCTTCCTTGTCGATCAACTGCATCGCCGCCAGGTGGGAAACCTTGGGCAGCTGCTTGAGATTCTCCGCGAACGCCATCAGATCTTCCTCGCCAGCTCGACCGCCTTGCCGATGTAGTTGGCCGGGGTCATGTCCGCGAGCCGGGTCTTCTCGGCCGCCGGGATCGCCAGCCCGGCGATGAAGGTACGCAGCGCGTCCGGCTCGATGCCCTTGCCGCGCGTGAGTTCCTTCAACTGCTCGTAGGGATTGGGCACGCCGTAGCGGCGCATCACGGTCTGCACCGGCTCGGCCAGCACTTCCCAGCAGGCGTCGAGGTCTTCGGCGAGGCGCTGCGGGTTGGCTTCGAGCTTGTTGAGGCCTCGCATCGTCGAATCGTGCGCCAGCACGACATAGCCGAAGGCGACGCCCATGTTGCGCAGCACGGTGGAGTCGGTCAGGTCGCGCTGCAGGCGCGAGATCGGCAGCTTTTCCGAAAGATGGCGCAGGATCGAATTGGCGATACCGAGGTTGCCTTCCGAGTTTTCGAAGTCGATCGGATTGACCTTGTGCGGCATGGTCGAGGAGCCGATTTCGCCGGCCTTGGTCTTTTGTTTGAAGTAGCCCATCGAGATGTATTGCCAGATATCGCGGTCGGCGTCGATCAGGATGGTGTTGCAGCGGGCCATCGCGTCGAACAGCTCGGCCATCGCGTCGTGCGGCTCGATCTGGATGGTGTAGGGGTTGAACTCCAGGCCCAGCGATTCGATGAAGCGCCTGGCGATGCCCTCCCAGTCGAGCTCGGGATAGGCGGACAGGTGGGCGTTGTAGTTGCCGACCGCGCCGTTGAACTTGGCGCTCATGTTCACGGCGGCGATGCGCGTGCGGGCGCGCAGCAGGCGCGCGGCAACGTTGGCCATCTCCTTGCCGAGCGTGGTCGGCGAGGCCGGCTGGCCATGGGTGCGCGAAAGCATCGGCAGTTCGGCGAGGTCGTGGGCGAGCTGGCGGAAGCGCTCGATCACCTTGTCGAGGCCGGGCAGCAGGATCGCGTCGCGCGCTTCCTTGAGCATCAGCGCGTGGGAGGTGTTGTTGATGTCCTCGGAGGTACAGCCGAAGTGGATGAACTCGGAGACCTTCATCACCTCGGGATTGCCCTTGAAGCGCTCCTTGAGCCAGTATTCGACCGCCTTGACGTCATGGTTAGTGACCGCTTCGATCTTCTTGACGGCATCGGCATCGGCGACGGCGAAACTGGCGATCGCGGCATCCAGCTCGGCGACGGTGGCTGCCGAGAACGCCGGCACTTCGACGATGTCCGGATTCGCGGCCAGCGCCTTGAGCCATTCGATCTCGACGCGGATGCGGTTCCGGATCAGGCCGAACTCGGAGAAGTGCGCGCGCAGGGGCTCGACCTTCGCCGCGTAGCGGCCATCGAGCGGAGAAAGCGCCATGAGGGCGCCGAGCTTGTCGGTAGTCATCGAGAGCAACCCGTAATGAATGGAGTCCGGGAATTTTAACAAGGGCGGGGTGCTAGAATTCGTGCCCTCTCCCTGCGGCGCGGCACTTCATGAAGCTTTTCGGCACGCTCACCAGCCCCTACACGCGCAAGGCGCGCATCGTGCTGGCGGAAAAGAAGATCGATTACGACTGGGTCCTCGACAGTCCCAACGCTACCGGGAGCAGCGTCCCGTCGCACAACCCCCTGGCCCGCATCCCCGTGCTGGTGCTCGACGACGGCACGGCGGTCTTCGATTCGCCGGTGATCGTCGAATATCTCGACAATCTCTCCCCGAACAACAAGCTGTTCCCGCAGCCCAACCGCGAACGCATCGAGGTCAAGCGCTGGGAAGCGCTGGCCGACGGCCTCTGCGATGCCGCCGTGGCGATCCGCCTCGAATCGCTGCGTCCCGAGCGCCAGCGCAGCAGGAAATGGATCGCCGACAACCGCAAGGTGATCGACGACAGTCTCGCCTTCATGGCACAGGAGCTCGGCGAGAAGGATGGCTGGTGCATGGGCACGCACTTCACCTTCGCCGATGCCGCCGCCGGCTGCGCCCTCGGCTACCTGCTGTTCCGCTTCCCCGAAATCGGCTGGCAGACGCAATACCCGAACCTGGCTCGCCTCTACGAGAAGCTGATGCAGCGGCCGTCCTTCGCGGACACCACCCCCCGGGACTGAACTACAGGATCACCCCGCCGCCGAGGCAGACGCGGCTCTCGTAGAGCACCACCGACTGGCCCGGCGTCACCGCCCATTGCGGCGCGGCGAAGGCCACTTCGCAGCGGTCCCCTTGCAGCGTTTCGATATCGCAGGCCGCGTCCGGCATGCGGTAGCGCGTCTTGGCGGCATACACCCAGTGGGTGCGCGGCGGGTTCGGCGAGATCCACGACAGCTGCTGCGCGACCAGCCGGTCGCGCAGCAGCGCCGGATGGTCGTGGCCCTGCACGGCATAGAGCACGTTCTTTTCCAGATCCTTCGCCGCGACGAACCACGGTTCCTCGGGCGCATCCTTGACGCCGCCGATGCCGAGCCCCTCACGCTGGCCGAGCGTGTAGTAGGACAGCCCCTCATGCCGGCCGATCACGCGTTCGTCGTCGAGACGGCGGATCTCGCCGGGCGTCTTCGGCAGGTAGCGTGCGAGGAACTCGCGGAAGCGCCGCTCGCCGATGAAGCAGATGCCGGTCGAATCCTTCTTGGCGTGGTTGGGCAGACCCGCCTGTTCGGCAATCTTCCTGACCTCGCGCTTGTAGAGGTCGCCGAGCGGGAACAGCGACTTCGACAGCTGCGCCTGATTGAGGCGGTAGAGGAAATAGCTCTGGTCCTTGGTGCCGTCCTCGGCCTTGAGCAGTTGGTACTCGCCAAGGAACTCGCGCACCTGCGCGTAGTGGCCGGTGGCGATCCTGTCGGCGCCGAGTCGCAGCGCATGGTCGAGGAAGGCCTTGAACTTGATCTCGGAGTTGCACAGGATGTCTGGGTTCGGCGTGCGGCCGGCCCGGTACTCGGCGAGGAATTCCGCGAACACACGCTCCCGGTACTGGTCGGCGAAATTGGCCGTCTCCAGTTCGATGCCGATGATCTTGGCCGCGGCCTGCGCGTCCTCGAGGTCCTGCTTCGCCGAGCAGTAGTCCTCGGTGTCGTCGTCCTCCCAGTTCTTCATGAACAGGCCGACGACCTCGTGGCCCTGGCGCTTCAACAACAGTGCAGCGACGGAGGAGTCGACGCCGCCGGACATGCCGACAATAACTCTAGTCATAGTGACGAATCAACTCCATGGGGTAGCGCCGCCCGGCGATCCAGTCCTGCACGCACTGCAGCACCAGCGGACTGCGGTGGCGGTCGGTGCAGGCCTCGATCTCCGCGACCGTCATCCAGACGGCCCGCAGGATGCCGTCATCCAATCGCCGCGCGGTCTCGTGGGCGCCGACTTTTCCGGCGAAGGCGAAACGCAGGTAGGTGATGTCCTGCTGCGGTCTTGGCCACTGGTACACACCGACCAGTTCGGTCGGCTCGAAGACGTGCGCCGTCTCCTCCATCGCCTCGCGGGCGCAGGCGGCGGCGAGCGACTCGCCTTCGTCGAGGTGGCCGGCCGGCTGGTTGAAACGGATGCCGTCGGCGGTTTCCTCCTCGACCAGCAGGAAGCGGCCGTCGCGCTCCATCAGCGCGGCGACCGTCACGTTGGGTTTCCAGATGCGATCCATGCCACGCATTCTACAGGCACGATAGAATCCGCTTTTCGCCGAATCAACCCGAATCTGGAGATCCACCATGTCCATGGCCGACCGCGACGGCTTCATCTGGTACGACGGCAAACTCGTGCCCTGGCGCGATGCCAACACCCACGTGCTGACCCACTCGCTGCACTACGGCCTCGCCGTGTTCGAGGGCGTGCGGGCCTACAAGACCGTCGATGGCACGGCCATCTTCAAGCTCAGGGAGCACACCGACCGGCTGTTCGACTCGGCGCACATCTACCGCATGCCGATGCCGTGGGACAAGGAGACCCTGATGGAAGCGCAGAAGGAAGTGGTGCGCGCGAACCAGCTCGAATCCGCCTACATCCGCCCGCTCGCCTTCTACGGCTCGGAGAAGATGGGCGTCTCGCCCAAGGGCGCCAAGACCCACGTCGCCATCGCCGCCTGGCCATGGGGCGCCTACCTCGGCGAAGAAGGCATGGAGAAGGGCATCCGCGTCAAGACCTCCAGCTACGCGCGCCACCACGTGAACGTCTCGATGTGCCGCGCCAAGTACTCCGGCACCTACGCCAACTCGATCCTCGCCAACATGGAAGCCACCGAGCACGGCTACGACGAGGCGCTGCTGCTCGACGTCGATGGCTTCGTGGCCGAGGGCGCGGGCGAGAACCTGTTCGTCATCAAGAACGGTCAGATCTACGAGCCGGAGATCGCCTCGGCGCTGATCGGCATCACGCGCGCCACGGTGCACACCCTGGCCAAGGAACTCGGCTACACGGTCGTCTCGAAGCGCCTGACACGCGACGACATCTACATCGCCGACGAGGCCTTCTTCACCGGCACCGCCGCCGAAGTCACGCCGATCCGCGAACTCGACGGCCGCACCATCGGCGAGGGCAGGCGCGGCCCGATCACCACGAAAATCCAGAGCCTCTTCTTCGACGTGGTCAACGGCAAGGTGCCGGCCCACACCGACTGGCTCGCCAAAGTCTGAGGTCGCCCCATGAGCCAGATCGACGAAACCATTCGCGAAGTCGCCGTCACGGCGCACGACCTGCCGCTGCACTGTCCGCAGCCGGGCGCTCCGCTGTGGGCCCGCCATCCGCGCGTCTTCCTCGACGTGCTGAAGAACGACGAGGCGGTGTGCCCCTACTGCGGCACCAGATACCGCTTGGCCGGCGAAAAACCGAAGGGGCATCATTAACAGGATCCTCGTCGTCGCTCCTTCCTGGATCGGCGACACGATCATGATGCAGCCGCTGCTGATGCGGCTGCAGAGTCCCGATACCGAGCTCCACGTCCTCGCCCCCGCGTGGAGCGCGCCATTGCTGGCGCGCATGCCCGAGGTGGCCGGCGTCATCGAAAACCCGTTCGCACACGGCCAGTTCGACTGGGCCGGCCGCAAGGCGCTCGGCCGCCGTCTTGCCGGCGCCGACTTTTCCGCCGCCTACGTGCTGCCGAACTCTTGGAAATCAGCGCTCGTTCCCTGGTTCGCCCGCATCCCGCGCCGCGTCGGCTACCACGGTGAAGCTCGCTATGTCCTGCTCAACGAGCGCCATCCGAAAAGCGCCCTGCCCCCATTGCCACGGTTGGTCGATCGCTACGCCGCACTCGCCGGCCAGTTCCCCGACCCGACGCCGAATCCGCGCCTGACTTCGACACCGGAACAGCAGCGCGCCGCGCGGGAAGCGCTCGGACTGCCGACCGATGCGGCGCCGGTCATCTTCTGTCCCGGCGCCGAATACGGCCCGGCCAAGCGCTGGCCCATGCATCACTTCGCTCGGTTGGCAAAACTTCTGGCCAGGAAAGTCGGCGCCGGCAGGACGGCAATCTGGATCGTCGGCTCGGCGAAAGATGCCCCGGTGGGCGAGGAGATCGCCGCACTGTCCGAAGGCACGGCCCTCAACCTCTGCGGCTGGACCAACCTCGAGCAGGCGATCGACCTGATCGCCGGCGCCCGGTCCGTGGTGACCAACGACTCGGGCCTGATGCATGTCGCCGCGGCGCTCGACCGGCCGCTGACAGCCCTGTACGGTTCATCCAGTCCCGGCTACACCCCTCCGCTCTCGCCCCGTGCGACAATCCTCTCGCTCGGCCTCGAATGCAGCCCCTGCTTCAAGCGCGAGTGTCCCCTGGGGCACCTGCGCTGCCTCGAGGACCTGACGCCCGAACGCGTGCTGGAAGCGATGCCCCACTGAGAAATGCCGAAGAAGCCGATCTACACCTCGCCGCAGGAAGCCGAAGCCGCCTTCTACCAGGCGCTGGAGCGCGGCGACCTCGATGCGATGATGGCGGTCTGGTCGGAAGACGAGGAAATCGTCTGCATCCATCCCGGCGGCAGCCGCATCACAGGCTACGCAATGGTGCGCGAAGCCTGGCGGCACATCTTCGCCGGCGGACGCCGCCTGCAGGTCCAGCTGCTCGCGCTGTCCACCGTGCATGCGCCCTTCTTCGCCGTGCATAGCGTGATCGAGCAGATCACCGTCGTCGGCGAGAAGCATCTTGCCGCGCCGGTCGCGGCCACCAACGTCTTCGTGCGCGGCGCGCAGGGCTGGCGCATGATCGTCCATCACGCGTCCGCCGTGCCGCCCGGCAGCATCGGCGACGCGCCCACGGTACTCCATTGAGCCCGTGCCATAATCCGCGGCAAAAAGGACATTCGCATGATCGCACCGGAAATCTTCAAGGCCTACGACATCCGCGGCATCGTCGACCGCTCGCTGACGCCTGACGCCGCGCGCGACATCGGCCGCGCGCTCGGCACCGAGGCGCAGGA
>JAVEWF010000056.1:0-14747 GCA_034004665.1 Rhodocyclaceae bacterium | reverse complement strand
CTGATCGTCGGCCCCTGCGTCGCCGCGCCGCTGGCCGGTGCGCTGCTCTACATCGCGCAGACGAAGGACGCCGTGCTCGGCGGCCTAGCGCTGTTCGCGATGGGCCTCGGCATGGGCGCGCCGCTGCTCGCCGTCGGCGTGTTCTCGCGCTCCTTCCTGCCCAAGGCCGGCCCGTGGATGGAGGCGGTCAAGAAGTTCTTCGGCGTGGTGCTGCTCGCCACCGCGCTGTGGCTGGTCTCGCCGGTGCTGCCGGGCTGGGCGGCGATGCTCGGCTGGGCGGCGCTGCTGATCGTGCCGGCGATCTACCTGCACGCGCTCGATCCACTGCCGCTCAACGCGCATGGCTGGCAGCGCTTCTGGAAGGGTATCGGCGTCGCGATGCTGATCTACGGCGCGGCGCTGCTGCTCGGCCTGCTCGGCGGCGCGCGCGATCCGCTGCAACCGCTGGCTTTCCTGCGCGGGGCAACTGCGACTGCCGTCTCGCCGGCGCCGACTTTCGAGAAGATCAAATCGGTAGTGGAACTCGATGCCCGTCTGGCCTCTTCCACAAAGCCGGTCATGCTCGACTTCTACGCCGACTGGTGCGTGAGCTGCAAGGAGATGGAGAAATTCACCTTCGCCGATCCGCTAGTCGCCGCGAAGATGGCGCAATTCACCCTGCTCAAGGCCGACGTGACCGCCAACAATGAAGACGACAAGGCACTGCTGAAGCGCTTCGGCCTGTTCGGCCCGCCCGGCATCATCTTCTTCAGGGACGGCCAGGAAGTCACCGGCCTGCGCGTCGTCGGCTACCAGCCGGCCAACCAGTTCCTGCCGACGCTCGAAAAAGCGTCGCGATAATCCGAAGGGAGTTCCCATGTTCACCGGCATCGTCGCCGCCACCGGCAAGATCACCCACCTGCAACCCCTCGAAACAGGCCTGCGCCTCACCGTCGCGGCACCCGGCCTGAACCTCCGGGACGTCGCGCTCGGCGATTCCATCGCGCATAGCGGCGTCTGTCTCACCGTCATCGCCAAGAAGCGGGGCGCCTACCAGGTCGACGTCTCGCGCGAGACGCTCGACTGCACCGTCGGCCTCGATGAACTCGGCGGCGAGGTCAACCTCGAGAAGGCGATGCGCCTGTCCGACTTCATCGGCGGCCACCTCGTCTCGGGCCATGTCGACGGCGTCGGCACGGTCGTCAAGTTCGACAGGATCGGCGAATCGCACGAACTGGTCATTGCGGCACCGAAGAAGCTGGCGAAATACATCGCGCGCAAGGGCTCGGTCACCGTCGACGGCGTCTCGCTGACGACCAACAAGGTGAAGGGGCGCACGTTCTCGATCAACCTGATCCCCCACACCGTGCAGGTCACGACGCTGAAGCACCTGCACCCCGGCGCGCAGGTCAACCTCGAGGTCGACCTGATCGCCCGCTACGTCGAGCGCATGCTCGGCGCCTAGACCCGGAACACGGCCAGCGCGTCGTGCAGATCCGACGCCTGCTGGTTCATTTCTTCCGCGTTGTTGCGGATCTGGCCGACGGCCGCGGAATTTTCCTCGGCCATGCGCGCCAGCGCTTCCGACTGGTTCGCGACGCTGTCGATCGTGTGGCGCTGCTCCTGGATGGCCAGCGCGATGCTGGCCACGCTCTGCGTCGCCGCATTGACGCCGTCGATCGCCTGCGTCAGCGCGGCGGAGATTTCGCTGCTTTTCGCCGCATTCGCCGCCAGGCGGGCGTTGCCGTCGGCAATGGCGCGTTCCACGGTTTCGGTACCGGCCTCGAGTTGCAGCGTCACGGCCTCGATCTCGCTCGCCGACTCCGCCGACTTTTCGGCCAGCTTGCGCACCTCGTCCGCCACCACGGCGAAACCGCGGCCCTGTTCGCCGGCACGCGCCGCCTCGATGGCGGCATTGAGCGCCAGCAGGTTGGTCTGGTCGGCGATCTCCTTGACCTTCTGGGTCAGGCCGGCGATGCTGCGCGCGTTCTGCACGAAGTCGGCCACCGTGGCGGAGGTGTCGGTCAGGCTGCGCTCGATGTTGCGCACCTCGTCGAGCAGATTCAAAACGACCTGCTGGCTGAACGCCACGTTGTCCTGCGCACGCGTCGCCTCGCTGGCGACGGCGCCGGCGTTGCTGGCCACCTGCTCGATGCTGCGCTGCATCTCTTCCATCGATGCGGCCAGCGATACGGCCGTCTGGCTGGCGCCGTCCGCGCCCTGCATGATTTCCCCCGTCGCTCCGCGCATCTCTCCGGTGCCGGCATGGACGCTGGCGGCTGAGGCCTTCGCGTTGCCGATCAGCTGCACGAGTTGCCGGCGCAGCATTTCGATGCCGCTGGCCAGCTGACCGATCTCGCCTTTCACCTCCAGCGCGATCCGACCCGACAGATCGCCGGCGGTCAGGCGGCCGAGGTCGGCCACCAGTGCGCCCGCGGGCCGGATGATGTCGCGCTGGATGATGGTGGCGAACATCGCCAGGCCGCCGACCAGCGCCAACACGATGGCGATACCGGCGGTCACCATGCTGCGGCGGGCCTGTGCATCCGCCGCCTCCCTTGTCGTGGCGGCCATGCTGCGGATCGCCTCGACCGCCTCGTCGAGGGTCTGGGTGGGCTTGCGGTCGATGCCGGATACCGCCTTGTCGCCGGCAGCGGCATCGCCCCCCGCCTCCTTGAAGGCCGCCAGCCCCTGGCGGTATCCCTCGCCCAGCGTCCGGTGCGACTGGATGAACGCCTCGACGCGGTCGCGCGCCGCACCGGCCGGCAGCGTCGCCAGCAGGGCAGCGGCGGCATCCGCCACCCGCGCCTCCTCCTGCTCGAATCCCTTCCAGTAGCGTTCCAGCTTGCCGGCATCCCGGCCGCGCAACAGCACGTTCTTCCACTCCTGGACCTGGATCTTGAAGTGGCTCTGGATGCCCAGCACCGCAGCCTGGGAAACATCCAGGGCGGCGACCTCCGTGCGGTACTGCCCCAGCGCACCGATCAGGCCGTACGCGCCAATGCCTCCCCCTGCCACCACGATGGCCAACGCCAGCAGGAATGCACCGAGAATTTTTGTGCGCAAGGTCGAATGGTCAGGCACGGGCTTTCTCCCAGGGTGAGTGACGACGGCGCAATATATCCCAAGGCAGGACAATATCATGAGCACATCTGCGGTAGCGGTCCGGCAGGCCGGGGCCGGAGAACCCGCGCACCGCCCAGCCGCTTTGAATACAATGGACGGCGATGAACCACCCTGGCAACCCCGCCTCCCCCCTGGTCGACGATCCGGCCGACGAACTGCGCCGCATGCGCGCACGGCTGGAGTCGGAAATCGCCACGCGGCAGGGGGTCGAGCTGCGGCTGGCCCAGGTGCAATCGGCCTACTCCCGCTTCGTGCCGCCCCAGCTGCTGGAACTGCTGGGCAAGGAAAGCATCCTCGACGTCGACTGGGGCAACCAGGCCGAGAAGAAGATGACCATCCTGTTCTCCGACATCCGCGGCTTCGCCTCGATGTCGGAGCGCATGTCGCCGCAGCAGTGCTTCGACTTCATCAACGACTACCTCAGCTTCATGGAGCCGGTGGTGCTGGCGCACGGCGGCTTCATCGACAAGTACATCGGCGACTCGGTGATGGCGCTGTTCCCCGCACGCGGCGACGACGCGCTGCGCGCCGCGCTCGGCATGCTGACGGAGCTCGGCCAGTTCAACGCCCAGCGTTCGCTGCTGCAGAACGAGCTGCCCTTCGAGCAAGGCGACCGGCGCAGCGGCGACGAGGTCCAGATCGGCATCGGCATGAACTCCGGCCTGCTGATGCTGGGCGTGATCGGCGGCAGCAACCGCATGGAGGTCACCGTCATCAGCGACGCCGTCAACCTCGCCTCGCGGGTGGAAACGCTCACCAAGACCTATCACACGCCGATCCTCATCACCCAGCACACGCTCAACAGCATCCGCCAGTCCGCCGACTTCTCGATCCGCTTCATCGACCGGGTGCGCGTGCGCGGCAAGCACCTCGCGCAATCGATCTACGAGGTCTTCGATGCCGACCCGGCCCCGCTCAAGGCCGCCAAGCTCGCCAGCCGCGACACCTTCGAGGATGCGCTCGCGCACTATCATTTCCGCCGCATGGACGGCGCGCTGACGCTGTTCAGCGACTGTCTCGAACACAATCCGGGCGATACGCCGGCCGCGGTCTACTGGCAGCGCTGCCGCCAGGCCAACCGCGACCGCCATGTCGATGACGGCGAAACGGACAGCGCCGTCCACTGGCGCCCGGAATATCTCCTCGGCTTTCCCGGGCTCGACGAAATGCACCAGGTGATCTTCAGCCACATCGTCGCGCTTTCCGAAGCCCTGCAGCGGGAATCCGCCGGCAATGCCGTGCAACTGGTCGGCAAGCTGGTCGCCTGGACGAAGGAGCACTTCGAGTCCGAGGAGCGACTCATGGAGGTGCATGGCTATCCGCGCTCCCCGCTGCTCGAGCACCGCCAGCAACACGTCAAGTTCCTCGAGTTCCTCGATGCCCTGGCCGCCGACATCCAGGATGGCGGCACCTCTGCCCTGCGCCTCGCCTTCCGCTGCCAGTTCCTCCTGCTCGACTGGTTCATCAGCCACATCAGCGTGACCGACCGCCACCTCGAACGCTTCCTCGCCGCGCGGGTCGCACCCGACCCGGGGGCCTGCTGAAAAGACGTTCCGCCGGATCCATTAGAATCCGGCCATGCTAGCCAGACCCGCCATGAAGGTCGTCATCGTCGACGACACGCAGATCAACGTCACCCTGATGCAGGCGCTGGTCAACCGCATCGAGGCATGCGAGGCCGTCTGCTTCACCGATTCCGCGCAGGCGCTGCAATGGTGCATCGACAACGCACCCGACCTGGTCATCGTGGACTACATGATGCCGGCGCCGGACGGCATGGAATTCATCCGGCGCTTCCGGGCGGAACCCGCCAAGGCGGAAGTGCCGGTGCTGATGGTCACGGCCGACCACGAGAAGGAAGTCCGCTACCGGGCGCTCGAAACCGGTGCCAACGATTTCCTCACCAAGCCGGTCGACCGCATCGAATTCACCTCGCGCGTGAAGAACATGCTGGCGATCCGCCGCAATCATCTGGCGCTCGCCGACCGGGCGGCGCTGCTGGCCGACGAGGTCTACAAGGCAACCGCCGAGATCCGCGAGCGCGAGCGCGAAGCCGTTTTCCGGCTCGCCCGCGCCGCCGAGTTCCGCGACCCGGAGACCGGCGCGCACATCCAGCGCATGGCGCACTACTCGCGCCTGATCGCCACCGGCATCGGTCTCGACGAAAAGCAGCAGGACCTGATCCTCGAAGCGGCGCCGATGCACGACGTCGGCAAGCTCGGCACGCCGGACCTGATCCTGCTCAAGCCGGGCAAGCTGACGCCCGAGGAGTTCGCCGTGATGAAGCAGCACGCGACCATCGGCTGGGAAATCCTGCGCGACTCGTCCGCACCGACCCTGCAGGTGGCGGCCGAAATCGCCCACACCCACCACGAGAAATTCGACGGCAGCGGCTATCCGCGCGGCCTCGCCGGCGAGGCCATTCCGCTGTTCGGGCGCATCGTCGCCATCGCCGACGTCTTCGACGCGCTGACGTCCGCACGCCCCTACAAGCCGGCGTGGGAGTTCGACAAGGCATGGAATTTCATCGCCGAACAACGCGGCAGCCATTTCGACCCGCGCTGCGCCGATGCCTTCCTCGCCCGCCGCGAAGAAGTGCTCGCCATCCGCGCGCAGTTCCGGGATCCCGACGAGGAATAGCCCTCAGATCAGCGGCAGGCCGGGGCCGAGCCGCTTCAGCTCCGCGCGAGCCTGCTGCCAGTCCGGATACAGCCGTTCGACCGTCGCCCAGAAGCGCGGGCCGTGGTTCATCTCGACGAGGTGGGCGGCTTCATGGACGATGACGTAGTCGATCGGCGCCGGCGGCAGATGGATCAGCCGCCAGTTCAGCCGAATGCCGCTGCGTGCGCTGCAGCTGCCCCAGCGGGCCCGCGCCGACGACAGTGCGAGCGGCGGCATCGGCCGGCCGAGGCGTGCCGTCGTATCGGCAAGACGCGGCCGGAAGTACTCGATTGCCCGGCGCTGCAGGGCGCGCCGCGCGAGTGCGGCAAGATCGGCAGCCGGCCTCGCGGCAAGCCATAACCGATTCTCGCCACCCGGTTCGGACGGTTGCCACAAGCCGCGATTGTTCCCGCTCGTGACCCGCACCTCCACCTCCGAACCCAGCACCGGCAGCCGGGCGCCGTCGTGGACGGGCAAATGGCGGCGCGCGACCTGGCCGGCCAATTCGTCGAGCTTCGCCAGCACCCATTCACGATGGCCGGCGACGAAGGCCTCGATGTCGGCCAGCGCGATGCTGCGCGGTGCATTGACGTGCAATCCCCGCTCGTCGATGCGCATGGACAGCCGGCGCCGGTCGCGCCGCAGGCGATAGGCCACCAGCCGGCCGGACAGCAGCAGATGGCGGGCTTCTCCGGCATTGCCGGCGGGGGGCAGGCGGAACAGCTCCAGCTGGGACGGCTGCGGCGCCATCACCATCAGGTGCAGGCGAAGAGGTCGCCGCAGGCGGGGGTCGGGGCCGGCGCTCCGGCGGCCATCGCCTTCAGCAGCACCTGTTCGATCGTGGCGTCGGCCTGCTCGATCAGACGCCAGTGGCAGCGCAGCAGCTCACCTTCACGCCTTGCCCAGTCGCCGCGCTTGCCGAAGGCCAGCACGATGCGCGGCAGCGGCCGTCCCGCCGGCACCGACTTTTGCACCATGGCGGAAAACAGGCGCTGCGCTTCGTCGCGCAGCCAGCTTTCAGCGGTATCGCGGACCTGGCGCGGGGTCGCAGCCGGCGGCAGCGGCAGATGCAGTTCGTCACCGGCGCGCTCGGGCAGGCGGCAGGCCGTGTCGAGCACCAGGGTCAGCCATCCGCCACGGCAGGCGACCCGGCCACCGCCGCCCCAGTGGGTTTCCTGGTCTGGCCGGGCGGCATCAAGCCGCAGCTTCAGTTGCGGCGTGCGCGTTCTCATGCTTGTAGCGATGCGGGCTGAGGCGACGCATCTCGGCTTCGATCCAGGCTTCGGCGGCGGCGTTCACCTGCTCGGCGGTTTTGCCGGCCGGATCGATCGCCGGACCAATGCTGACGGTCACCGTGCCCGGCGTCTTGATGAAGGCCTTGCGCCGCCAGCATTCGCCGGAGTTGAGCGCCACCGGCACGACCGGCGCGCCCGAAGTCACGGCCAGATGGGCCCCGCCGATCTTGTAGCGCTTGTGATGGCCGGGCGCGACGCGTGTCCCCTCGGGGAAGATGACGATGCTGTAGCCCTCGTCGAGGCGCTGCTTGCCGCGCTCGGCGACCTGGTTGAGCGCCGCCTTGCCGGCGGCACGGTCGATGCCGACGAAGGGCATCAGCTTGAGTCCCCAGCCGAAGAAGGGCAGCCAGTGCAGTTCGCGCTTGTACACGAAGGAGGTGAGCGGGAAGATCTCCTGCAGCGCGAAAGTCTCCCAGGCCGACTGGTGCTTGCTCATGATGATGCAGGGCGTCGCCGGAATGTTTTCCGTGCCGAGCACGCGCTGGTCGATGCGCAACAGCCTGCGCACCAGCCCCATGATCAGGCGCACCATCGGCATGACGAAAAGTCGGCGCTGGCGCGACGGCCGCCAGAAGATCAGCAGCAGGCCGAGCACGGTCGCCACGACCAGTAGCGACAGCAGCAGCATGAACAGCAGCGAGCGCAGGAAGGTCATGGCGGCTCAGCTCGTCAGCTGCTTCACGGCAGCGGCGAGGTCGGCGAAGACTGGCGTACCCGGCGGCAGGGCCGGATCGAGTTTCGTCTTCCTGCCCTTGCCGGTCAGCACCAGCATCGGCTGGGCGCCGACCGCGAGGGCGGATTGCAGGTCGCGCAAGCTGTCGCCGATGACGGGTACGCCCGTCAGGCTGAGGTTGTAGCGCGCCGCCACTTCCTTGAGCATGCCCGCCTTCGGCTTGCGGCAGCCGCAGTCGTCCGCATTGGTGTGCGGGCAGAAGAAGATCGCGTCGATGCTGCCGCCGGCATGGGCGACGGTCTTGATCATCTTGTCGTGGATGGCGTTGAGCGTGTCCATGCCGAACAGGCCGCGGCCGATGCCGGACTGGTTGGTGCACACCACGACGCGCCAGCCCCACTGGTTGAGCCGCGCGATCGCTTCCGGACTGCCGGGGATCGGAATCCACTCGTCCGGCGACTTGATGTACAGGTCGGAGTCCTGGTTGATGACGCCGTCGCGGTCGAGGATGATGAGCTTGGAGCCGGGCATGGCGGATTATGTGCTCAGGCGGGCAAGATCGGCGACGCGGTTCATCGCCTGGTGCAGGATCGCCAGCAGGCCGAGGCGGTTGTTGCGCAGCGCGGCATCCTCGGCATTCACCATCACCGTATCGAAGAAGGCATCCACCGGCGCCTTGAGGGCGGCCAGCGAGGACAGCGAAGCCGCGTAGTCGCCGCGTTCGAAACTGGCGTCGGCCTGCGGCTTGACCGTGTTCAGCGCATCGAACAGCGCCCGTTCGGCATCCTCCTTGAGCAAGGCCGCATCGGCCTGCGCGGCCACGGCGCCGGTGGCTTTCTTGAGGATGTTGCCGACGCGCTTGTTGGCGGCGGCAAGGCTCGCGGCTTCGGGCAGCGCGGCAAAGGCGCGCACGGCGGCAAGGCGCTTCGGGATGTCGCCGAGGCGCTGCGGCTGCAGGCCGACGACGGCGTCCACTTCCAGCGCCGAGTAGCCCTGCTCGCGCAGGCTGCCGGCGAGGCGTTCGGTGATGAAGCCGGAAAGCTGCTCGACCACTTTCGCGTCGGCCAGCCTGGCGGCATCGAACAGCCACGGCAGGTCGAGCGGCAAATCGCGCTCGATCAGCATGCGCACGAGTCCGAGTGCATGGCGGCGCAGCGCGAAAGGATCCTTGTCGCCGGTCGGCAGCTGGCCGATGCCGAACATGTCGGCGAGCGTCTGCAGCTTGTCGGCGAGCGCGACGCAGATGCCGACCGGGTTGCGCGGCAGCTCGTCGCCGGCGAAGCGCGGCTTGTAGTGGTCCTCGATGGCGTCGGCGATCTCGGCCGGCTCGCCGTCGTGCAGCGCGTAGTAGCGGCCCATGATGCCCTGCAGCTCGGGGAACTCGCCGACCATGTCGGTCAGCAGGTCGGCCTTGGCCAGCACCGCGGCGCGGTCGGCGGCGTTGGCCAAAGCCTCGCCGCCGAGCTTGTGGCCGATGGCGCGGGCCAGCGCGGCGACGCGTTCGACGCGCTCGCCCTGCGTGCCGAGCTTGTTGTGATAGACCACTTTCGCCAGTCCGGGAATGCGGTCCATCAGCGACTTCCTGCGGTCCTGGTCGAAGAAGAACTTGGCGTCGGCCAGTCGCGGGCGCACCACGCGCTCGTTGCCGCCGATCACGGCGGAAGCGTCATCCGGCGAGATGTTGCTGACGACGAGGAACTTGTTCGTCAGCTTGCCGGCCGCGTCGAGCAGCGGGAAGTACTTCTGGTTGGCCTTCATCGTCAGGATCAGGCATTCCTGCGGCACGTCGAGGAATTCCTGCTCGAACCGGCAGGTCAGCACGTTCGGGCGCTCGACCAGCGCGGTGACTTCGTCGAGCAGGGCGTCGTCGTCGATGGGCTTCAGCCCTTCCTTGGCGGCGGCAGCTTCGAGCTGGCGCACGATCTCGGCGCGGCGGGCGGCGAAGCCGGCGATCACCGCGCCTTCGCTTTCGAGCTGCTGCGCGTAGCTATCGGCATCGCGGATCGACACGACCGGCTGCTTCGCCTCGAAGCGGTGGCCCTGCGTCTCGCGGCCGGCCGTCAGGCCGAGCACCGCAATCGGCACCACGTCGGCGCCGTGCAGCGCCACGAGGCGATGGGCGGGGCGGACGAAATTCACGCTGCTCCAGCCGTCCTGCAACTGGTAGCTCATCACTTTCGGGATCGGCAGCGCGGCGAGCGCGGCTTCGAGTGCGACCTGCAGGCCTTCCTGCAACGTGGCGCCGGGCACCACGCTGTCGAGGAACAGCGCCTCGGCCTTGCCGTCCATCGCGCGCTTGAGGCTCGCAACGGCCGTCTCGCCAGCGCCGACTGCTGCAAGCTTCTTCAGCAGCGCGGGCGTGGCGTTGCCATTGGCGTCGAGGCCGACAGCGACCGGCATCAGCTTCTGCTGCATCGGCTTGTCGGCCGCCTTGGCGGCGACATTCGTCACATGCACGGCGAGGCGGCGCGGTGAAGCGTAAGACGTCACGGTGGCATCATCGACCAACCCGCTGGCCTTCAATTTGGCCACCAGCGACGCGGCGAAGGACTCGCCGAGCTTCTTCAGCGCCTTGGGCGGCAGTTCTTCGACGAACAGTTCAACGAGAAGATTCTTCGCGCTCATGCCGCTTTCTCCAGCTTGGCCAGCACTTCAGCGGCATGTTCTTTCGGGGCCATCGGGAAGCCGAGGCGGGCGCGGCTGTCGAGATAGCTTTGCGCGACGCTGCGCGCGAGGTTGCGGATGCGGCCGATATACGCGGCGCGCTCGGTGACGGAAATCGCGCCGCGCGCGTCGAGCAGGTTGAAGGTGTGTGCCGCCTTCAGCACCTGCTCGTAGGCCGGCAGCGCGAGCTGCTGCTCCATCAGGTGCTTCGCCTGCTTCTCGTGCGCGCCGAAGGCGTGCAGCAGGAACTCGACGTCGCTGTGCTCGAAGTTGTAGGTGCTCTGCTCGACCTCGTTCTGGTGGAAGACATCGCCATACTTGAGGCCGGGCGCGTACTGGAGATCGAAGACGTTCTCGACGCCCTGCAGGTACATCGCCAGCCGTTCGAGGCCGTAGGTGATTTCGCCGGTGATCGGCTTGCAGTCGATGCCGCCGACCTGCTGGAAATAGGTGAACTGCGTGACTTCCATGCCGTTGAGCCACACTTCCCAGCCGAGGCCCCAGGCGCCGAGCGTCGGGTTTTCCCAGTCGTCCTCGACGAAGCGCACGTCGTTCTTCTTGAGGTCGAAGCCGAGGGCTTCGAGGGAACCCAGATAGAGTTCGAGGATGTTCGCCGGCGCGGGCTTGAGCACCACCTGGTACTGGTAGTAGTGCTGCATGCGGTTCGGGTTCTCGCCGTAGCGGCCGTCCTTGGGACGGCGCGAGGGCTGCACGTAGGCGGCCTTCCACGGCTCGGGACCGAGGGCGCGCAGGAAGGTCGCGGTGTGCGAGGTGCCGGCGCCGACTTCCATGTCGTAAGGTTGCAGCAGGGCGCAGCCCTGCTTGTCCCAGAATTCCTGCAGGCGCAGGATGATTTGTTGAAACGTCGGTTTCATGATGGCGGGGAAATTCGAGAAAGCACGATTTTAACGGCTGCGGCGCCGCCGGTAAGCCTGCAGGAAGGCAGGCAAAATGGCGCCAATCGACAGGAGGAGCGCCAGCGCATCCCCCCAGCGGACGTAGGGCGTCGAGCCGGTGAAGCCCTGTGCATCGACGTGCAGCACGCCCGCCGTGAAAGGCGGCAGCGCGGCCAGCACGCGGCCATCGGGCGCGATGGCCGCCGTGATCCCGGTATTGGTGGCGCGCAGCATCGTGCGGCCGGTTTCCAGCGCGCGCAGGCGGGCGATCTGCAGGTGCTGCGGCTGGGCCAGCGAGTCACCGAACCAGGCGGTATTCGACAGATTGACCAGCAGCGTCGCCGCGGGCAGGGTGTCGAGGATTTCCGCGCCGAACAGGTCCTCGTAGCATATGTTCGGTGCAAGCTGCTGGCCGGCGACGGCCAGCGTCGGCTGGCGCGCCGGACCGGCGGAGAAATCCGACATCGGGATGCGCACGAGGTCGAAGAACCAGGCGAAGCCCGGTGGTACGTATTCGCCGAAGGGCACGAGGTGGCGCTTGGCGTAGGTCTGCACGCCCTCCTGGGTGACGGCGACGGCGCCATTCACGTAGCCGCCCTCGCGGTGACGCACCGCCATGCCGAGCAGCACGTCGCCGTGGCGCGTCAGTTCGCGCAGGATGTCGCGCGGCAGCTCGTTGAAGAACAGCGGAATGGCCGTTTCCGGCAGTACCGTCAGTGCAGCGGGCTGTTCCTGCACGAGGCGCACGTAGGTGTCGATCGACAGCGGCAGGCGTTCCGGCTCCCACTTCAGGCTCTGCGGAACGTTGCCCTGCAGCAGGCTGACCTTGATCGGCGCACCGGCCGGCTGCGTCCAGTCCATGCCGCGCAGCAGCGCGCCGCCGGCGATGACGGCGGCCAGCAGCCCCCAGCTCGCCCGGCGTCGCGCGTCGAGTGCGAACACCGCCGCGACGAGCGCGGCGAGGAACCCGATGCCGTGCACGCCGAGCACCGCCGCGTAGCCGGCCAGCGGGCTCGGCGGCGTCTGCGAATAGCCGAGCGCGAGCCACGGGAAACCGGTGAGCAGGCCGCCGCGCAGCCATTCGGCCAGCGTCCACGATCCGGCGAGCAGCAGAACGTTCCGGTAAAAGTCGGCGCTGGCGAGACGGCGGAAAGCATAACCGGCCAGCGCGGGGAACAGCGCCAGATAGCCGCAGAACAGCAGCGTGGCCACGAGCGCGACGGGCGCCGCCATGCCGCCGACGTCGTGCAGGCTGACATAGACCCACGACACGCCCGCCAGGAAGAAGCCGAGGCCGTAGCCGTAGCCCAGCGCGGCCGCCCGAAGGGGCGTGGCCGCCCGGCGCCACTGGCCGAAGAGCATGGCCAGTGCCAGGATCGGCAGGGGAAACAGCTCGAAGGGCGAGAAACCGAGGACACTGACCGCGCCGAGCAGCAGCGCGACGAGCCAGGGCCTCATGAACTGGCGTCGAGCGCCAGGCCCTTCTGCGGATCGACCAGCAGGGTGTGCACGCGGCGGCTGTCGGCACGCAGCACCTGCAACCGCAGGCCGTCGACGATGACGACCTCGTTGCGCCGCGGCAGGCGGCCGAGCCGGTGGATGACCAGGCCGCCGACGGTGTCGAAGTTCTCGTCCGAGAAGTTCGTGCCGAAGGCGGTGTTGAAGTCCCCGATCTCGGTGGTGGCCTTGACGCGATAGCGTCCGGCGTTGTCGAGCACGATGTTGCCCACCGACTCGTCGAAGTCGTATTCGTCCTCGATGTCGCCGACGATCTGTTCGAGCACGTCCTCGATGGTCACGAGGCCGGCGACGCCGCCGTACTCATCGACGACGATGGCCATGTGGTTGCGCGAGGCGCGGAACTCGCGCAGCAGCACGTTGAGGCGCTTCGACTCGGGGATGAACACCGCCGGCCGCAGGCTGTCGCGCAGGTCGAATTCCTTGCCGGCGAAGTGACGCAGCAGATCCTTCGCCAGCAGGATGCCGATCACGTCGTCCTTGCTGTCGCCGATCGCGGGGAAGCGCGAGTGGGCGGTCTCCAGCACGAAATCGACGAGCTTCTCGGGCGGCTCGTGGATCGAGATGATGTCCATCTGCGCGCGCGGCACCATGATGTCGCGCACCTGCATCTCGGAAACGGCCAGCGCGCCCTCGATGATCGAGAGCGCGTCGGCATCCATCAGGTTGCGATCGTGGGCGCCGCGCAGGAGTTTCAGCAGCTGTTCCCGGTCCTCGGGCTCGCCCAGCAGCAGCAGGGAGAGTCTTTCGAAAAATGACGGTCGACTGGAAGGGTCCATGGATCAAAGGTACGGATCGGGAATGCCGAAACGGGCCAGGATCGCGCGCTCGCGGGCTTCCATGCGGGCGGCCTCCCGGGGACCGGTTTCGTGGTCGTATCCCTGTAGATGAAGCATACCATGCACCACCATGTGCGCCATGTGGGCCTTGAACGGCTTGCCCTGCGCCTTCGCCTCGCGCGCCACCACCGGCAGGCAGATGACGAGATCCCCGCTCGCCGCCGCCCCCTCTTCATAGACGAAGCTCAGCACGTTGGTCGCGTAGTCCTTGCCGCGAAAGTCGCGGTTGAGTGCGCGACCTTCGGCAGCGCCGACGAAACGCACGGTGACACCGAGCGGCTTTTCCTGCGCCGCCGCCGCCCAGCGGCGCACCTGGGCGCGGTCGGGCAGGCGCGCATCGCTTGCGGCGTACTGCACCGCCAGATGCAGTTCGAGACGCTCAGGGCCGGTGCTGCTCATAGGCGGCGACGATGCGCGCGACCAGCGGGTGGCGCACGACGTCGCTGGCGTCGAAATCGGTGAAGGCCAGGCCGCGGACGTCGGCGAGGATGCGCCGCGCCTCGACGAGCCCGGATTTCTGTCCCTTGGGCAGGTCCATTTGCGTGATGTCGCCGGTGATGACCGCCTTGGCGCCGATGCCGATGCGCGTCAGGAACATCTTCATCTGCTCGGGCGTGGTGTTCTGCGCCTCGTCGAGGATGATGAAGGCGTGGTTGAGCGTGCGTCCGCGCATGTAGGCGAGCGGCGCGACCTCGATGCTCTGCTTCTCGAACAGGCGCGCCACCTTGTCGAAGCCCATCAGGTCGTAGAGCGCGTCGTAGAGCGGCCGCAGGTAGGGGTCGACCTTCTGCGCCAGGTCGCCGGGCAGGAAGCCGAGGCGTTCGCCGGCCTCGACCGCCGGGCGCGTCAGCACGATGCGCTGCACCTGGTCGCGCTCGAAGGCATCGACGGCGCTGGCGACGGCGAGGTAGGTCTTGCCGGTACCGGCCGGGCCGATGCCGAAGGTGATGTCGTGCTCCTGGATCTTCTTCAGGTATTCGACCTGGTGCGGCGTGCGGCCGTGCAGGTCGCTCTTTTTCGTCAAGAGGCCGGCCGGCAGCGGACGCGCGCTGGTGCGGCCGCTGTTGCGCAGCTCGATCAGGCCGAGCTGGATGTC
>JAVEWF010000055.1:0-14779 GCA_034004665.1 Rhodocyclaceae bacterium | reverse complement strand
GCGCTGGCCGACACCGACCGGCGCGTGCGCGAAGGCAAGCGCACCTCGCCGGGCTTCCTGTTCGCCACGCTGCTGTGGCACGAGGTGCTGGCCAACTGGGAGGCGCGCAAGGCCAGCGGCGAACTGCCCGTGCCCGCCCTGCACGCGGCGATGGACGAGGTGCTCGATACGCAAGGCGAAAAGCTGGCGATCACGCGCCGCATCGCCGGCGACATCAAGGACATCTGGCTGCTGCAGCCGCGTTTCGAGAAGCGCGGCGGCCGCGCCCCCTTCCGGCTCATCGAGCAGTCACGCTTCCGCGCCGCCTGGGACTTCCTGCGCCTGCGAGCCGAAAGCGGCGAAGCCGAGCAGGAACTCGCCGAATGGTGGGCCGCCTTCGAGCAGGCCGACAATGCGGAACGCGAGGCGATGCTCAAGCCGGAGACCGCCGCACCGAAGAAGCGCAGGCGGCGGCGCAGCAACAGCAAGACATCGGACCCGGCCCCTGCCGACAGCGCCGTCCCGCCCGCACCGACTTTCACCGAGTAAGCACGCATGCCGGTCAGGGCCTACGTCGCACTGGGCGCGAACCTCGGCGATCCGGTCGCCACCGTGCGTGCCGCCCTGCAGGCGCTGCACGGGATTGCCGGTACGCACTTTCGCGCCGCTTCCTCCCTCTACCGTACCGCGCCGGTGGGACTGCACCACCAGCCCGACTTCATCAATGCCGTCGCCGCGCTCGACATCGATGCCGCCGTCCTGCCGGCGCCGACTTTCCTCGCACGGCTGTTCGATATCGAAGCGGCGTTCGGCCGCGTGCGGTCGGTCAGAAACGCCCCGCGGACGCTTGATCTGGACCTGCTGCTGTATGGCGACGAACAATGCGCGACGGACGGACTCGAGCTGCCACATCCGCGCCTGCACGAACGTGCCTTCGTACTGGTGCCGCTCGCCGAAATCGCACCCGATCTCGCCATTCCCGGCCGCGGTCCCGTCGGCGCACTGCTGCCGGACGTCGCCGGACAAGCCATCGCAAGGCTGACGTAAGCGAAGCCGGTGTATGCTTTGCGCCCCTGAAAGCGCACCCGTCGCAATGTCGCTATGACCTACCTCGCCAGCAACAAGCCGATCACCCTGCCGGAGCTCGTGCGCATGAAGCATGCGGGCGAGAAGATCGCCATGCTCACCTGCTACGACGCGAGCTTCGCCGCACTGGAAGGCCGCTGCGGCGTCGACGTCATGCTGGTCGGCGATTCGCTCGGCAACGTCATCCAGGGCAAGACCTCGACGCTGCCGGTGACGATGGAGCACATGCTCTACCACACGGCCTGCGTCGCCAGCCTGCCGTCGCGGCCGATGATCGTCGCCGACATGCCCTTCGGCGCCTATCACGAGTCGAAGGAACAGGCGATCCGCAACGCCGGTGCGCTGCTCGCCGCCGGTGCCGAGATGGTCAAGCTCGAGGGCGGCGCCGTGATGGCCGACACCGTGCATTTCATGGTCGAACGCGGCGTGCCGGTCTGCGCCCACATCGGCCTCACGCCGCAGTCGGTGCATGCCCTGGGCGGCTATCGCGTCCAGGGCCGCGACGAAGCCGGCGCCGCGCGCATGAGAGCCGATGCCCGCGCACTGGAAGACGCCGGCGCGGCCCTGATGGTGCTGGAAATGGTGCCTTCCGGGCTTGCTGCGGACATCACGCGCGAACTCAAGGTTTGCGCGACGATCGGCATCGGTGCCGGTCCCGATTGCGATGGCCAGGTGCTGGTGCTGCACGACATGCTGGGCCTCTATCCCGGCCGCAAGGGCCGCTTCGTCCGGGACTTCATGGCGACGGCGCAGAGCATCGAAGGCGCCGTGCAGGCCTACGTCGCCGCCGTCAAGGACGGCAGCTACCCCGCACCCGAACACTGCTACTGACATGCAGATCCACCACACCATCGCCGCCACGCGGGCGGCGCTCGCGAATGCCGGAAGGATCGTATTCGTTCCGACCATGGGCAACCTGCACGAGGGCCATATCGCGCTCATGCAGCAGGCTCGCGCGCACGGCGACTGCGTGGTCGCCTCGATCTTCGTGAATCGCCTGCAGTTCCGGCCCGGCGAGGATTTCGACAAGTATCCGCGGACCTTCGGCGCGGATTGCGAGAAGCTTGTGGCCGCCGACGTCGACCACCTCTTCGCGCCAAGCGAGGAAGAGCTGTATCCGGAACCGCAGCGCTACGTCGTCGAGCCGCCTGCCGAGCATGCCGGCATCCTCGAGGGCGAATTCCGCCCCGGCCATTTCCGCGGCGTCGCGACGGTGGTCATGAAGCTGTTCGGCATCGTCCGGCCCCATGCCGCGCTGTTCGGCAAGAAGGACTTCCAGCAGTTCATGGTGTTGTCCGCGATGGTGCGCGAGTTCGCCCTGCCCATCGAAATCATCCCCGGCGAGACGGTTCGTGCACCGGATGGCCTTGCGCTGTCCTCGCGCAACGGCTACCTCAGCGACGCCGAGCGCGCCGAAGCGCCCCGCCTGCATCGAGTCCTGACTAAAGTGGTAACCGCCCTGCGCGCCGGCAACAACGACCATGCGCTGCTAGAGACCGACGCCACCGCGGAATTGCAGGCCCACGGGTGGGCGCCCGATTATGTTGCAGTGCGGCGAAAACTTGATCTACAATCGCCAGCCCCGCAGGATTCCGAGCTGGTCGTCCTCGCCGCCGCCCGACTGGGCAACACGCGACTGATCGACAATCTGGAAGCCTGATACCGACCCGTCCCAGCCCAACGGAGTGCCCATGCAACGGACCATGCTGAAATCGAAGCTGCACCGTGTCACCGTCACCCAGGCCGAGCTTCACTACGAAGGTTCCTGCGCCATCGACGAACACCTGATGGAGGCCGCGGACATCCGCGAATACCAGCAGATCGAGATCTACAACATCAACAACGGCGAGCGCTTCTCCACCTACGCGATCCGCGCCGAACGCGACAGCGGCACGATCTCCGTCAATGGTGCCGCCGCACGTCTGGCCGCGCCCGGCGATCTGCTGATCATCTGCACCTATGCCGCCTTCAGCGAAGTCGAGCTGGCCAGGCACGAGCCCGACCTGATCTACGTCGATGCCCGCAACCGCATCTCGCATCGCAGCGACAGCATCCCGATGCAGGCGGCGGCCTGAGCAACCTGTTTTCCGCCGTCGAGGGCCCGCTTCGGCGGGCCCTATTCGTTTGGTCATACACATCACCTGAGTGATTGTTTTCATACGAATATTTGATCGGCATTGCTGCCCGCCGGGTAATTGACCGCCATCAAGGAATCGCCCCTCCCCCTTCCGTAGAGTCGCGGCACGCCGCATTCCGTGGCTATCGTTAATAAAGGGGGCCTTATGAGCGAAGCATTTACCACCTCGACCGCCCGAAACATCTTTTATGGCGGGACGCTGTTCTTCCTGCTGGTGTTTCTGGCGCTCACCTACCAGACCGAGCAGGTGATTCCCAAGCGCGACAAGCGCGAAATGCTGGCCGACCCGATGGTCGTCGCCGGCAAGAAACTCTGGGAAACCAACAACTGCATCGGCTGCCACACCCTGCTGGGCGAAGGTGCCTACTTCGCGCCCGAGCTGGGTAACGTCGTCAAGCGCCTGGGCAGCAAGGAAGCCGTCATGGGCTTCATCCAGTCGCGTCCGGCGGAAGGCGTACCGGGCCGTCGCAGCATGCCCCAGTTCAACTTCACGGAACAGCAGCTGAAGGAAATCGCTGCCTTCCTCGAATACGTGTCGGAAATCGACACCGCCAAGTGGCCGCCCAACATCCAGGGCTGATACGGACCGACCTAGGAGATAACTATGCAATATAAATCCCAAGCCGTCGCGAAGCCGTATTTCATCGCGGCCATCGCACTGTTCGTCGCCCAGATCCTGTTCGGACTCATCATGGGTCTGCAGTACGTCTGGGGTGACTTCCTCTTCCCGCACATCCCCTTCAACGTGGCCCGCATGGTGCATACCAACGCACTGATCGTCTGGCTGCTGATGGGCTTCATGGGCGCGGCCTACTACCTCATCCCCGAGGAAGCCGAGACCGAGCTGCACAGCCCGGGCCTCGCCATCGCGTTGTTCTGGATCTTTCTCGTCGCCGCCGGTCTCACCGTCGTCGGCTACCTGACGGTCCCGTACGCCACGCTGGCGAAGATGACCGGCAACGACCTGCTGCCGACCATGGGCCGCGAGTTCCTCGAACAGCCGCTGCTCACCAAGGCGGGTATCGTCGTCGTGGCACTGGCCTTCCTCTTCAACATCACCATGACGGTGCTGAAGGGCCGCAAGACCTCCATCGCCACGGTGCTGCTGATCGGCCTGTGGGGCCTCGCCATCATGTTCCTGTTCTCCTTCTACAACCCCCACAACGTCGTGCGCGACAAGTTCTACTGGTGGTGGGTGGTTCACCTCTGGGTGGAAGGCGTCTGGGAACTGATCCTCGGTGCGATCCTGGCCTTCGTCCTGATCAAGGTCACCGGCGTCGACCGCGAAGTGATCGAGAAGTGGCTGTACGTCATCGTCACCCTGACGCTGATCACCGGCATCCTCGGTACCGGCCACCACTACTACTGGATCGGCACACCGGAATCGTGGCAGCTGATCGGTTCGATCTTCTCCGCCCTTGAGCCGATCCCGTTCTTCGCCATGACCCTGTTCGCCTTCAACATGGTGAACCGCCGCCGCCGCGAGCATCCGAACAAGGCTGCAACGCTGTGGGCGCTGGGCACCGGCGTGATGGCGTTCCTCGGCGCGGGCGTGTGGGGCTTCCTGCATACCCTGGCTCCGGTGAACTACTACACGCACGGCACGCAGATCACCGCTGCCCACGGCCACATGGCCTTCTACGGTGCCTACGTCATGGCCAACCTGACCATCATCAGCTACGCGATGCCGCTGATGCGCGGTCGTGCCGCCAACAGCAACAAGGCGCAGGTCGCCGAGATGTGGGCCTTCTGGCTGATGACGATCGCCATCGTGTTCATCACGCTGTTCCTCACCGCCGCCGGCATCCTCCAGGTCTGGCTGCAGCGCGTCTCCGACTCGCCGCTGCCCTTCATGGTGGCCCAGGACAACGTCGCCCTGTTCTACTGGATGCGCGAGTGGAGCGGCGTGGCCTTCCTGGTCGGCCTGCTCGTGTATGTCTGGAGCTTCTTCATCCCCGGTGAAGAAAAGGCCGCTGCCTGATAGCCCATCCGCAATAGAGACCGGCGCCCATCGCAAGATGCGGCGCCGGTTTTGTTTAGGAACCCATTTCTGCTAGGATTCCGCATCTTTTTTCCCGACTTTCCTGCAAAGAGGCACCCATGAGCGAACATATCCAATACGTCACCGATGCCAGCTTCAAGAGCGACGTTCTGGAATCCCCCGTCCCCGTCCTGGTCGATTACTGGGCCGAGTGGTGCGGCCCCTGCAAGATGATCGCCCCGATCCTCGACGAAGTCGCCAAGGACTATGGCGGTCGCCTGAAAGTCGCCAAGCTCAACATCGACGAGAACCCCAAGACACCGGGCGAGTACGGCATCCGCGGCATCCCGACCCTGATTCTGTTCAAGGACGGCAACGTCGAAGCCACCAAGGTCGGTGCGCTCTCCAAATCGCAGTTGACCGCCTTTATTGACAGCAACCTCTGATCCCTTTACAGTCCGCCCGAATTCCCGCAGCACGCAGACGAACCACCCCGCCTGCCCGCGGTTTCGGGCTTCAGGCCCTCCACCCGCCTGAACCGCAGTACCCCTCCCCCCGCACGACTCCACGCTCCCATCCGGGCATCCCGGCCCCGCTCATCAGGCTCAAGCCATGCATCTCTCCGAACTCAAGAACCACCATGTCAGCCAGTTGATTGACATGGCCACCACCGTTGGCATCGAAGGTGCCAACCGCCTGCGCAAGCAGGAACTCATCTTCGCCATCCTCAAGGAGCACGCCAAGAAAGGCGAGGTCATCTACGGCGACGGCTGCCTGGAAGTGATGAACGACGGCTACGGCTTCCTGCGCTCGGCCGACACTTCTTATCTCGCCAACCCCGACGACGTTTATGTCTCGCCCTCGCAGATCCGCCGCTTCAACCTGCGCACCGGCGACACCATCGAAGGTGAAATCCGCACGCCGAAGGATGGCGAGCGCTACTTCGCGCTGGTCAAGCTCGACCAGGTGAATGGCGAGTCGCCCGAGGTCTGCAAGAACAAGATCCTCTTCGAGAACCTGACCCCGCTGCACCCGACCGAACATCTCCGGCTGGAGCGCGAAATCAAGGCCGAGGAAAACATCACCAGCCGGGTGATCGACATCATCGCGCCGATCGGCAAGGGTCAGCGCGGCCTGCTGGTCGCCGCGCCGAAATCCGGCAAGACCGTGATGCTGCAGCACATCGCCCACGCCATCTCGGCCAATCATCCCGACGCGGTACTGATCGTCATGCTGATCGACGAACGCCCCGAGGAAGTGACCGAGATGACGCGCACCGTGCGCGGCGAAGTGGTCGCCTCGACCTTCGACGAACCGGCCACGCGCCACGTGCAGGTCGCCGAGATGGTCATCGAGAAAGCCAAGCGACTCACCGAGCACAAGAAGGACGTGGTGATCCTGCTCGACTCGATCACCCGTCTCGCCCGCGCCTACAACACCGTGCAACCCGCCTCCGGCAAGGTGCTGACCGGCGGCGTGGACGCCAACGCGCTGCAGAAGCCCAAGCGCTTCTTCGGCGCCGCGCGCAACATCGAGGAAGGCGGCTCGCTGACTATCATCGCCACCGCGCTGATCGACACCGGCAGCCGCATGGACGAGGTGATCTACGAGGAATTCAAGGGCACCGGCAACTCCGAGATCCACCTCGACCGCCGCATGTCCGAGAAGCGCGTCTACCCCTCGATCAACGTCAACCGTTCCGGCACGCGCCGCGAGGAACTGCTGCAGAAGCAGGACGTGCTGCAGAAGGTCTGGGTGCTGCGCAAGCTGCTCTACGGACTGGACGACCTCGAAGCGATGGAGTTCCTGCTCGACAAGGTCAAGGCCACCAAGAACAACAGCGAATTTTTCGACGCGATGCGCCGTGGCGGTTAATCACGGCTGTTGATTTCCCACGGGATTTTCAGGATAATGCGCGGCTTTTCCGCCGACGCGAAACCACCCAAGCGCCACCGAATCAAAGGACACCGAAATGAAAGAAGGCATCCACCCCAACTACAACGAGATCGAGGTGACTTGCAGCTGCGGCAACAAGTTCACGACGCGCTCCACCAACAGCAAGCCCCTGCACATCGAAGTGTGCTCGGCCTGCCACCCTTTCTATACCGGCAAGCAGAAGATCGTCGACACGGCCGGCCGCGTCGAGCGCTTCAAGCAGAAGTACAAGCGTCCCGGCGCTGCAGCCTGAGCGGCGGACGTCCCATGCGCGAGGCGGCTGAGGCTGCCCTTGCCTCCAGGCAGCTTCGGCTGCCTTTTGTTTTTTCTCCGCCATGAATTTCAGCTCGCTGCGCGATCGCTCGCCGCCCGTGCCGCTCGCCGTCCTGTGGCTGCTGGCCGGCATCTACCTGCTGGCCGGCGTCGTCGGGCATGATCCATGGAAGACCGAAGATGCCATCCACATCGGCATCGCGCACGCTTTCCTGCAGGGGGGCGACTGGCTGTTTCCGCAGATCGCCGGGGAGCCCTGGCCGCACACGCCACCGCTATACCACTGGGTCGCCGCATCGCTCGGCCGTCTGCTCGACGGCCACCTCGAATTCCACGATGCCGCCCGACTGGCGAGCCCGCTGTTCGGCACGTTGCTCCTCGTCGCCCTCGCCGGTGCGGCACGGGCCTTTCACGGAGCGCCGGCCGGTCGGCTCGCGCCCCTGCTGGCCATCGGCACGCTCGGCCTGCTGACACCGATCCACGACGCCCAGCCCGCCATCGCCGGACTCGCCTTCGCCGCCGTCGCCTGGTGGGGTGGCGGCCTGATCCTCCTTGGCAAGGCGCGCGGAGCGCTGCTGCTGGGCGCCGGTCTGGGGCTGGCCTTCCTCGCGCACGGGCTGGTCGGCGTGCTGATGGGCGTCGCCGTCCTGCCGGCGCCGATTTTTCGTCGCGCCTGGACATCCCTGTTCCTCGCCCTCGCCGTGGCCATCGTCATCGGCGCAAGCTGGCCGCTTGCCCTGAACAGCCACTCGCCGGCTCTCTGGACCAGCTGGTGGCACAACGAATTCGCCGAAGCCACCGCCGCACGCAGCCTGCCCGGCCTCCGTCATGCCGAACTGCTGGCCTGGTCGACCTGGCCCGTCCTGCCGCTGGCCGGCTGGAGCCTCTGGATCCACCGTCGCGAGCCAGGTGCACTGGCGCTGCCGGCGCTGGGCGCGGTCATCTCCCTCGCCTGGTCTTTAAGCGGTCCGGCCCGCAGCCTTGGCGTCCTGGTCATGCTGATCCCGCTCACCCTCCTCGCATCCGCCGGTGCCGACCGCCTGCGCAGGGGCGCCGCCAGCGCCTTCAGCTGGTTCGGGCTCACCACCTTCAGTTTCGCGGCCATACTGATCTGGCTCGGTGCCAGCGCCCAGGCACTCGACTGGCCGCCACGCATCGCCCGCAACTTCGAGAAGATCGCGCCCGGGCACGAGGTGCACTATTCTTTCCTCGCGCTCGCCTTCGCGATCGTGGTCACGCTGGCCTGGCTGATTGCCTGGCGCCTCGCCCGCACCCCGTGGCGCGCCAGTCTGCAATGGGCGGGCGGCACCACGCTGTTCTGGGCTCTGATCGCTTCGCTGTGGTTTTCGTGGGTCGATCATGCCAAGTCCTACCGGCCCGTCGCGCAATCACTGCAGGCAGCGTTTCCCGCGGAGATCGACTGCATCGAGCGTGCCGGACTCGGCCCGGCGCAGCGCGCCTCGCTCGATTATTTCGCGGGCATTCGCACAACGGCCGCAGCCCGTGGCAGCCATGGCAACCCGTGCAGCCTGCGTCTCACCATCGCGGGCATGGATCGCCCCACGCCGTCAGGATGGACGGAAATCTGGCACGGGGGCCGACCGAGCGACCGCAAGGAACGCTGGTATCTCGAACGCCGCGAGCCCTAGACTTTCAGGAAGTGCTCCCGGTAGTACTTGAGTTCCTCGATCGACTCGTGGATGTCGGCAAGCGCCTCGTGCTTGCCGCCCTTCTTGACGCCCTTGGCAATCTCGGGCGTCCAGCGTTTGCACAATTCCTTGAGCGTCGAAACGTCGAGGTTGCGGTAATGAAAATAGGTTTCGAGCTTCGGCATGTAACGCGCCATGAAGCGGCGATCCTGGCAGATCGAATTGCCGCACATCGGCGATTTTCCCGCCGGCACATGCCGCTTTAGGAAATCGAGCGCCTGTGATTCGACCTCTCCCTCGGCGAGTACCGAGGCCTTAACGCGCTCGATCAGGCCGGACTTGCCGTGCGTCTTCTTGTTCCAGTCGTCCATCCCGTCGAGCACGCTGTCGGGCTGATGCACCGCCCACATGGCGCTTTCGGCGACGATCTCCAGCTGCGAATTGGTGATCACCATCGCCAATTCGATGATCCGATCATTGTCCGGATCCAGTCCGGTCATCTCCATGTCCAGCCAGACGAGGGCATTCTGATCCTGTGCCATACTGCGCGCCTTCAAAAAATTACCTTCCGGCATTTTGGCACACTTGCCTGCGCAGACGACCGATGGCTGAAGCCTTTTCCTTCCTCTTCCTCGCCATGCTGGCGGTCACCACCGGCCTGCGCGTCTGGCTGGCGCTGCGCCAGATGCGCCACGTCTCGGCGCATCGCGATGCCGTCCCGGCCGAATTCGCGGACCGCATCCCGCTCGCCGATCACCACAAGGCCGCCGACTACACCAACGCCAAGCTGCGCCTGGGACTGACGGAGCTGGCCGCCGACGTCGCCCTGCTGCTGCTGTTCACCCACGGCGGACTGCTCGCCGCTTTCGCCGTCTTCTGGCAGGCGCAATTCGGCGCGGCCTCCCATCCCTATGGACTCGCCCTGTTCGCCAGCGTAGGCATCGCCGGCTTTCTGGTCGGTCTGCCCTTTTCGCTCTACCGGACGTTCCGGCTGGAGGCTCGCTTCGGCTTCAACAAGATGACGCCCGGCCTCTACGTGGCCGACCTGTTCAAGCAGTTGATCCTCAGCGTGCTGATCGGCGCCCCGCTGCTGCTGCTCGTGCTGTGGCTGATGGATGCGATGGGCCCTCACTGGTGGCTGACCGTCTGGATGACCTGGCTGGCTTTCAACCTGCTCGTGCTGTGGCTCTATCCGACCGTGATCGCCCCGCTGTTCAACAAATTCACACCGCTCGCCGAAGGCGAGGTCAAGGCGCGCATCGAAGCCCTGCTGGCCCGTTGCGGCTTCGCCAGCTCGGGCCTGTTCGTGATGGACGGATCGAAGCGCTCGGCACACGGCAATGCCTACTTCACCGGTTTCGGCCGCAGCAAGCGCATCGTCTTCTTCGACACGCTGATCGAAAAACTCGCGCCCGGCGAGGTCGAGGCCGTACTCGCCCACGAACTCGGCCATTACAAGCGTCGCCACATCGTCAAGCGCATCGCGGTGATGTCCGCCCTGTCGCTCGCGCTGCTCTGGCTGCTGGGCCAGCTGATCGACCAGCCTTGGTTCTACGCGGGACTGAATGTCGGCTCCGGCGAGACGGCGCCCGATACGGCGATGGCGCTGATCCTGTTCTCGCTGATACTGCCGGTGTTCACCTTTCCTCTCGGCCCGTTGATGTCCTGGCACTCGCGCCAGCACGAGTTCGAGGCCGACGCCTATGCCGCTCGGCAGTCCAACGGCGGCGACCTGGTCGCCGCGCTCGTCAAGCTGTATCGCGACAACGCCGCGACGCTGACGCCCGATCCGCTGCACTCCCTGTTCTACGACTCGCACCCGCCGGCGAGCCAGCGCATCGCCCATTTGCGCAGCCTGGCACCGTGAATCTGCCCGGCATCGTCACGGCCGCCTACGGCCGTCACTACGAGGTCGCCCTCCCAGACGGTCGTGTCGTCAACGGCATCCCGCGCGGCAAGAAAAGTCCCTACGCCTGCGGCGACCGCGTCATGCTCGGCCCGCTGCACGACAGCGAAGCGCAGATCCTCGGCCACGAACCACGCCGCTCGCTGCTCTACCGCAGCGACCAGTGGAAGGAAAAGATCATCGCGGCCAATGCGACCCAGATCGTGCTGGTCGTCGCCACCGAACCGGGGTTTTCCGACGAGCTGATTTCCCGTGCGCTCGTCGCGGCGACCCACGAGCACCTGCGCACCGTCATCGTCCTCAACAAATGCGACCTGGCCGCCGGGCTGCCCGCGGCTCGCGCGCAACTGACCGCCTTCGCCCGCCTCGACATCCCGGTCGTCGAACTCAGCGCCACGCACGATGCCGGACCGCTGCAAGCATGGCTGACCGGCCAGCACTCGGTACTGGTCGGCCAGAGCGGCATGGGCAAGTCGACCCTGGTCAATGCGCTCGTGCCCGAAGCGTCGGCGGCCACGCGCGAAATCTCGACCGCACTCGACTCCGGCAAGCACACCACGACGCACGCCCGCCTGTATCAGCTGCCCGGCGGCGGCACGCTGATCGACTCGCCCGGCCTGCAGGCCTTCGGCCTCGCCCACCTCAGCCGCGGAGAGATCGAGCTCGGCTTCGCCGAGTTCGTGCCCCTGCTCGGCCACTGCCGCTATCGCGACTGCCGCCACGAGAACGAACCCGGCTGCGCGATCAAGACGGCAGTGGCGGAGGGAACCCTCGATGCCCGGCGGCTCGCCCATTTCATCGCCATCGCCAGCGAAACCGATCGGGCGCAATCCTACTGATGCCTCGCCACCTGTTCGCCGATATTTCGGCGCACGGCCTCGGTCATCTCGCCCAGGCCGCCCCCATCCTCAACCGCCTGCACGAACGCCTGCCGGGTCTGCGACTGACGGTGCGCAGCAGCTTGCCGGACGACCGGCTGCGCCAGCGGATCGCCGTCCCCTTCTCGCACATTCCCGGCGCTAGCGACTTCGGCTATGCGATGGTCGATGCGCTCACCATCGACCATGCCGCCACCGCCGCTACCTACCGTGTCGCCCACGCCGACTTTTCGCAACGGGTGGCCGACGAGGCGGCGCGGCTACGCACCCTCCAGGTCGACGCGGTCTTTTCGGACGTCGCCTACCTGCCGCTGGCCGCTGCCGCACAGGCGGGCATCCCGGCCGTCGCGCTGTGCTCGCTCAACTGGGCCGATCTCTTCCGGCACTACTACGGCGGCGAAGCCTGGGCGAAGCCCATCCATGCCGAGATGCTCGCCGCCTACCGCAGCGCCCTCTTCCTGCGCACGACGCCCGGCATGCCGATGCCCTGCCTTGAGCGACAAATGACGATCGGGCCGATCGCCCGCCTGGGACGCGAACGTCGCACCGCCCTGCGGCAAAAAGTCGGCGTCGGCGGGACGGCGCGGCTGGGCCTCATCGCCCTCGGCGGCATCCCGACCCGACTGCCGGTCGAACACTGGCCCGTGCAGCCGGGCACGCACTGGCTCGTACCCGCCGCCTGGGTCACGCAGCGCCCGGACATGCACGCCATCGAACCGCTGGTATCGCCGGACTGGAGCTTCACCGACCTGCTGCGCTCGGTCGATGTCGTCGTCACCAAGCCCGGCTACGGCACCTTCACCGAAGCGGCCTGCAACGGCACCGCCGTCATCTACCAGCGGCGGCCGGACTGGCCCGAGCAGGATTGTCTGGTCGACTGGCTGCGAGCGCATGCCCGCTGCGCGGAAATCGACGGCGACGACCTGAGCTCGGGGCGGCTGGGCGATGCGCTGGATGCCTGCCTGGCAGCCCGTGCGCCGCCCCTGCCGCCCCCCACCGGCATCGAGGATGCAGCCAACGTGCTGGCAGGCCTGCTCGGCTGAACCTCAGTGCTTCATCTGGCCATGGTCCATGCCCTGCATGGGCATGGTCGCCGTCGGCCGCTTCACCGGGGCATGGACTTCCTTGCTGCTGCCGTCGGCGAACCTGAGCGTGATGACGGCATGGTCGCCCTCCTTGAGCGGCGCCTTCATGTCGATCAGCATGACGTGGTAGCCCCCCGGCTTCAGCTGGGCCTCGCCTTTGGCCGGCACGGCGATTTCCTTCACCTGGCGCATGCGCATCACGCCGCCGTCGTTGATGTGATTGTGCAGTTCGGTCACGTTCGCCACAGCGGAGGCCGCAGAGACGAGCTGGGTATCCTGCTCGCCGGCATTGCGGATGACCATGAAGGCGCCGGTCGCCTTCGCACCCGGCGGGGCCATGCGCACATACGGGTCGACGACCTCGATCCGGTCGGCAACACCGGCAGCAAGGGCGACACTGGCCGGCAGGGCGGCGATGCCGGCAAACAGGGTGGCGATCAGCAAACGGGTTTTCATCGGTAATACTCCTTTCAGTTCGAAGACAGATACTTGCGCAACACCGCCAGCAGTTGCTCCGGAGACGCCCCATGCGGCAGCGTGTCCACGAGGCGTCCTTGCGGGTCGATCACATAGGTCAGTGCGCTGTGGTCGATGACATACCCGCCCGCGGAAGCACTCTCCTGGCGAACGAACACGGCACCGTAGCGCCCGGCGATCTCGGCAAGCTGCGCCGGCTGGCCGGACAAGGCGACGATGCGCGGATGGAAGAACTGCACGTACTCCGCGAGCCGGTCGAGACCATCCCGCTCCGGATCGACGCTGACGAACAGCGGCTGCACGCGTGCCAGTTCCCCGGGGGAAAGCGTCTCAAGCGCCTGCTGCCAGACCGTCAGGGACGTTGGACAGATATCCGGGCAATAGGTATAGCCGAAATACAGCAGGACGACCTTGCCGGCGAAATCGTGCAGGGCGACCGGCCCGGTCGGGCCGTCGAGCGTGAAATCGCCGCCGGACGGCGGAGGTGGCAGTGCCACGTCGGCGACCATGCGGGCCGCGTGCGTTCCCGGCAGCGGCGTGCGGTCCGGCTCGGGTTCCCAGACGAAGGCGGTCCATACGATCGCCAGCAGCAACACGGCGTTGAGGGCAAGGAGCAGGGCTTTCATCATTGCTCAATGACCCGCATCGAAACGGTAGGGCACGGCGATGCGCTGCGCCCCCGACTCCACGAGCACGGTCGCCTGCCAGGTCATTCGCCCGGTCACGCAGACCGGCAGGGTCGCCTGACCGGTGAAACGTCGTCCTTCCGAACCGGCAACCGGCACGAGGCCGGGCCGGTTGAAACCCATGTTCATGCTGACCCCGGCAAAGTCGACCGCCACACGGTCGGCACTCGCCCCTTCGAGCTCGACAGCCATCTCGAGTGGCGCCACCACGGGGATCGGCCGGGGCGTCAAGGCGAAACTGAGGCTGCCGCCGCTCGGCAAGGCCACCCGGCAGGCCCCGCGCTGCAAATCGCATGCCGGATCCGGCGTCGCCGTGATGTCGGCCTTGGGCAGCAGCAGGGGGGATGCCTTGTAACCCACCACCCCGATCAGGATCAGGGCCAGGATCATGGCGGAATCGACGAGGAAGGACTGGCGCTGGGTCTGAAGTTTGGGCATCGGGAAAGGCAGGATATCAGGGGCGTCCCGCCCTAGCTTGATTCGTGTCAAGGATAAGCGCTTGCCTCCGGCATAGAGTGCGCGACAAATTGTCGCAGCGGCATGTTGTCGCACGGCCATTTTGGTGTTGTCCTAATCTTACGGGAGGTAACCATGAAACGAATTACCCGGAAAGCGTTGCCGGTGCTGCTGGCGGCGGGGATGGGGTTGAGTGTGGCGGGGGCGGCGATCGGCGCCGAGACGCTGCAGGACGTGATGAAGCGTCGGAA